>NZ_JBQSXR010000012.1:0-154287 GCF_052378395.1 Brachybacterium sp. AOP29-B2-41
GATCTGGCGGCGCACACCGCTCGCGGCCAGTACGTGGGCGGCTGGCAGGGAGGCGAGCAGGTGCGTCCCTATCTCGAGGAGGACGGCATCCCCGCCGATTCCACCACCGAGACCTTCGCCGCGATGCGCCTGGACATCGCCACCCGCCGCTGGGCCGGTGTCCCCTTCTACCTCCGTGCAGGCAAACGGCTGGGCCGCCGCGTCACCGAGATCGCAGTCGTCTTCAAGCGTGCCCCGTTCCTGCCGTTCCGCTCCACGGACACCGCGGATCTGGGTCAGAACGCGATCGTCATCAGGGTCCAGCCCGATGAGGGCGTCACCATGCGCTTCGGCTCGAAGGTCCCCGGCACCCAGATGGAGGTGCGGGACGTGACCATGGACTTCGCCTACGGCATGAACTTCACCGAGGAGTCACCGGAGGCGTACGAGCGGCTGATCCTGGACATGCTGCTCGGGGACCCGCCGCTGTTCCCGCGGCAGAAGGAGGTCGAGCTCTCCTGGAAGATCCTCGACCCCATCACCGAGTTCTGGGCCCAGAACCTCGACCCCGCTCCTTACCGCCCCGGCACCTGGGGCCCCGATACCGCGCACGAGATGCTCGCCCTCGACGGGCGTACCTGGAGGCGACCGTGATCACCACCCTGACCGACACCACCGCATCGGCGATCAACAAGCAGATGATCGAGATGCGGGAGACGTTCGGCGCGAACACCATCGGCCGGGTCCTCACCCTGATCATCGTCGCCACCGGCGATGTCGAGGAGCCGCTCGAGGCGGCCATCGCCGCCAGCCACGAGCATCCTGCCCGGGTGATCGTGGTCGATGCGGAGCCGGAGGCTGAGAACTCCGGCCTGGACGCGGAGATCCGGGTGGGCCGTGACGCCGGCGCCGGGGAGATCGTGATCCTGCGTGCCCGCGGGGACGTGCTGTGGTCGCTGGACACCCTGGTGATGGCGCTGCTGCTCCCCGATGCCCCGATCGTGACCTGGTGGCCGGAGAATGCTCCCTCCTCCCCCATCCATGACGTGCTGGGTTCGATGTCCCAGCGTCGCATCACCGACTCCGCCGCCTGCCAGGACCCGCTGGGGACCCTCAAGCGGCTGCGCCGCGGCTACGCCAGCGGCGACTCCGACTTCGCCTGGGCGCGGCTGACCCGCTGGCGCGGACTGGTCGCGAGCGCCTACGAGGTCCCGCCGATCTCGACCCCCACCAAGGTGGAGGTCGCCGGCACGGTCGACAACCCCTCGGTGGTGCTCATGGCCGGCTGGCTCGAGCACGCCCTCGGGGTCGAGGCGGAGGTGCTGCCCCCCAACGGCGGCGACGTCGACTATGCGGGTGTGCACAGCGTCCGTCTGGTCCGCCAGGACGGCACCATCGACCTCACCCGGGTCGATGACGCCTCGATCGTGATGAAGCTCCCCGGTGACGACACCGGACAGCACGTCACCATGCCGCGCCGCACGCTCGCTGAGCTCATCACCGAGGAGCTGCGCCGACTGGACCCCGACGAGGTCTACGGCGAGGTGCTCGCCACCACGTACAGCAGCATCGATGACACCGCCACCTTCGCCGGGGGCAAGCCCGATCCCGTCGACCAGGTGCTGCCCGACGCGGACGGGGTCGCGGCCGCTGCCGCAGAGCACACCGCGAAGCAGCTCGCAGCCGCCCTCGAGGAGCGTCCGCTCGCGCACCTGGTGCTCACCGGCGGGACGGTCGGCACCAAGACCGCCGCTGCGCTGCCCGCAGCGCTGGACGCCGCAGGGGTCGATGCGAGCCGCCTGCACCTGTGGTGGGGCGACGAACGCTTCGTGGCCTCGGACTCCGAGGATCGCAACGAGGTGGCGGTGCGTGACTCGCTGCTCGCGCCGCTCCAGGCCGAGTCCGGGCTTCCGGCCCGCAACATCCATGTGATGCCCTCCCCCGCGGACGGCATGTCACTGGACGACGCCGCCGCCTGGTACGGGCAGCAGCTGGACCAGATGGGCGGCGATCAGCCGTTCCGCACCCGCGGCCGGGCGTTCTTCGATGTGGTGATGCTGGGCGTGGGACCTGACGGTCATATCGCCTCGCTGTTCCCCGAGCATCCGGATCAGCGACAGGTGGCAGCGAGCGCGATCGGGGTCACCGACTCGCCGAAGCCGCCCTCGGAGCGGATCTCGCTGACGTGGCCGGTGCTGAACTCCTCCCGCCATGTGGCACTGCTGGTCGCCGGCGAGGAGAAGGCCGGCGCGGTGCGCGACGGTCACCAGGACATCAACCCCTGGGAAGTCCCTGCCTCGGCAGTGCGCGGCCTGGAGTCGACGACCTGGTTCCTCGACGCCGCCGCCGCCGGGCAGCTGCCGCAATGAGCAGTCCCACGGGACGCTGAGAACGCGAGAAGGGCCGGTCACCACCATGGTGACCGGCCCTTCTCATACGACTCAGCGGCCTTTAAGAGACCGGAGGCGAAGGCTCAGAGCAGCTTCTCCACGATGCCCAGGCCGACTGCGCACACGCCCCAGCTGACCGCGACACCCACCGTGAGGCGGTTGAGATTGCGCTCGGCCACCCCAGAGGCGCTCGCATTGGAGGAGACACCGCCGCCGAACATATCGGAGAGCCCGCCGCCACGTCCCTTATGCAGCAGGACGAACATGATCGTGAGCAGACCGAGGACGGCCAGCATGACCTGAAGGATGAGCTTCAGCAGGGGCAGATCCACGAGTGCAGGCACCTTCCACGGGGTACGACGGACTGATCCAGCATACGGCACGGGCCGGACCCGTACTGGGTCCGGCCCGCGTGGCAAGGCTCTCGCCTGCTGAGCTTCTACCGCTCGCAAGCTCGCAGTACGTCGCTCAGCCTGCGCTGAACCTGCTGAGCTTCTACCGCTCGCAAGCTCGCAGTACGTCGCTCAGCCCTGGAAGCCCGCGATCTTGGCGAACTCCTCGGCCTTGAGCGAGGCTCCGCCGACGAGGGCGCCATCGACATCGGCCTTGCCCATCAGCTCGACCACGTTGGACGACTTCACGCTGCCGCCGTAGAGGACGCGGACCGCGTCGGCGACGACATCGCCGTGCAGCTCGCGCAGCGCCTCGCGGATCGCCTGGCAGACCTCCTGCGCGTCGTCTGCACTGGCCACCTCGCCGGTGCCGATCGCCCACACGGGCTCATAGGCGATGACGATCTTCGCCGCCTGCTCGGCGGTCAGACCCTCGATGCCGCCCGTGAGCTGCGCGAGGGTGAACGGGACATGGTTCCCGGCCTTGCGCTCCTCGAGCGGCTCTCCGACGCACAGGATCGGGGTGAGCCCCGCGGCGAAGGCTGCCCGAACCTTAGCGTTCGTGACCTGCTCGTCCTCGCCGTGGTACTGGCGACGCTCCGAGTGGCCGACGGCGACATAGGTGCAGCCCAGGGTCTTCAGCATCTGCCCCGAGACCTCGCCGGTGTAGGCACCGGACTCGTGCTCGGAGATGTCCTGCGCGCCGTAGGCGATCGGCAGCTTGCCGGCGTCCACGGCGACTTGCACGGTGCGCAGGTCCACGAACGGGGGGAGCACGACGGTCTCGACGACCGAGGTGTCGAGACCCTTGAGCTGTTCTCCCAGCTCCTCGACCAGGGACAGGCCCTGCTTCCAGTCGAGATTCATCTTCCAGTTGCCCGCCATCAGCGGGGTACGGGTCGTCACTTGGAGTCCTCCTCGAGGATTGAGATGCCCGGCAGGTCCTTGCCCTCGATGAGCTCGAGGCTCGCGCCGCCGCCGGTGGAGATGTGCGAGTAGAGGGATTCGTCGAATCCGAGGATGCGGACCGCGGCGGCGGAGTCGCCACCGCCGACCACGGTATAGCCGGGAGCCTTCGAGAGCACATCCGCGACGCTCGAGGTGCCCTTGGCGAAGCTCTCGAACTCGAAGACACCCATCGGGCCGTTCCAGAACACGGTCGCTGCATCGGCGATCTTCTCGCCGAACAGCTTCGCCGTCTCCGGGCCGATGTCCATGCCCTCCTGATCCGAGGGGATCTCGGAGGAGGGGACCACCGTCGCGGGCGCGTCGGCGGAGAACTCGGGTGCCACCACCGTGTCGACGGGCAGGACCAGCTCGACACCGTTCTTCTCGCCGCGCTCGAGGTACTCGCGCACCACGTCAAGCTTGCTCTCGTCGAGCAGCGACTTGCCGACCTCGTAGCCCTGCGCCTTCTGGAAGGTGTAGGCCATGCCGCCGCCGATCAGGATGCGATCGGCCTTGCCCAGCAGGCTGTCGATGACTCCGAGCTTGTCGGCGATCTTCGCACCGCCGAGCACCACCACGAAGGGGCGCTCCGGAGAATCGGTGACCTTGCGCAGGGACTCCACCTCACGCAGCACCAGCTCACCGGCGGCCGAGGGCAGCAGGGTGGCGAGCTCGTACACGGAGGCCTGCTTGCGGTGGACGACGCCGAAGCCGTCGGAGACGAAGGCATCACCGAGGGCGGCGAGCTGCTCGGCGAAGGCGAGCCGCTCCGACTCGTCCTTCGAGGTCTCCCCCGGGTTGAACCGCAGGTTTTCGAGCACGGCCACCTGGCCATCCTCAAGCCCGGCCACGACCTCCTGCGCGGAGCTGCCGACGGTGTCCGTCGCGAAGGCGACGTCCTGGCCCAGCAGCTCGCCGAGACGGCCCACGACCGGCTTCAGGGAGTACTTGTCCTCCGGTGCGCCTTTGGGGCGGCCGAGGTGGGAGATCACGGCGACCCGTGCACCGGCTTCGACCAGCCGGGTGAGGGTGGGCAGGGCGGCGCGGATGCGACCGTCATCGGTGATGGTGGTCCCGTCCAGCGGGACGTTCAGATCAGCCCGGACGAGCACGCGCTTGCCGCGCAGCTCTCCGAGCGAGTCGATGGTCTTCAGCACGATGGTGCTCCTTCAGGTTCGGGCGAACGCGCCATCGCTCGGCGCGGACTCGTGAGACGACCGGAGCCCACCGGCCACCGACCCTTCGGGGTGGTGACCGGTGGGCTCCGGGGTGATCCGGGTCGTCAGTACGACGACCGGTGGATCAGAGGGACTTGCCCACGAGCTGCGAGAGCTCGACGAGGCGGTTGGAGAAGCCCCACTCGTTGTCGTACCAGGTGAAGACCTTCACCAGGTTGCCGTTCACCTTGGTGAGCTGGCTGTCGAAGATCGAGGAGTGCGGATCGCCCTCGATGTCCTTGGAGACGATCGGATCCTCGGTGTAGCGCAGGATCCCCTTCAGCGGGCCCTCTGCAGCCTTCTTGATGGCGGCGTTGATCTCCTCGACGGAGACCTCGCGCGATGCCTCGAAGGTGAGGTCGGTGATCGAGCCGGTGGGGACCGGAACGCGCAGCGAGTAGCCGTCCAGCTTGCCCTTGAGCTCCGGCAGCACCAGCGCCACGGCCTTGGCCGCACCGGTGGTGGTCGGGACGATGTTCAGCGCGGCCGCACGTGCACGGCGGGGGTCCGAGTGGGGGCCGTCCTGCAGCACCTGGTCCGAGGTGTAGGCGTGGACGGTGGTCATCAGACCCTTGACGATCCCGAACTCGTCGTTCAGCACCTTGGCCACGGGGGCGAGGCTGTTGGTCGTGCAGGACGCGTTGGAGATGATGTGGTGGTTCGCGGGGTCGTAGTCGCCCTCGTTCACACCGATGACGAAGGTGCCGTCCTCGTTCTTGCCGGGGGCCGAGATGATGACCTTCTTGGCGCCGGCCTCGAGGTGGGCCTTGGCCTTCTCGGCGTCGGTGAAGATGCCGGTGGACTCGATGACGACGTCCGCACCGATCTCGCCCCACGGGATGTTCTTGGGATCGCGCTCGGCGAACGCCTTGATGGTGTTCTCCCCGACGGTGATCGAGTCGTCGTCGTACGAGACGTCGTAGGGCAGCACGCCACCGATCGAGTCGTACTTGATGAGATTCGCGAGCGCGGCGTTGTTAGTGAGGTCGTTCACACCGACGATCTGGATGTCGGCCTTCTGCTCGAGTGCGGCGCGCAGGAAGTTACGGCCGATGCGGCCGAATCCGTTGATTCCAACCTTGATGGTCAAGGGTTCCTCCTAGATTCGCAGAGAACTGCGAAATTCCGGTACTGACATGGTGCGCACGCCCTTGTACGCTCGGACGGCGCCGGAAGTGACCGACGACCACGACGATCTTATCAACGTCCTGGGTCCGGTGACGGGGGTAATCGGTCCTCGTCCACTCCGTGGTCGGTTCCGGGCATGCCCAGATCCTCCGCGCGCTTGTCCGCAGTGGCGAGCAGGCGCCGGATCCGCCCGGCCACGGCGTCCTTGGTGAGGGGCGGATCCGCCAGACGGCCGAGCTCCTCGAGGCTCGCCTGACGGTGCTCGAGGCGAAGCTGGCCCGCCGCCTGCAGATGCTCGGGGACCTCATCACCGAGGATCTCCAGCGCCCGCTGCACCCGCTGCCCGGCAGCGACCGCCGCGCGGGCGGAGCGGCGCAGATTCGCGTCGTCGAAGTTCGCCAGTCGATGCGCGGTCGCCTTGACCTCTCGCTTGGTGCGGCGCTCCTCCCAGCTCTTGACGGTCTCGTGCGCCCCCATGCGGGTCAGCAGCATGGAGATCGCGTCTCCGTCCCGCAGCACCACGCGATCGGTCCCTCGTGCCTCGCGCGCCTTGGAGGCGACGCCCAGCCGGCGGGCGGCCCCGACCATCGCGAGCGCGACCTCGGGGCCCGGGCAGGACAGCTCCAGCGCTGAGGAGCGTCCCGGCTCGGTGAGCATCCCCCGGGCCAGGAAGGCTCCGCGCCAGGCGGCCTCCGCGTCGACCGTCGCCCCGCCGACCACGAAGGGGGGCATCCCCCGCACCGGTCGGCCGCGGGCATCGAGCAGGCCGGTCTGCCGCGCGAGCATGCCGCCCTCGCGTTCGACCCGCACGATGTAGCGAGTGGTGCGGCGGATGCCGGAGGGGGCCAGGACCGCGAGCTCGGCCCGGTGGCCGTACATGTCGGCGATGATCCCGTGCAGACGCCGGGCGACCGCGGCGGAATCCAGCTCCGCCTCGACCACCACCTTCCCGGCAACCAGGTGCAATCCGCCGGCGAAGCGGAGCATCGCTGCAGCCTCTGCCTTGCGGGCGGAGGGCCGGCTCACCTCGAGGTGGCTCAGCTCCTCCTTCGCCTCACCCGTCAGAGCCATGCAAGTCCTCCTCGATGGTGGGGGGCTGTGCCCCCGTGATGCGGTGCTCGGTGCCCTCATGGTCGGGCTCGACATCGCCGTAGGCGTCGTCGAAGAGATCACGGTACGCGGCGGCGAGCCGCACCGGGTCATGGTGCGGTGTACCGTCCCCCACGCTCACCTGGCGCAGCAGGGTGCGGATCCCGCGGGCCTGGGCCGCCTCCGCCAGCTCGAGGGCGTCCTCGAGGGTAGTGGGATCCGCCAGGAGCGCATCGAAGCGGCACCCCTGGGCTCGTTCCAGGAGCACATCGAGCATGTCCAGGCTGGTCATGCCCTCTGCCTCCTGCGACCCCACCGAGAGGTTGGTGGTGATGCAGCGCCGGGCGGGGCTGGTGCGGATCGCCTCGGCGATCTCGGGGATCATCAGATGAGGCAGCACGGAGGTGTACCAGGAGCCGGGGCCGACGATGATCCAGTCTGCGCGGCCCAGCGCGTCGATCACGTCCTGCGGGACCCGTGGCCGCTCGGGGATCAGCCGGATGTCCTCGACCCTTCCCTCCGCGGTCGCGACCTGCCACTGACCGGAGACCGTGCGCAGAGTGCCGTCGGCGCCGCGCACCTGGGCCTCGATATCGAGGGGGTCCAGGGCCATCGGCAGCACCCGTCCTCTGGCGCCGAGCAGCTCTGCCATCTGATCGAGCGCCTCGACCGGGTCCTCGAGGATCTGCCACAGCGCGACGATCAGGAGGTTGCCCAGGGCGTGCCCGTCGAGCTCGCCATCGGTCGCGAAGCGGTGCTGGATCACATCGCCCCAGATGGAGCCCCAGTCGGAGTCCTCGCAGAGCGCCGCGAGCGCCATCCGCAGGTCCCCGGGGGGCAGCACCGGCATCTCGGTCCGGATCCGTCCGGAGGAGCCGCCGTTGTCGGCGACGGTCACCACGGCGGTGATGTCATCGGCCAACAGCCGCAGGGCGCGCAGGTTCGCGGCCAGGCCGTGACCGCCGCCGAGAGCGACCACCCGCAACGGGCGCTGCGGATCGCCGCGCCGACCCCGCCGCGCACTGGCGGAGCGATCCGCGCCCCGGAGGCGAGATCCCCGGGCGCGCGGTGCGATGCTCATTCGCGCCCCAGATCGCGGTGGCGGATCCGTACGGCGTGGCCGCTGCGGCGCAGCTCCTCGCCGATCTTCTCCGAGACCGCGACCGAGCGGTGCTTGCCGCCGGTGCAGCCGATCGCGAGCGTGGTGAAGTGCTTGTTCTCGGCGCCGTAGCCACGCAGCACCGGACGGATCATCTCGAGGTAGCGGTCCACGAACTCCTGCGCGTTGGCGTCCTTCAGGACGAAATCCGCCACCTCGGGGTCGGTGCCCCGCTTCGGTCGGAGCTCAGGGACCCAGTAGGGGTTGGGGATGAACCGGACGTCGCTGACGTGATCGGCTTCGAGCGGGATCCCGTACTTGAAGCCGAAGGAGAGCATCGTCACGGTGAGCTGCTGCTCCTCGCTGGTGCCGAAGACGGTGCGCATCTTCATCGTGAGCTGGTGCACGTTCAGGGGGGAGGTGTCGATGACCAGGTCTGCCATCCGCCGGTAGGGGGCGAGCATCTCGCGCTCCCGGCGGATTCCCTCCAGCACGCCCTCCTCCCCCTGCAGCGGGTGGGGACGGCGCACCGAGTCGAAGCGACGCACGAGCGTGGATTCGTCGGCGGTGAGGAACACCAGGCGCAGGCGCAGATCGGCCTTGCGCAGATCGGCGACCACATCGGAGAGCTCGCTGAAGAAGGGGCCGGAGCGGGGGTCGACGACCACGGCGAAGCGGTTCTCGCGGCCCACGGCGGTGGCGCGCAGCTCATATAGCGTCCCGATCAGCTGCGGCGCGATGTTGTAGACGACGTACCAGCCCATGTCCTCCAGGGCGTGGGCGGCGGTCTCCCTCCCGGCACCGGCGAGGCCGGTGATGATGACGACGTCACCCCGGGTGTCAGTGGTGGGGGTCAGTACGGGCTCCTCGGTCACGAGCGCTCCTTCCGGGGTCGGGGACAGGGGGTGGGTGCAGCTGGTCAGCGGTCGAGGATCTCGCCGGTCGCCATGTCCACGGTGACAGCGAGCTCGCCGTCCTCGAGGACTGCCTGCGCCTGGTCCCCCTGGTCGGATCGTAGCGCGAGCGCGATCTGCGCGGCCAACGCGGGTCCGATCCCGTTGACCCGAGCCAGCTCCTCCTCGCTCGCCGCACGGATCGCGGAGACGGTCACGAAGCGATCCAGGAGCGCCCGTCGACGGGCGGGGCCGAGCCCGGGGATGCCGTCCAGGGCGCTGGCCTGCATGGCGCGACCGCGCTTGGATCGGTGGTAGGTGATCGCGAAGCGGTGCGCCTCGTCACGCAGGCGCTGGACCAGGAAGAGCGCTTCGCTGGTGCGCGGCAGGATCACCGGGTAGTCGTCCCCGGGCAGCCAGATCTCTTCGAGCCGCTTGGCGATGCCGGCCAGGGCGATGTCGGTGATGCCGAGGTCGTCGAAGGCACGCTGGGCGGCGGCGACCTGGGGCGGGCCGCCGTCGACCAGGATCAGCGAGGGCGGGTAGGCGAAGCGCCGGTACCGTCCCTGCTCCTCCTCTGCCGGCTCGGGCGGGTCCAGGTGGTGCTTGAGCCGCCGGGAGATGACGTCGTACATGGAGGCGGTGTCGTCGCGGGCTGCCTCGCCGCTGACGGCGTAGCGGCGGTACTCGCTCTTCTTGGGCAGGCCGTCCTCGAAGACCACCTGGGACCCGACCACGTTGGTGCCATGGGAATGGGAGATGTCGAAGCACTCGATCCGCAGCGGCGGCTCGGCGAGGTCGAGCGCCTCCCCCAGGTCCTCGAGCGCCTTGGTGCGGGCGGTGAGATCGCCGGTGCGCTTCAGACGGTGCAGCCGCAGCGCCTCGGTCGCGTTCTCGCCGACGGTGAGCAGCAGGTCCTTCTTCTCGCCGCGCTGCGGGACCCGCAGGTCAGTTCGCGGGCCCATCAGCTCGAGCACCTGCTCGCGGTTCCGGGGCAGGATCGGGACCAGCACCTCCTTGGGTGCCGGGCTCTCGGCGTACAGGGTGGTCAGCGCGCGCTCGATGAGGTCGGGCCCGGTGGATTCGTCGAGAATCTCCGCGGTCCAGCCGCGCTGGCCGCGGATCCTGCCGCCGCGCACATGGAAGACCTGCACGGAGGCTTCGAGCTCGTCCTGCGCGAGGCCCACGAGGTCCGCGTCGGTGGCGTCGGAGAGCACCACGGAGTTCTTCTCCATGACCTTGTTCAGCGCCTTGAGGTCGTCGCGCAGGCTCGCGGCGGTCTCATAGTCCATCGCCGCGGCGGCGCCCTTCATCTGCTGCTCGATGCGGCGGGTGTACTTCGAGGTGTTGCCGGCCATGAAGTCCGCGAACTGCTCGGCGAGGCGGCGGTGCTCGTCCTCGGAGATGTCTCCGACGCAGGGGGCGGCGCATTTGCCGATGAAGCCCAGCAGGCAGGGCCGCCCGGCGCGCTCGGCGCGGCGATACACCCCTGCGGTGCAGGACCGGATCGGGAAGACCCGCAGCATCAGGTCGAGGGTCTCGCGGATCGCGCCCACCTGCGGGTAGGGCCCGAAGGTGCGGTCACCCTTGGCGCGGGGCCGACGGGTGATGTGCACCCGGGGCACCTGCTCCCCCATCGTGATCACCAGGTACGGGTAGGACTTGTCGTCGCGGAACTTGACGTTGAAACGCGGGTCGAACTCCTTGATCCAGGTGTACTCGAGGGTGAGCGCCTCCACCTCGGTGCCCACCACGGTCCATTCGACGCTCGCGGCGGTGGTGACCATCCGCCGGGTGCGTTCGTGGAGGACCGCGAGATCCTGGAAGTAGTTGACCAGGCGCTGGCGGAGGTTCTTCGCCTTGCCCACATAGATGACCCGGCCGTGCTCGTCCCGGAAGCGGTACACCCCGGGCCGGGTCGGGATGGTCCCGGTGGCGGGACGGTAGGTCGCCGGATCTGCCACGGTGTGCTCAGCGCTCGGTGCTTCTCGGGGTGCGGCCTGCTCGTCCCGTGGCGAGCATCGGGGCGAGGAAGTGCCCGGTGTAGGAGCCCGGGGTCTCCGCCACCTGCTCGGGGGTGCCGGTGGCGACGATGCGGCCGCCGCCCGAACCGCCCTCGGGGCCGAGGTCGATGACGTGGTCGGCGGTCTTGATGACGTCGAGGTTGTGCTCGATGACGATCACCGAGTTGCCCTTGTCGACCAGGCCGTTCAGCACCTCGAGGAGCTTGCGGACGTCCTCGAAGTGCAGGCCCGTGGTGGGTTCGTCCAGCACGTAGATGGTGCGTCCGTTGGAGCGTTTGTGCAGCTCGGAGGAGAGCTTCACCCGCTGCGCCTCGCCGCCCGAGAGGGTGGTCGCGGACTGGCCGAGCTTGACGTAGCCCAGGCCCACGTCGACGAGGGTCTGCATCTGGCGGCGGATCGCGGGGACCGCGTCGAAGAACTCGAGCGACTCGGCGATGGACATGCCCAGCACCTCGGCGACGTTCTTGTCCTTGAACTTCACCTCGAGGGTCTCGCGGTTGTAGCGCTGGCCCTTGCAGACCTCGCACTGGACGTAGACGTCCGGCAGGAAGTTCATCTCGATCTTCAACGTGCCATCGCCGGAGCAGGCCTCGCAACGGCCTCCCTTGACGTTGAAGGAGAAGCGCCCGGCGGTGTACCCGCGGATCTTCGCCTCGTTGGTCTGGGCGAACAGGGTGCGCACCCGGTCCCAGACCCCGGTGTAGGTGGCGGGGTTCGAGCGCGGGGTGCGGCCGATCGGCGACTGGTCCACGTGCACGACCTTGTCGAGGTGCTCGAGGCCGGCGACCCGCTTGTGGCGGCCGGGGACGATCCGGGCGCGGTTCAGCTCCTTAGCGAGCACCGCGTAGAGGATGTCGTTGACCAGCGACGACTTTCCGGAGCCGGAGACGCCGGTGACGGCGGTGAGCACGCCGAGGGGGAAGGAGACGTCCTGCCCGACGAGGTTATTGGCGCGTGGGGCGACGACCTTGAGCATCCGCTCCTTGTCGATCTCTCGGCGGGACTCCGGCAGCGGGATCTCGAGCGCTCCGGAGAGGTACCGGCCGGTGAGGCTGGTCTCGTGCTGCTTGAGCCCTTCCACCAGGCCGGAGTAGACGACCTCGCCGCCGTGCTCGCCGGCCAGCGGGCCGATGTCCACCACCCAGTCCGCGGCGTTGAGGGTGTCCTCGTCATGCTCGACCACGATCAGGGTGTTGCCCAGATCGCGCAGCCGCTCGAGGGTGACGATGAGCCGCTCGTTGTCGCGCTGGTGCAGGCCGATCGACGGCTCGTCGAGCACATACAGCACGCCCACCAGGCCGGAACCGATCTGGGTGGCCAGGCGGATGCGCTGGGCCTCACCGCCGGAGAGGGTGCCGGCGGCACGGGCGAGGGAGAGATAGTCCAGGCCCACGTCGAGCAGGAAGCCGAGCCGGGAGCGGATCTCGCGCAGCACCTCGTCGGCGATCTGCGCCTCCCGCACCCCGAGCTCGAGGCTGTCATGGAAGGCGTGCGCCTCACGGATCGACATCTCGGTGACCTCGGCGATGGAGCGCCCGCCGACGGTCACGGCGAGCACCTCGGGTCGCAGCCGGGCACCCTTGCAGGCCGGGCACGGGACCTCGCGCATGAACTGCTCGTAGCGGTCCTTGGCCCAGTTCGACTCGGTGTCGGAGTGGCGCCGCTCGAGGAAGTGCATCACACCCTCGAAGCCGGTCGAATAGGTGCGCTCGCGGCCGAAGCGGTTGCGGTACTTCACGTGGACCTTGTGGTCCTTGCCGTGCAGCAGCGCTTCCTGCGCCCGCTCGGGCAGGGCACGCCAGGGGGTGTCCATCGAGAAGCTCAGCTCCTCGGCGAGGCCGGCCATCACCTCGAGGTGACGGTCGGTGGAGCCCATCGTCCAGGGCGCGATCGCGCCCTCGGCGAGGGTGAGGTCCTCATCCGGGATCACGAGCTCGGGGTCGACCTCGAGCCGCTGGCCGAGCCCGGTGCACTCGGGGCAGGCGCCGTAGGGCGCGTTGAACGAGAAGGTGCGCGGCTCGATGTCGTCGATCGCGAGCGGGTGGTCGTTGGGGCAGGCGCGCTTCTCGGAGAAGCGGCGGATCCGGTCCGGATCCTTCTCGTCCAGGTCCACGAAGTCGACGGACAGGATCCCCTCGGCGAGCCGCAGCGCGGTCTCGACGGAGTCGGTGAGGCGGCGGCGGGAGTCCGGCTTCGCGGCGAGGCGGTCCACCACCACCTCGATGGTGTGCTTGAACTTCTTGTCGAGGGTGATCTCCTCGTCGAGCCGGCGGTTCTCCCCGTCGATGCGGGCGCGGGCGAAACCCTGGGAGCGCAGCGAGCTGAGGAGGTCCACGTGCTCGCCCTTGCGGCCCTGGACCACGGGGGCCAGCAGCTGGAACCGGGTGCCGGGCTCCTCGCCGAGGAGGGTGTCCACGATCTGCTCCGCGGAGGAGGAGCTGACCTTCTCACCGCAGACGGGGCAGTGCTGCTCGCCGGTGCGGGAGAACAGCAGACGCAGGTAGTCGTAGATCTCGGTGATGGTGCCGACCGTCGAGCGGGGGTTGCGGTTGGTCGACTTCTGATCGATCGACACCGCAGGGGACAGCCCCTCGATGAGGTCGACGGACGGCTTGTCCATCTGACCCAGGAACTGCCGGGCATAGGCGGAGAGCGACTCCACGTAGCGGCGCTGTCCCTCGGCGAAGATGGTGTCGAAGGCCAGGGAGCTCTTGCCCGACCCGGACAGGCCGGAGAACACCACCAGCTTGTTGCGGGGGATGTCGATGTCGATGTTCTTGAGGTTGTGCTCGCGCGCACCACGGACGACCAGAGATTCAGTCACCGGACCATTCTAGAGGCGAACACCCACCTTCGAACAGTTGTTCGGAGGAGAGGTGGACGACATACTGGGCCCATGAGCGATCACGAGTACACCGGACACGTTGAACCCGGAGGCGAGCCGATGGTGCGCGACCTCCGCCACCTGCAGATCCGCAAGCTCTCCGTGGGCCCGATGAACAACAACGCCTACCTGCTGACCTGTCGGGCCTCGGGAGCTCAGCTGCTGATCGACGCCGCTGCGGATCCCGACGCGCTGCGCCGCATGGTCGCCGCCGGTGGGGAGCACAACGTGCTGGACCTCATCGTGACCACGCACAGCCATCACGACCATGTGGGGGCGCTCGCGGAGATGATGGGCGCCACCGGTGCCCGCACGGCCGCCGGGGAGGCGGATGCCAAGGAGATCACCGAACGGATCGACCTCCCCCTCGCCCACGGTGACGTGCTCCGATTCGGGCAGCAGCAGGTCGAGATCATCCACCTGCGGGGCCACACCCCGGGCTCGGTCGCGGTGCTGCTGCGCGCCGGGGATGAGGGCGATCACCTCTTCACCGGAGATTCTCTGTTCCCGGGCGGGGTGGGCAACACGGAGCAGGATCCGCAGCGCTTCGCGCAGCTCATGGACGACGTCGAGGAGCGGATCTTCGACCGACTCGGGGACGAGACGTGGGTGTACCCGGGCCACGGGGATGACACCACGCTCGGCGCCGAGCGCCCCTCGCTGCCGGCCTGGCGTGAGCGGGGCTGGTGACCCCTCCCTCGTCACCGGCGTCTGTGCCCTCTTCCCTGCCTGCCGTCCCGCCCACGTGGTGCGTCCTCGGTCGCGGCGCTGGCGGGCGCACACGGCTCGTGGCACTCGATGGGCAAGGCAGGCCGCTCGGGGTGGAGGAGGTGGCGGCCGACGGGCTGACTGCGCTGGTCACCCGGTACGAGGCGGAGCATGCCCCGCGCTGGGTCTGGAGCGACGCGGCAGCCTGGTATCCACGACTGCTCGCCGCTGGGGTGACCCTCGAGCGATGTCATGACCTGCGGCTGATCCACCGGATCCTCTGTCACTCGGAGCTCGTCCAATTCGCGCAGGCGCTGCGCGCTGCGACGGGCTGGGACACGCCGCTGGACCCCCACGAGCCGGTGAAGGCTCAGGGCGCCACCCTTTTCGAGCTCGATGTCGCCTCTCCGCGCTCCGGCGGCGTCCCCTCCGACGCGGAGGAGACGCTGGCCGAGTTCGTCCGTCAGCGCACCGCGATCGACACCGCGAGCGATCCGGCACGGCTGCGTCTGCTGATCGCCGCGGAGTCGGCCGGGGCGCTGATCGCCGCCGAGCTGCAGGCCGCTGGGATTCCCTGGGACGTGGCCCATCACGACCGGATCCTCACCGCCGCCCTCGGGCCACGCCCCTCCCCCGGCACGCCGCCAGCGCAGATGGTGCAGACCGGGGCCGAGGTGCGGGCCGCTCTCGGTGACCCGCTGGTGCCGCTGGACTCCCCGCCGAAGCTGCTGCGGGCCTTGCACCGGGCTGGGATCGATGTGCCCTCCACCTCGCAGTGGGAGCTGCAGCAGCATGAGCACCCGGCCATCGAGCCGCTGCTGCGGTACAAGAAGATGTCCCGCCTGCTCACCGCCAACGGCTGGACCTGGCTCGATGAATGGGTGCATGAGGGTCGATATCGCCCCGTCTATGTGCCCGGCGGGGTGGTCACCGGGCGCTGGGCCTCCAGCGGCGGTGGTGCCCTGCAGATCCCGCGCCAGCTGCGCCCGGCGCTCCGCGCCGATCCGGGCTGGCGTCTGGTGAGCGCGGATGTCGCCCAGCTGGAGCCGCGGGTGCTCGCCGCGATGTCCGGGGATCGGGCGATGATCGCTGCCGGGGCCGGCAAGGATCTTTACTCCGGGATCGTGGACGCCGGGATTGTCACCACGCGGCAGGAGGCGAAGATCGGCGTGCTCGGAGCGCTCTACGGGGGCACCACCGGGGACAGCGGAAGGGTGGTGCCGCGGCTGCGGCGGAACTTCCCTGACGCGATGGCGCTGGTCGACGGCGCGGCGGCGACCGGAGAGCGCGGCGGGACGGTCACCACCTGGCTGGGACGCTCCTCCCCCGCACCTGAGGAGGCCTGGTCGCAGGCGCAGCGCGCCGCGAACCAGGTCGATGCGGGGGTCGGTCAGCAGGAGGCGGCGCGGCGCTCCGCCCGGGACCGCGGCCGGTTCACCCGGAACTTCGTTGTCCAGGGCACCGCCGCAGAGTGGGCGCTGTCCTGGATGGCGGCGCTGCGGCTCCAGCTCGCGGCGCTCCCGGAGGTGGCGGAGTCCCAGGCGGCCGCGCCCTCCGGCCCGGTGTTCGCACGAAGGGCGCACCTGGCGTTCTTCCTGCACGACGAGGTGATCGTGCACGCCCCGGCCGAGCAGGCGGAGGCCGCCGCCGAAGCGATCCGGGAATCCGCGAATGCCGCCGGCAGGTTGCTGTTCCCCGGCAGTCCGATCGATTTCCCGCTGGACCTGACGATCAGCGAGCGCTCGGCGGAGAAGTGAGCTCGTGCTCAGTGCGCGTCGAGAGCTTCGAGGTAGTCCAGGCAGGTCTGCAGGATCGCGCGGATCCGACGCTCGAGGACCTCGGCCGGTTCCCACCGCCCCCAGGGCGAGTCACCCTCGGTGTACTCGGTGAGCAGGGGCCGGATCATGGACATCTCCGTTGCGGTGATCTCGTAGTCGGTGCTGATCACCTGGAGCGTGTCGCGCAGATCTGAGCGCCCGGGCCCTGCGGTGGTGCGGAGCACGTCGATGGCGCCTTCAAGCCAGCCGAGATCGTCCTTGCCATCCTCGGTCACCGACTCCTCCATCTCGGTGGTGACGAGATCGAACAGCATCATGTGTGCGGCGAGATATCCGGGATCCGCATCCTCGTGGTCGTCGTGGGGAAGGCGCGCGGCGCGGCCGATGAGTCGCGCGGCACGTCCCTCGTCACCGTCGGCCAGCGCGAGCAGCGCTTTACGGAGCAGCTGCCTCGCGCCCTCGGCCGCAGCGATGCTGAAGGGCTGCAGGGTGCGCCCGGAGGTGCCCTCGGTGTTCCCGAAGCCGGTGTCGTCGAGGGCCAGAAGGTGCTGTTCGAGGTCGCCGATCTGTTCGCCGCGCATGGCGTCGAGCCTACGCGGGCCGGGCCCTATGCGCTCTCGTCAGAGCTCCGGTCGGATCGTCAGCTGGCGTTCTCGTCCTCCGGGCTCGAGGGCACGCGGTCCCCGAGCGCATTCACTCCCAGCATCAGTGCCCCGGAGGCGAGCCCCATCATCACGCGGGGAGCGGGCACACCCCGTCGGCGCAGCAGGTTCTCGATCCCGCGGTCCAGGCAGATGCTCGCTGCCCCGGCTCCGGCCACCACGCCGCCGAAGGCCAGGGACAGGGCGCACTGGGAGACGGTCGACATGCTCGACCCGCGAGACGGCTCGTCAGTGATCCTGTCCGCACGTCGGGCCACGGATGAGCGGGATGCATAGTGCTGGAACGCGAGCAGCATGATGGCCGATGTGGCGGCGGCGGGGACCACGATGTAGCCGGTCTGCACCGGGCGTGGCAAGCGGTGCAGCGGGATCATTCCGACGCCGATCGTCACGGCGGTGCTGACGGCGTGGGTCAGGATCCGAGAACCTGGGGGCTTGGACATGGGCATTCTCCTCGATCACGTGAAGGTGGCGCGACGTGCTCGGTGCGGGAGGGCAGGCCGCGCCGTCGACTCGCGCCGTCGACGTGGTCACGACGCTACCGGCGGACACCGCCTTCCGCCGCCGACGATCGTCGGCGCGGTGGATGACCTTCGACGGGTCAGGCGCAGGCGCACCATCCATGCGAGACGATGGGTGCATGCGTCTGTGGTCACTGCACCCCCGCCACCTCGATCGCCAGGGCCTCACCGGCTGCTGGCGGGAATCGTTGCTGGCCCAAGCGGTGCTCGCTGGACGGACACGGGGCTACCGCGCGCACCCGCAGCTGGAGCGGTTCCGGGCGCATTCCGAGCCGGTCGCCGCCGTCGGCGCCTATCTCGCAGCCGTCGCGCAGGAAGCGACCGAGCGGGGCTACCGCTTCGATCTCACGCGCATCGATCTCCCGCCGGGAGCGGGCGTGCAACCAGCTCCTATTCCGGTGACGGACGGCCAGCTCGCGCTCGAGTGGACGCATCTGCTCGCGAAGCTCGAGCGCCGAAGCCCTGTGTTGTGGGAGCAGGAACGTCAGCTCCATCAGCCCGAGGTGCATCCGCTGTTCGAGGTCATTCCAGGACTTGTCGAGTCATGGGAGCGTGAGCCCGAACGTCGCGAGCGTTGACTGCGGGGTCGCTCGAGGCACCTCGGCTGTACATCAGCAGCACTCTCCGGATCTGGTGAGATCTGCCGTGCCGCAACCAGACGAGAGCCCCTCCTCTGCGCACTTCGGAAGCATCCTTCCGATAGGACGCTCAGTGTGGGATAGCGGCACCCATCAGCCACCGTTTCGGAAGGATCTCTCCGGTATGGCACGCACCGCGTCTCTCAGGAGCGCTGCACCGCCCGCAGCTCCTTCTTGAGCTCCTGCACCTCATCCCGCAGCCGGCCCGCGACCTCGAACTGGAGGTTCTCCGCCGCCTGGTGCATCTGGGCGGTCATCTCATCGATCATGCCGGTCAGCGCGCCCACCGGATCATCGCCGAGGTCCACGCTGCGTCCCTTGACCGCGTCGACGGCGTTGGCCCGGGCGCGATCCCGGGCCACTCGCTCCTTGCCGGAGCGGTAGTCGGTGGACATCAGGGTGTCGGTGTCGATGTCCTCGCGGGCGAGCATGTCCGTGACATCCGCGATGCGCTTGCGCAGCGGGGTGGGGTCGATGCCGTGCTCGAGGTTGTAGGCGACCTGCTTCTCGCGGCGCCGGTTGGTCTCTTCGATCGCGGACTCCATCGAGTCGGTGATCCGGTCCGCGTACATATGCACCTGGCCGGAGACGTTGCGGGCGGCGCGGCCGATCGTCTGGATGAGTGAGGTGCGGGAGCGCAGGAAGCCCTCCTTGTCCGCGTCGAGGATCGCGACCAGCGACACCTCGGGCAGGTCCAGGCCCTCGCGCAGCAGGTTGATGCCCACCAGCACGTCGTACTCCCCCAGCCGCAGGGAGCGCAGCAGCTCGATCCGGCGCAGGGTGTCGACGTCCGAGTGCAGGTACTGCACCCGCACGCCGTTCTCCAGCAAGAAGTCGGTGAGATCCTCCGCCATGCGCTTGGTGAGCGTGGTGACCAGCACCCGCTCATCGCGCTGGACCCGCTTCTCGATCTCCTCGCGCAGGTCGTCGATCTGGCCCTTGACGGGCTTGACGATCACCTCCGGGTCGACCAGGCCCGTCGGCCGGATGATCTGCTCGACCACGCCGTCGGACTTCCCGAGCTCATAGGCGGCGGGAGTGGCGGAGAGGTAGACCGTCTGACCGGTGCGCTTGGTGAACTCGGAGAAGGTGAGCGGCCGGTTATCGAGCGCCGAGGGCAGGCGGAAGCCGAAGTCGACCAGGGTGCGCTTGCGGGAGCGGTCCCCCTCGTACATCGCGCCGATCTGCGGGACGGTCACATGGGACTCGTCGATCACCAGCAGGAAGTCCTCGGGGAAGTAGTCCATGAGGGTGTTCGGGGCCGTGCCGGGCGCACGGCCGTCGAGGTGGCGGGAGTAGTTCTCCACCCCGTTGGTGGAGCCCATCTGGCGCAGCATCTCGAGGTCGTGGGTGGTGCGCATGCGCAGCCGCTGCGCCTCGAGCAGCTTGTTCTGATGCTCGAGCTCCTCGAGCCGTTCGGCGAGCTCGATCTCGATGGTGCCGATCGCACGGGAGAGCCGTTCAGGTCCGGCGACGTAGTGGGAGGCGGGGAAGATGTGGATGTGGTCCTCCTGGCGGATCACCTCTCCCGTCATCGGATGCAGGGTATAGATCGCGTCGATCTCGTCCCCGAAGAACTCGATGCGGATCGCGAGCTCCTCGTACATCGGAATGATCTCCACGGTGTCGCCGCGCACCCGGAAGGTCCCGCGCTCGAAGGCGATGTCGTTGCGGTCGTACTGCATGTCCACGAAGCGGGTCAGCAGCTCGTCCCGGTCCAGCTCCTGACCGACCTTCAGCTGCACCATCCGGTCCACATACTCCTGCGGGGTGCCCAGGCCGTAGATGCAGGAGACGGAGGAGACCACGACCACGTCGCGCCGGGTGAGCAGGGAGTTGGTGGCGCTGTGGCGCAGCCGCTCCACCTCGGCGTTGATCGAGGAGTCCTTCTCGATGTAGGTGTCCGACTGGGGGACGTACGCCTCGGGCTGGTAGTAGTCGTAGTACGAGACGAAGTACTCCACCGCGTTGTGCGGGAGCAGCTCACGGAACTCGCTCGCGAGCTGGGCGGCGAGGGTCTTGTTGTGCGCCATGATCAGGGTGGGCCGCTGCACCTGCTCGATCAGCCAGGCCGTGGTCGCGGACTTGCCGGTGCCGGTCGCGCCCAGCAGCACCACATCCTGCTCGCCATCGTTGATGCGGCGGGTGAGGTCGGCGATCGCGGTCGGCTGATCACCCGAGGGCGTGTACTCGGAGACGACTTCGAAGGGATGCTCGGAGCGGACCAGATCGGTGACGGGACGCATCCCCCGAGCCTACGACTCAGGGCCGACGGACGACATGCCCGCCCGGCGGCGTCAGCGCAGGGCGGAATCCTCGAGCTCGGCGAGGACCGTCTGCAGGGCGTGCAGGGCGCGGACCGAGAGGGTCTCCCGCTCCGCGGTGTTCAGCACCAGACGATCGGCGCGACGGATCCGTTCGAGGTCGGTGACCTGCGCGGTCATGATCGCCTCGACATAGGCGCGATCCTTCCCGCGGTCACGCATCACCCGGGAGATGCGGTCCTCGCGCCGGGCGAGCACCACGACGACCGAGCGGTAGTCCGCGTCGTGGTGCATCTCGAGCAGAAGAGGGCTGTCGTGGATGACGAGCCGCTCCCCCGCCCGGGCCGCCTCCTGCTCCTCCCGGGCCACCGCCTCATCGACCCGGGATAGCACGATGTGCTCGAGATCTACCCGGGCGGCGGCGTCGGCGAACACCAGGCGCGCCATCGCCGCCCGGTCGATCGTGCCGCTCTCGGTGCGGAACTCCTCGCCGAAACGGGCGATCGCCTCCTCCACGCCGTCGCCGGGCACGTCCAGCACGGCGCGGGAGTGGGCATCGAGGTCGATCACCCGGTGGCCGGCCTCGCCCCAGATCGCGGCGACAGTCGACTTGCCGGAGCCGATGCCGCCGGTGAGCCCCAGGCGCAGCGGGGTGGTGAGCGTGGTCATGACCAGATCGTACGGTCCGCCGCTCCTGCCCGGCGCGTACTACCGTCGAACCTGTGGACCCTCTCGAGCTGCTCGTGACCAACGACTTCCTGCGCATCCTGGATCTGGTGGGGGTCTTCGTGATGGGCGTTGCCGCCGGGGCGCTGGCCTCCCGGCTGAACTTCGATGCGGTGGGCTTCGCGATTATCGGAATTGCCGCCGGGCTCGGCGGCGGCATCGTGCGCGACCTGATCCTCGATCTCGGCGTCCCGGCCGCCTTCTCGGGCCCCTGGTATCTGACCTGCGCCCTGGCAGGGGCGGGCTTCTCCTTCTTCATCTCCACCGACGGACCCTGGTGGCGGCGCACAGTGACGGTGCTGGACATCGCCGCGATGGGGCTGTGGGCGGCGACCGGCACCGCGAAGTCGCTCGCCTACGGTCTGGACGTGCTGCCCGCGATCCTGCTGGGCGTCACGAGCGCCGTGGGCGGCGGGGTGATCCGCGACGTGCTGGTGGGACGGATCCCGGCGATCTTCGGCGGCGGTCCGCTGTATGCCACTGGAGCCCTGGTCACCGCGGTGCTGACCTGGGGCGTCTTCGCGCTCGGCCTGCCCTCGGGGACGGTGCTGGTGGCGGTGACGATCGGGTCCCTGCTCGCCGGGGTCGCCGCCTGGCGCCGCTGGACGCTGCCCGGCCACAGCGAATGGCAGGTGACGATGTCCGCGTCCCAGCTCAAGCAGCTGGTGCGTCGAACGCGCAAGAGCGAGCGGGAGCGTGTCGCGCACGAGACCGGGACGATCCCGGTGGTCGATGCAGGCACCGATGATCTGGCCGAGGACTCCTTCGCGGACGACCTCGACGCCGGCGGCTACGAGGACCGCATCTTCCCCCACGCCGACGTCGAGGAGCTGCCGGGGACGGCCGAGCACGAGCGCCGCGCACGCGACGACGACGGCCCCGAGGGCCCGGAACGACTCTGAGGAGCTCTGCTCAGGGACGCAGCAGCTCGAGCATCCGGGAGACATCCTCCGCGGCGAGCTGCCCGGGGGCCGAGCCGGCGCCGACCGTCGCGAACGTCGCGGCGCTGCCGAAGGTCTCGGCCGCGACGCGGCTGCTCGCACCCAGCGGTCCCATGCTGATCGCGATGTGCGGACCCGAGAGGTCCTCGGCAACGGTGAGGCTCGCCGAGAGCAGAGTGAGGACGTCCCGCGGGCTGCGCGGGGTGACGGCGATCTTCGGGACGTCGGCCCCGAGCCGGCGCTGGGAGCGCAGGATCTCCACCAGCGTCTCCTCCGACGGGGTCGAGTCCATGTCGTGGAACGAGCCGACGACCACGGTGCCGTGACGGTGCGCGGCGGAGATCACCCGGGAGACGGTCCCCGGATCGCGTGAGGTCTCGATGTCCACCAGGTCGACCGCGGCCTGGGTGCCCGCGCGGCGGCCGCCGATCAGGCTCTCGAGCAGGATTCCCAGGTCACGGTCCGAAAGTGCCCTGGCTCCGCCCTCAGCTGCGGTGCGGAAGGTGACCAGCAGCGCCTTGTCCGGCCCCAGCTGTCCCCGCAGGCGGGGCAGAGCGGCCAGCACCGCATCGCGATGGTCCGAGACGTCCTCGAGGTCCGGCCGGAAGCGGTCCAGGCGCCATTCCACGATCCGGGCCCGGGTGCCCACGGCAGCCGCGGCCTGTTCCAGCAGCGTCTCCTCGTCGGGCTCGACCAGGGGCACGATGATCTCCGGCCGTGCGCGGCCCAGCTCGATGCCGCGCACCGTGGCGGTGCGGCGACGCACGTCGGTCCCCGGCGCGGTGACGCTGTCGGGGCTGGAGCTCTCACTCTCGGGCGTGGTCTCGTGGTTCATCTCGGTCCTCACTCCTCGGTGATGGCGGCGTAGGCGGACAGCAGCAGGGCCGGGTCGGGTCCCTCGATCCGGGAGACCACCCCGATCCGGTCGAGCACCACGAAGCGCAGCAGCCCGGCACGGGTCTTCTTGTCCCGCTTCATGGCGTCCTCGAGCTTCGGCCACTGGCGGTCGCGATAGGTGGTGGGCAACCCCAGCGAGGTGAGGATCGTGCGGTGACGATCCACATCGGCTTCGGACAGCTTCCCGGCGAGGTGGGAGAGCTCGGCCACGAACATCATCCCCACGCTCACCGCGGCTCCATGGCGCCACAGGTAGCGCTCATTGCGCTCGATCGCATGGGCGAGCGTATGCCCGTAGTTGAGGATCTCGCGTTCACCGGACTCCCGCAGATCCGCGGAGACGACTCGCGCCTTGACCCGGATGGCACGCTCG
This sequence comes from Brachybacterium sp. AOP29-B2-41, assembly GCF_052378395.1. NCBI lineage: Bacteria > Bacillati > Actinomycetota > Actinomycetes > Micrococcales > Dermabacteraceae > Brachybacterium > Brachybacterium sp. AOP29-B2-41. The sequence goes on from NZ_JBQSXR010000012.1 coordinate 23,552, forward strand.
ATCACCTCGCGGAACGCATCGCTGGACACATCGAGGACCGCCGCCGGATCTGCCTCGACGATCTCCAGGATCCGCTCGTCCGCGATGAATCCGGCCTTCACCGTCTCCGCGAGGCCGGCCGCGACGTCGTTGGCTGCGAGAGCGGCGAGCACATCGAGGTCGGCGAGCACTGCGATCGGCGGGTGGAAGGCACCGACCAGGTTCTTGCCCTCGGAGGTGTTGATGCCGGTCTTGCCTCCCACGGCGGCATCCACCATCGCGGACACCGTGGTGGGGACCTGGAGCACGTCGATGCCCCGCAGCCAGGTCGCGGCGACGAAGCCCGCCAGATCGGTGGCGGCGCCTCCGCCCAGGCCGATCACCAGGTCTCCCCGGCCGATCTCCGCCTGTCCGCACACGCCCCAGAGGAACCCGGCGACCTGCGCCGTCTTGGCCTCCTCAGCATCGGGAACCTCGGCGGCGAAGGCCTTTCGTCCGGTCTCGGCGACGATCGATCGGACCTGCTCCGCCACCTCGCGCAGGCTCGGCTGGTGGATGATCACGACCCTGCGCGCACGCTCGGGCAGCACAGCGGGCAGCTCGGCCAGCAGGCCGCGGCCGACGTGCACGTCATAGCCGCCGGTCGGGGTGGTCACCGGGATGACGGTGGTGCTCATGCGGTCTCCTTCTCAGGGTCGGTCGGCAGGGGAAGCTGCAGGGTGCGGACGATCGTGCGGGCCACGCGCGCAGGGCTGCCGTGACCGGAATCGATGCGGTGCGCCGCCACATCGCGATAGTTGCCGCCGCGCTCCTCAGCGAGCTCTCGCCAGCGCACCATGGGGTCTTTGCCCGCGAGCATCGGTCGGCCCGCGCCGTAGGAGAGGCGCCGGGCCGCGATGTGCTCCTCGACCTCGAGCAGCACGACCGGCCGGCCCCGCAGCAGCTCAGCAGAGGCCGGATGCACGGGGGCGCCGCCGCCCAGGGAGAGCACCCCGTCGCATTCGGTGAGCGCGCGGGCGAGGGTCCGGGACTCGAGCTCGCGGAAGGCGGGCTCGCCCTCCTCCGCGAAGAGTGTGGGGATGCTGCGGCCCGCGGCCTCGACGATCAGCGCGTCCAGATCGGCGAAGTCGACACCCAGCCGGGAGGCGAGAGCGCGACCCACGCTGGTCTTGCCCGCTGCCATCGGACCGATGAGGATGACGAGCGGGCCCGTCACGAGGCGGGGTCCGGTCGGCGGTCAGTCAGTGCCGACTGCAGAGCGTTCGTCCCCTCCAGGTGGGCGCGGATCTCGGCGACGGAGTCACCACCGGTCTTCTCGAGCAGCGCGTCCGCCAGGGCGAGCGCCACCATCGCCTCGGCGATCACTGCGGCGGGCGCCACCGCGCAGGTGTCGGAGCGCTGATGGTTCGCGGTGGTCTGCTCGCCGGTGGAGACGTCGACCGTGCGCAGTGCACGGGGAACGGTGGAGATCGGCTTCAGAGCGCCGCGCACGCGGATCACCTGGCCGTTGCTCATGCCACCCTCGAGACCGCCGGCGCGGTTGGTCACGCGGGGGAACGTCCTCGATGCGCCGGAGTCGGAATCGCCGGTGGCGAGGATCTCGTCATGCGCCTCGGAGCCGCGCCGACCGGCGGTGGCGAACCCGTCACCGATCTCCACGCCCTTCATCGCCTGGATGGACATCATCGCCTGGGCCAGCCGGCCGTCGAGGCGGCGATCCCACTGCGTGTGGGAGCCGAGGCCGACGGGCACTCCGTAGGCCAGCACCTCGACCACGCCGCCGAGGGTGTCACCGTCGGCCTTGGCCGCGTCGACCTCCGCGATCATCGCCGCGGACGAACCGCGATCGAAGCAGCGCAGCGGATCGGCGTCCAGCGCAGCGAGATCGTCCGGGGTGGGCAGCGGCGCCTCATCGGGGACTCGCACGCTCCCCACCTGCAGGGTGTGGGACACCAGCCGGATCCCGGCAGCCTGTTCGAGCAGCGCGGCGGCGACGCGACCCGCCACCACTCGGGCAGCGGTCTCGCGTGCGCTGGCACGTTCGAGGATCGGGCGGGCCTCATCGAAGCCGTACTTCAGCATCCCGGAGAGATCGGCGTGCCCGGGGCGCGGCCGCGAGAGCGGACGGTTGCGCGCGATCTCGCGCTCGTCCCCGGTGCCGGCATCGACCAGGAGGTCCTCACGGGCCACCGGGTCGGCGCTCATGACCTTCTCCCACTTCGGCCACTCCGAGTTCGCGACCTCGATCGCGAGCGGGGAGCCGAGGGTCAGTCCGTGACGCAGCCCGCCGTGGATGGTGAGCACATCCTGTTCGAACTTCTGGCGGCTGCCACGGCCGTGTCCGAGCCGACGACGCGCGAGCGCGTCCTTCAGGTCGTCACTGGTCAGCTCGATACCGGCGGGGACGCCGTCGAGCAGGGAGATCAGGGAGGGGCCGTGGGATTCCCCGGCGGTGAACCAGCGCAACATGGCGTTCATTCTGTCATGACGCGCTGGCACGAAGGGTCCATGTCCGTGCGGTGGGAGCGCAGGCGAGGAATGACCCGCGACGCACCGGCCCCGGCCGCTCTCTGCTCACATCGGCCCTGGCCCATCCCGTCCGTGCCGGTGCGGTGCGTTCAGTCCTCGCCCAGCTCCACGGACTCCATCGGGGTGAGCCTTCCGACCAGTGGAACCACGTCCGCGATGCCGTCGAGCACCGCAGTGGGCCGGTACGGATACCGGATGATCTCGTCCGCCTGCGTCGATCCCGAGAGCACCAGCAACGAGCGCATCCCGGCCTCGAGACCGGACTTCACATCCGTGTCCATCCGGTCCCCGATCATGATCGAGGTCTCCGAATGGGCGCCGATCCGGTTCAGAGCGGTGCGCATCATCAGCGGGTTGGGCTTGCCGACGTAGTACGGCTGGATCCCGGTGGCGGCGGTGATCATCGCCGCGACCGAGCCGGTGGCCGGCAGCGGCCCCTCAGCGCTGGGTCCGGTGACGTCCGGATTGGTGGCGATGAACTTCGCCCCTCGCGCGATCAGGCGGATCGCGCGGGTGATCGCCTCGAAGGAGTAGGTGCGGGTCTCCCCCAGCACCACGAAGTCGACATCGGAGTCGGCGAGGATGAACCCCTCCTCGTGCATGGCGCTGGTCAGGCCCGCTTCGCCGATCACATAGGCGGCCGCGCCCGGCTGCTGCTCCGCGAGGAAGCGAGCGGTGGCCAGGGCGCTGGTCCAGATCGCGGCTTCAGGGATGTCGATGCCGCTGCGAGAGAGCCGCGCCCGCAGATCCCGCGGGGTGAAGATCGAGTTGTTGGTCAGCACCAGGAACGGGCGGCCGTACTGCTGCAGCGCAGCGATGAAGTCAGCTGCCCCGGGCAGTGCGGCATCCTCGTGGACGAGCACGCCGTCCATGTCGGTGAGCCAGGAGTGGATCGGGTGGTCATCGAGCGCGGTGGTCATGGCACCAGTCTGCCGTACCACCGCCACCGGGCGCGACGTGGCCCGAGACGCGACGACGGGCGCCACCCGAAGGTGACGCCCGTCGTCGATGTCGATCGCTGATCAGCCGATCAGCAACGGATCAGTTGCCGGTGAGCTTGGCGCGCAGGGCGGCCAGGGCCTCGTCGGAGGCGAGGGTGCCCTCGTCCGAGGAGCTCGACTGGTAGGAGGACTGCGACGCGGGGGCCGCGGACTCCGTGGAGGAGGAGGAGGACGAGGTGGAGGCGGCCGCCGGAGCGTTCGCGGACTCCTCGTCAGCCTTGATTGCCTCGACGACCTGCGCCTTGTGAGCGGTCCAGCGCTCGTAGGCGGCCGCGTACTGGCCTTCCCACACCTCGCGCTGGGCGTCGTAGCCCTCGAGCCACTCGTTGGTCTCCGGGTCGAAGCCCTCGGGGTACTTGTACTCGCCGTTGGCGTCGTACTCCGCAGCCATGCCGTAGAGCGCCGGATCGAAGGTCGAGTCGTCGCCCTCGGGGTCGACGCCCTCGTTCGCCTGCTTGAGCGACAGCGAGATGCGGCGACGCTCGAGGTCGATGTCGATGACCTTGACGAAGACGTCCTGGTCGACGGTGACGACCTGCTCGGGCAGATCCACGTGGCGCTGAGCCAGCTCGGAGATGTGCACGAGGCCCTCGATGCCGTCCTCGACGCGCACGAACGCACCGAAGGGAACCAGCTTGGTGACCTTGCCCGGGACGACCTCGCCGATGGCGTGGGTGCGGGCGAAGAGCTGCCACGGGTCCTCCTGGGTCGCCTTCAGCGACAGGGAGACGCGCTCGCGGTCCATGTCCACGTCGAGCACCTCGACGGAGACCTTCTGGCCGACCTCGACAACCTCGGAGGGGTGGTCGATGTGCTTCCAGGACAGCTCGGAGACGTGCACCAGGCCGTCGACGCCACCGAGATCGACGAAGGCGCCGAAGTTGACGATGGAGGACACAGCGCCCTCGCGGACCTGGCCCTTCTGGAGGGTCTGGAGGAAGTCCGAGCGGACCGCGGACTGGGTCTCCTCGAGGTAGGCACGGCGTGACAGGACCACGTTGTTGCGGTTCTTGTCGAGCTCGATGATCTTCGCCTCGATCTCCTGGCCGACGTAGGGCTGCAGGTCGCGGACGCGACGCATCTCGACGAGGGAGGCGGGGAGGAAGCCGCGCAGGCCGATGTCGACGATGAGGCCGCCCTTGACGACCTCGATGACGCGGCCGGTGACGACGCCCTCGTCTTCCTTGATCTGCTCGATCGTGCCCCAGGCGCGCTCGTACTGGGCGCGCTTCTTGGACAGGATCAGACGGCCTTCCTTGTCCTCCTTCTGGAGAACCAGGGCCTCGATCTCGTCTCCGACCTCGACGACCTCACCGGGGTCGACGTCGTGCTTGATGGACAGCTCGCGCGAGGGGATGACGCCCTCGGTCTTGTAGCCGATGTCCAGGAGGACCTCGTCGTGATCGACCTTCACCACAGTGCCTTCGACGATGTCGCCATCGTTGAAGTACTTGATGGTCGCATCGATGGCTGCCATGAGTTCGTCGGCGCCGCCGATGTCGTTGATGGCGATCTGGGGGGTCGTGGTGTCGGTCATGTAGGTAAGGACTCCGTCGGGACAGGAAATGAGTAGGGTCGATGGACGTGCAAGCCCTCCGGAGAGGACCTGTCGGTGCCCGTGCCGTGCTCGACGTGGTGAACACGACGGTGACGGCTCGGCCACAGACCTTCGAAAGCCTAACAGCCCGGACGATGAACCGCGAGGGCAGGACGGTCCGGAACGCGAGTGGCGGATGTGAGTTCCGTCCTGCTCCTCTCCCCGCTTCTCCCGCCGCGCCTCTCGCCGCTGCTTTCGCAGTTGCCGGTCAGGTCCTGATTCCTCAGTGTGCTGCCTCGCGCCAGGTGCGGCCGATGCCGATCCCGACCTCGAGCGGCACCGACAGCTCATACGCCGAGTCCATGCCGTCCTCGACGATCTCCCGGACCCTGTCGAGCTCGCCGGGAGCGACCTCGACCACCAGCTCGTCATGGACCTGGAGCAGCATCCGGGAGGAGAGCTCGGCCTCACGCATCCGGCGCTCGACGGCGAGCATGGCGAGCTTGATGATGTCTGCGGCGCTGCCCTGGATCGGCGAGTTCAGGGCCACGCGCTCGGCGTTCTCGCGACGCTGGCGATTGTCCGAGGTGAGGTCGGGGAGATAGCGGCGGCGTCCGAGGATGGTCTCGGTGTAGCCGGTGGTCCGAGCCGTCTCGACACTCTGCTGGAGGTAATCGCGCACACCGCCGAACCGTTCGAAGTATCCGTCGCGCAGAGCCGTCGCCTCTGCGCGGGAGACCCGCAGCTGGCGGGACAGGCCGAAGGCGGAGAGCCCGTAGGCCAAGCCGTAGCTGACCGCCTTCGTCTTCGAGCGCATCGCCGGATCCACCGCATCGGGACTCACCCCGAACACCCGTGAGGCGACGAAGTTGTGCAGGTCCTCCCCGGAGTTGAACGCCTCGATCAGGCCCTCGTCCTCGGAGAGGTGCGCCATGATGCGCATCTCGATCTGTGAATAGTCCGCGGTCAGCAGGGTCTCGAAGCCGTCCCCGGCGACGAAGACGTCGCGGATCCGCTGCCCTTCGGAGGTGCGCACCGGGATGTTCTGCAGATTCGGCTCGGTGGAGGCGAGACGCCCGGTCGCCGCGGCGGTCTGCTGGAAGGTGGTGTGCACCCGGGAGCTGCTGTCCACCGCCTTGTCCAGGCCCACCAGGTAGCCGGTCAGCTTGCTCATCTCGCGGAAGCGCAGCAGCCAGGAGAGGAAGCGATGCCCTGCGGAGTCCGGATCCAGGGTCTCGGAGAGATCGGTCAGAGATTCAGCATCGGTCGAGTGACCCGAGGAGATCTTCCGCGTGGTGGGCAGGGAGAGCGTCTCGAACAGCACCACCTGCAGCTGCTTGGGAGAGGCGAGGTTGACCTCCTCCCCCACGATCTCGCCGGCTTCGCGCTTGGCCTGGGCGACGAAGCCCTCGAACTCCTGGCGCAAGGTGGCCACCGCCGGGCCGTCGAGAGCGATCCCACGCTCATGCATGGTCTCCAGCACCGCCTGCAGGGGGCGCTCGAGCTCATCGAGGATGCGCAGCGCCCAGGGTTCCTGCGCCAGGTTCTCCCCGAGCACCTCAGCCGCCGGGTGGAGCGCGGCAGCGGCTCCCGCGAGGCGGGCCGCCGCGCGGGCGACGTGCTCGGCGCGGACCTCCGGGGCCTCCTTGGCGAGAGTCGAGGGGGCGGGCTTGCGCGGACGCGGCTCGAAGCTCACGCCTGCGAACTCGGTGCCGAGCGCTTCCGCGTCATAGGTGCGGGCGCCGGGACGCAGCACGAAGGATGCCAGGGAGAGATCGTGCAGCTGTGCCTGGGGACGGTAGCCGCGCTCACCCAGCCACGAGCGGACCGCAGGAGCGTCGGCGACCAGGATCTCCGTGGCGCGATCAAGGGCGGAGGCGAGCAGGGAGGAGGCCTCCGAGTCCAACCGCTCCAGCTGCACAGCGCCGCGCGCATCCGGTGTGGCCAGGCCCAGCAACGCGCCGCCGCGGACGTCTTCGACCACATCGAGGGCGAGGATGTCGCCGCCGGTGTCCAGCAGCTCCTGCAGCCCCGCGACGTCCTCGATCATGAGGACCTCCGAGACCTGCTGCTCCTCCTCTGCCGCTGCGACCGAGACCGACTCTCCGAGCAGCGAGGCGGGCAGGTCACGGCGGATGGTGTCACCGAAGGCGAGGTCGTCGAACACCTCGAGCACGCGGGCGCGGTCCCCGCCTCCGAGGGCGTAGTACGCGGGGTCCTCGGGCAGATCCAGGGTGGTGAAGGCGGCGTTCATCAAGCGATTCCGCTCGACAGCCTCCAGATGGTCGCGCAGAGACTGGCCGGCCTTGCCCTTGATCTCACCGGCATGGGCGATCACCCCGGGCAGGTCGCCGTACTGGAGGATCCACTTCGCGGCGGTCTTCGGGCCGACGCCCGGGACGCCGGGGAGATTGTCCGCCGCCTCCCCCACCAGCGCCGCGAGATCCGGGTAGCGCTCCGGGGGAATGCCGTACCTCTCCACCACGCCCGCCGGGGTCATCCGACGCATCTCGGTGACGCCCTTGATCGGCTGGAGCAGCGTGACCTTCTCGCCGACCAGCTGGATCGCATCGCGGTCGCTCGTGACGATCAGGGCTTCGTCGCCCGCCGCCTCGGCGCGCGTGGCGAGGGTGGCGATGATGTCGTCCGCCTCATAGTCCTCGTAGGTGAGCCAGCGCACTCCCAATGCGTCCAGGACCTGCTGGATCAGAGCGATCTGACCATGGAAGGCGGCGGGGGTCTCGTCCCGACCGCCCTTGTACTGGTCATAGATGCGGTCGCGGAAAGTGCCGCCGGGCAGATCGAACGCCACCGCCAGGTGCGTCGGCCGCTCGGAGGCGACCACGTTGATGATCATGCGGGTGAACCCGTACACGGCATTGGTGGCCTGGCCTCGGCCGTCGCTGAAGCCCTCCGCCGGCAGGGCGAAGAAGGCGCGGAACGCCATGGCATGCCCGTCGATGAGGAGGATGCGCTGGTCGTCGGTGTCACTCGCATTCATGGGGAGCAGTCTCCCATGTCGTGCCGACACCCGCTCCCCCGCCGGGCTGTGGCACGCTCTTTCCATGACCGACAGCAACCGCCCTGATCACACCGCCGCGCCACCACTCAGCCCAGAGCTGCGGGCGCACTTCGCCCCGCTCCTGCGCGGCACGCTGGTGGAGCGGTGCGGGATGGAGCTGCTGACGCTGGATGCCTCGGGCGGGACGATCAGCATGCCGGTGACGGGCAACCTGCAGCCGGCCGGGCTGCTGCACGGCGGTGCGACGATCGCACTGGCGGAGACCATCGCGTCCTTCTCGGCGATCCTGCGGGCCCGTGAGGTCCACGGCGAGGGGGCGCAGGCGGTGGGGACCTCCGTCTCCGCTCTGCACCATCGCTCGGCGAAGCAGGGCAACGTGATGGGAACCTGCCGGGCCCTCCACCTCGGGCGCCAGGTGGCCAGCTATCTGGTGGAGGTGCACGACGAGCAGGGCACGCTGCTGAGCACGATCACCGTCTCCACCCAGCTGCTCGCACCACGCTGACGCCTCCCACCGATCTGACCGGCCGGCATGCGACGCGTCACGCTCCCGCCCGTCCTACTCGGGCGCCTCGAAGTTCTTCGCTGTGCCGGGCTCCAGCACATTGGCCTCTGACCAAGTGTACTCACGGAGCTCTCCGAGCCGGGCGTCGAACTCAGGCCCCAGCTCGAACTTCCCCATCCTCCCGGAGTACGCGACCGTCGCAGTCTCCTCCGCCTCCAGGCCCGTCCTCATCACCTGCCGGCACATGCCGTAGTCGGTGCAGGCCTCCGAGCCGGTCAAGATCGCCGGGATCGCCCCCGCGAGCGCGGTCCCCTCGACCGAGAGCGCATGCTGAGCTGCCAGGCAGGCCATCGTGAACGCGTCGTATCCCTGCTGCGAATAGGCGTATCCGGTGCGCAGGAAGTCGGCATTGAGGTTGAGCATCATATTCTGGTGCTCCTTCGTGATCTCTGCGCCGGGTTCATAGCTGGTCGCCGAGGTGAGGCATTCGGGCACGAGGTCCTCCGCCACCTGCTCCCGCGAGAAGTCGACCGTCGCCGCCGGCGCGAGGCGCTTGGGGAACTCGACCTTGGGGCGCTGGCCGGGATCTAGGGTCGCCGAGTAGAGCGCCGACAGGAAGGGCGCCGCCTCTGCACCGCCGTTGAAGATCAGCGGAGCAGGCGGAGCGTCCATCACCGCCTTCACCCGGGCCGCGATGTCACCGAAGTTCCCGACCTCGTAGAACTGCTGGGAGACCACGCTCCCGTTGCGTGGGACGAGTTCCTGCTCGAGCTCGTAGAGCAGGCTCCGGCCCTGCAGGGTGTCCTCCGAGAGATAGGCGATCGTCCCCTGCGGCCCGGCCTTCTCCGCCGTGCTGCCCAGCGCGATATCCGCATACTGCAGCGCCATCGTGAGGTCCGAGGGAGAGAGCCGCACCAGCAGGTTCGCCGTCTGCACCTCGGGCTGGCGCAGATCGCGTCCGGAGGTGAACACATCGATCACCGCAATCCCCGCCTCGACCAGGGCCGGCATCGCCGCGATCAGCGACTCCTCATCGATCGAGGTGATCACACAGGTCACACCAGAATCGGCCATGCCCTGGATGACCGGGGTGAGATCCTCCCCCGGCTCCTGCATCACATACCGGTCGGAGAGCTCGACCTCGTACCCGAACAGCCCGTCCCATCGCGCGTTCACGTCGATCCTGGCCATGGTGATCGACACCGCGATCGCTTCCTCGAACTTCGCCATCCGGCCGTAGTTCGCACCGATCTGGCCGATCACCAGAGGCGTCTCGGGCTCCGAGAGGGCTTCAGCGGTAGGCGGGGGCGTGGTCGCACGGCGGCGGCCTCGACGCATCCCGCCTTCGCCGCAGGCCGTCAGCGCGCCGGCACCGAGCATCCCCGCTCCGAGCCCGCGCACCAGCGTACGTCGTGAGATCGCCATAGCCCCGCTGCTCCCCTTCTCGTCCCGGCCCACCCCGGCCCTGGTGACCTCAGTCCTTGCTCTGACCGCCCAGCTGATCGATCACGGCATCCGCCACCTCGCGCATCGTCAGGCGACGATCCATCGAGGTCTTCTGGATCCAGCGGAACGCCTCCGGCTCGGACAGTCCCATGTTGGTCTGCAGCAGGCCCTTGGCGCGGTCCACGCGCTTGCGGGTCTCGAAGCGCTCCCCGAGGTCGGCGATCTCGGACTCCAGCTGCGTGATCTGCTGGAAGCGCGAGATCGCGATCTCGATCGCCGGGAGCAGATCAGCGGGGGTGAAGGGCTTGACGACGTACGCCATCGCGCCGGCGTCCCGTGCGCGCTCGACCAGCTCGGTCTGCGAGAAGGCGGTGAGCATGACGACCGGCGCCAGGTTCTCCTCGCCGATCCGCTCGGCCGCGGTGACGCCGTCCATCTGCGGCATCTTGACATCCATCACCACCACATCGGGGCGCAGCTCGCGGGCCTTCGCCACGGCGCTCTCGCCGTCACCCACGGCTGCCAGCACCTCGAATCCGGCCTCGGTGAGGGTCTCGACGATGTCCATGCGGATGAGGCTCTCGTCCTCAGCCACCACGGCAGTGCGACGCGGCGCACCGTCACCGGGCAGAGTCTCGTCCTGGGCGTCGTCGGGAAGTGAAGTCATATCGTCAGTCATGTCGCCCTGTGTCTCGGTGTGGGCCTGGCGTACAGGTGGCGTGCACCCGCGCGTTCGAGGCCGGTGGTCATCAGCGGTATCCTAATCCAGCACTCCCTCGTGGGGGGCCAGCCGGGTTGGCGGAATGGTAGACGCGGCGCACTCAAAATGCGCTGTCCGTGAGGGCGTGCGGGTTCGAGTCCCGCACCCGGCACCAGTTCCAACATCACAATGGCGCCCGACGGCTTTACAGCCGCGGGCGCCATTGTCGTGATGAGGGTCTCGCTCAGCCCTCCTGACTCGCTGCGCTCCTACCGCTCGCGAGCTCGCAGAACGTCGCTCAGCCCTGCTGGATCAGCCCTGCGGGCCGGCGGCGATGTTGCTCGCCTCGATGCGAGCCGACTCGGTGCCGTCGAGGTCACCGATGCGGTGCACGCGCAGGGTGTTGGTCGAGCCGTGGACGCCGGGGGGCGAACCGGCGGCGACGATGACCAGGTCGTTCTTCTGGAGGCCCTTCTGCTCGCGGAGCAGATCGTCGACCTTGCCGACCATTGCGTCGGTGTCGTTCTGCATCGGCACCAGGTGCGACTCGATGCCCCAGGTCAGGGACAGCTGGCGGGCGACCTCGGGGTACGGGGTCAGCGCCAGCAGGGGGATGGTGGGCCGCAGGCGAGAGAGCCGGCGGGCGGTGTCTCCGGACTCGGTGAAGGTCACCAGGTACTGCGCGGAGAGCTGATCGCCGATCTCGGCGGCCGCGCGGGTGATCGCACCGCCGCGGGTGTGCGGAATGGTGCCCAGCGGGAGGATGCGGTCTGCGCCGTTCTCCTCCGTGTTGGTGATGATGCGTGCCATGGTGCGCACGGCCTCGAAGGGGTACTTGCCCACGCTGGTCTCGCCCGAGAGCATGACCGCATCGGCACCGTCGAGGATCGCGTTCGCGCAGTCCGATGCCTCTGCACGCGTGGGACGCGGGCTCTCGATCATCGACTCGAGCACCTGGGTGGCGACGATCACGGGCTTCGCGTTGCGGCGGGCCAGCTCGATGGCGCGCTTCTGCACCAGCGGGACCTGCTCCAGCGGCATCTCGACACCCAGGTCGCCGCGGGCGACCATGATGCCGTCGAAGGCGCCGACGATCGAGCGCAGCGCCCGGACCGCCTGCGGCTTCTCGATCTTCGCGATGACGGGGACGCGGCGGCCCTCTTCCTGCATGATCCGCAGGACGTCATCCATGTCATGCGCGTCACGCACGAAGGACAGCGCGACGAGATCTGCGCCGAGGCGGAGGCCGAAGCGGAGGTCCGCCACGTCCTTCTCGCTCATGGCGGGCACGGACACGGCGACACCGGGCAGATTGATGCCCTTGTTGTTAGACACCGGTCCGGGGACCTCGACGACGGTGACGACCTCGGTCTCGGTCACCTCGGTGACGCGCACCGAGACCTTGCCGTCGTCGATCAGCAGCACGTCGCCGGGGCGGCAGTCGCCCGGCAGGCCCTTGAAGGTGGTCGAAACCCGTTCCCGGGTGCCCTCGATGTCATCGGTGGTGATGGTGAGGCTGTCGCCCACCTCGAGCTTGTGCGGGCCGTCGGTGAACTTTCCGAGCCGGATCTTCGGACCCTGCAGATCGACCAGCACGGCGACGTTCTTGCCGAGGTCCTCCGCGGCACGACGGATGTTCGCGTAGACCTTCGCGTGATCATCGTGCGTTCCGTGGCTGAAGTTCATCCGGGCGACATTCATCCCCGCTTCGATCAGCGTTCGGACCTGCTCGTAGGAATCGGTCGCCGGCCCGAGTGTGCAGACGATCTTGGCTTTCCGCATGTCAACCCATCTGTAGTTCGTATGTAGGGCCGCGACCCTAGTCAGCGGGCCCGCGCGCGTGCGCTGCCCAAGGGCCGCAGCATCGCGTGTCGAACCCTAGTCTTTCATACTGTGACAGGCTTCTCGCCGGGGCGCACGGGCTGTGGCAGGGACGTGACCCCCATCAGGTGCTCATCCACCGCTGCGGCGCATGAGCGACCCTCCGCGATCGCCCACACGATGAGGCTCTGACCGCGTGCGCAGTCCCCCGCGGTGAACACCCCGTCCACACTGGTGGCCCAGTCGGCATCGTGCACGATGTTGCCGCGTGAGGTGATGTCCACTCCGAGCGTGGTGAGCAGTCCCTCCTCGTCGGCACCGGTGAAGCCCATGGCGATCAGCACGAGCGTGGCGGGCAGCACCGTCGCGGTGTCCGGGGTGGGGACGCGTGCGCCGTCGACGAAGCGGGTGCGGGCCACCTCGAGCCCGCTGACCGCGCCCTCGGAGTCGACCTCGAAGCCGGTGGTCGACGCGAGATAGGAGCGGTCACCGCCCTCCTCATGCGCGGTGGACACCTCGAAGAGGATCGGGTGGGTGGGCCAGGGCTGGCGCTCATCCCGCTCGAGGGGCGGCTGGGTGCCGATCGCGAGGGTCGTCACCGAGCGGGCTCCCTGACGCAGGGCGGTGCCCAGGCAGTCGGCGCCGGTGTCGCCGCCGCCGATGATCACGACGTCCTTGCCCTCGGCCGAGATCGGGCTGACGACCCAGTCGCCCTCCACCAGACGGTTCGCCTGGGTGAGGTACTCCATCGCCGGGTGGATGCCGGTGGCCTCGCGACCGGGGACGGCGAGCTCGCGCGGCACGCTCGCGCCGGTGGCGAGCACCACCGCGTCGAAGCGGGAGCGCAGCTCCTGCACGCTGAGCGCGCCCTCCCCCGTGCCGCCCACGTCGATCCCGGTGCGGAAGCGGGTGCCCTCGGCGCGCATCTGCTCGAGGCGGCGGTCCACAAAGCGCTTCTCGAGCTTGAACTCCGGGATGCCGTAGCGCATGAGTCCGCCGAGGCGGTCGTCGCGCTCGAGCACCACCACGGAGTGGCCCGCCCGGGTCAGCTGCTGCGCGGCGGCCAGGCCCGCGGGGCCCGAGCCGACGACAGCGACCGAGCGGCCCGTCTGGCGGGTGGGCTCGACCGGGTCGAGCCAGCCCTCGTCGAAGGCGCGCTCGACGATCGAGAGCTCGATGTTCTTGATCGTCACCGGCGGCTGGTTGATGCCCAGCACGCAGCTGGACTCGCACGGCGCCGGGCAGGCGCGCCCGGTGAACTCCGGGAAGTTGTTGGTGGCGTGCAGGCGCTCGCTCGCCTCCTGCCAGTCCTCGCGGTAGACCAGGTCGTTCCACTCGGGGATCAGGTTCCCCAGGGGGCAGCCCTGGTGGCAGAAGGGGATGCCGCAGTTCATGCAGCGTCCGGCCTGTCTCGAGACGACGTCGAGCGTGCCCTGCTCCCGGGCCTCGTACACCTCGCGCCAGTCCATCAGACGCAGCGGCACAGGCCGGCGAGCCGGCAGCTCACGGTCGCGGTAGCGCAGGAATCCACGGGGATCAGCCATGGGTGGCCTCCAAGATCTCGTTCCAGACATCGTTCGCATCGGGGTCGTTGCCCCGGGCCACCGCGTCCTCCCGGAGCGCGGTGATGGTGAGGAAGGCGCGCGGCGCGATCTCGGTGAGCCGTGCGAGCAGCTCCTCCTCGTCCGCGAGCAGCGCGGCCGCCCGATCGGAGCCGGTGCGCGCGGCGTGGTCGCGCACCGCCTCGAGCACGAACTCGCGATGCTCGTCCTTGACGGGGTCGAGCGCGAAGCCTGCGGCGTCGGCCGGGTTCAGGCGGCTGGGGTCCAGGTCCAGCACGAACAGCGTGCCGCCGCTCATGCCGGCGCCGAGGTTGCGCCCGGTCGGTCCGAGCACGACCACGGCGCCGCCGGTCATGTACTCGGCGCCGTGGTCGCCGATGCCCTCGACCACGAGGGTGGCCCCGGAGTTCCTCACGCCGAACCGCTCGCCCGCAGAGCCGGCCAGCAGCAGTCGGCCGCTGGTCGCGCCGTAGGCGCAGGTGTTCCCCGCGATCGGGGCGGAGGTCACCGACGGGGCCGTGCCGGAACCGTGCCCGACGGCGATGATCCCGCCCGAGAGCCCCTTGCCGACGTAGTCGTTGGCGTCCCCCGTGAGGTGCATGCTGATGCCGCGCGGGAGGAAGGCGCCGAAGGACTGGCCGCCGGTGCCCTCGAGGTCCAGCACGATCGAGTCGTCCTCGAGGCCGTCGCCGCCGGTGCGGCGGGTGACCTCGTGGCCGAGCAGGGTGCCGGCGCTGCGCTGCACGTTGCGCAGCGTGTCCTGCAGGCGCACGGACGTCTCGGTGCCGCTGAGCACGCCGTCGGCCGCCGCGATCCAGGGATGGTCGGGGGCGCGGTCCAGGTGGTGGTCCTGGCCTCGCCGACGACGGGGGAAGTCGCCCTCGTGGATGGTGGGCGGCGCGAGGATCGCCGCGAGATCCAGACCGTCCCGCTTGGCGGCGCCGAGCACGCTGCCGGCCCGTGCGCCCTCGGCGAGGGCGAGCAGGTCGCTGCGGCCGATCGCCTCGTCGAGGGAGCGCAGCCCCAGCGCGGCAAGGTGCTCGCGCACCTGCTCGGCGATGAAGCGGAAGAAGGTCACCACGTGCTCCGCCTTCCCGGTGAAGCGCGCACGCAGCTCCGGGTTCTGGGTGGCCACGCCCACGGGGCAGGTGTCCAGGTGGCACACGCGCATCATCACGCAGCCGGAGACGACCAGCGGTGCGGAGGCGAAACCGTACTCCTCGGCGCCCAGCAGCGCCGCGATGACCACGTCGCGTCCGGTCTTCAGCTGGCCGTCGACCTGTACCGTGATCCGGTCGCGCAGGCCGTTCAGCAGCAGGGTCTGCTGCGTCTCCGCGAGGCCCAGCTCCCACGGGGTGCCCGCGTGCTTGAGGGAGTTCAGGGGGCTCGCGCCGGTGCCGCCGTCATGGCCGGAGATCAGCACGACGTCGGCATGCGCCTTGGAGACGCCCGAGGCCACGGTGCCCACGCCGAAGCGGGAGACCAGCTTGACGTGCACGCGCGCCGCGGGGTTCGCGGACTTCGCGTCGTGGATGAGCTGGGCGAGGTCCTCGATCGAGTAGATGTCGTGATGCGGCGGCGGGGAGATCAGCCCGATCCCGGGCGTGGAGTGCCGGGTGCGGGCGATCCACGGGTACACCTTCTCCGGCGGCAGCTGACCGCCCTCCCCGGGCTTGGCGCCCTGGGCGATCTTGATCTGGATGTCCTTGGCGAAGGTGAGGTACTCGCTGGTGACCCCGAAGCGGCCCGAGGCGATCTGCTTGATGGCGCTGCGGCGCTCCGGGTCGCGCAGGCGCTCGGGGTCCTCGCCGCCCTCGCCGCTGTTGGACATGCCGCCGAGCTGGTTCATCGCGATCGCGAGCGTCTCGTGAGCCTCCTGGGAGATCGAGCCGTAGCTCATCGCGCCGGTCATGAAGCGACGGGTGATCGCGTCGACCCCCTCCACCTCCGTCAGCGGCACGGGCTCCAGGGCGCCGGTGCGCAGGCGCAGCAGGCCGCGGATGGTCATCAGCCGCTCGTGCTGGTCGTCGACCTCGTCGGTGTAGCGGCGGAACTCCTCGTACTGGCGGGTGCGGGTGGAGTGCTGGAGACGGAAGACCGCCTCGGGGGTGAACAGGTGCGGCTCGCCCTCGCGTCGCCACTGGTACTCGCCGCCGACGGGGAGGCTGCGGTGCGCGGGGCGCTGGCCGTCCACGGGATAGGCCAGCGCATGGCGGGCCTCGTTCTCCTGAGCGATCACGTCGAGCGTGATGCCGCCGATCCGGCTGATGGTGCCGGGGAACCACTCCTCCACAAGGTCGTGGGCGAGACCGACGGCCTCGAAGATCTGCGCACCGCGATACGAGGCGACCGTGGCGATGCCCATCTTGGACATGATCTTCAGGACGCCCTTGCCGAGGGCCTTGTTGAGGTTCGCGACCGCCTTCTCGGGGGTCACGTCGCTGATCACGCCGCGCTCGACGAGCTCCTCGACGCTCTCCATCGCGAGATAGGGGTTGATCGCGCTCGCGCCGTAGCCGATCAGCAGCGCGGCATGGTGGACCTCGCGCACATCGCCCGCCTCGACCAGCAGCGCCGCAGAGGTGCGCCGCCCGGTGCGCACCAGGTGGTGCTGGACCGCGCTGGTGAGCAGGAGGGACGGGATCGGGGCGAGGACCTGGTTCGCATCGCGGTCCGAGAGCACCAGGAAGGTGGCGCCCTCGTCGATCGCGCGGCCCGCCTCCTCACAGATCTCGTGCAGGCGCAGCTCGAGCGCCGCGGTGCCGCCTCCCACGGGGTACAGGCCCCGCAGCCGCACGGTGTGGAAGTCGGCGGTGGCCGGGTTCGCGTCGATCGCGACGATCTTGGCGAGCTCATCGTTGTCGAGGATCGGGAAGTCGAGCGCGAGCTGACGCGCGTGCTGGGGCGTGGCGTCCAGCAGATTGCGCGAGCGGCCCAGGGCCACGCCCAGGGAGGTGACGATCTCCTCGCGCAGGGAGTCGAGCGGAGGGTTCGTGACCTGCGCGAACATCTGCGTGAAATAGTCGAACAGCAGTCGCGGGCGCTCGGAGAGCACGGCGATGGGGGTGTCGGTGCCCATCGCGCCGAGCGGCTCGGCGCCCTTGGACGCCATCGGCGCGAGCAGGATGCGCAGCTCCTCCTCGGTGTAGCCGAAGGTCTGCTGGCGCCGCACGACGGAGGCGCGTGAATGGGTGATGTGCTCGCGCGCGGGCAGCTCGGAGAGGGCGACCTTCTGCTCGCGCACCCAGGTGCGGTACGGGTGCTCGGTGGCGACGGCGCGGGTGATCTCCTCGCTGGGGATGATCCCGCCCTGCTCGAGGTCGAGCAGGAAGATCTCGCCCGGCGCGACCCGGCCGGTGCGCGCCACGCCGCTGCGGGGCAGGTCCACGAGGCCCGTCTCGGAGCCGAGCACCACCAGGTCGTCCTCCATCACCCAGTAGCGCAGCGGGCGCAGACCGTTGCGGTCCAGCCGCGCGCCCACCCGGGTGCCGTCGGTGAAGACCACGGCGGCCGGTCCGTCCCACGGCTCCTGCAGCGCGGCATGGAACTCGTAGAAGGCCCGCAGATCCGGGTCCATCGAGCGGTCGTTCTCCCACGGCTCGGGGATGAGCATCATGAGCGAGTGCACGAGGGAGCGGCCGCTGAGGTGGAGCAGCTCGAGCGCCTCGTCCAGGCTCGCCGAATCCGAGGCGCCGGGGGTGTTGACCGGCAGCAGCCGGGCGAAGTCCTCGCCGAAGGCGTCGGTGGACATCGACCCCTCGGCTGCCCGCAGGCGGTTGCGGTTGCCGATCACGGTGTTGATCTCGCCGTTGTGCGCGAGGGTGCGGAAGGGCTGCGCGAGGGGCCAGGCCGGGAAGGTGTTGGTGGAGAAGCGCGAGTGCACGATGGCGAGCTCCGAGGCGAAGCGGGGATCGCGCAGATCCGGATAGAACTCGTCCAGCTGCTCCGGGGTCAGCATCCCCTTGTAGACCATCACCCGGGTCGAGAGCGAGGGGAAGTATCCCTCGGTGGTGTGCTCGACGCGGCGGCGGACGGCGAAGGCCGCCCGCTCGAGCGCGAGGCCGGTGCGTTCCTCCTCGAGGTCGCTCAGGAAGACCTGGACCATGTCGGGGCGGACCGCTTCGGCGGACGGGCCGACCAGGCCCCCGGTGACCGGGACCTCACGGGTGCCGAGCAGCACCAGGCCCTCGTCAGCGGCGATCTGACCCAGGGCCTCGAGCACAGCGGTGCGACCGGCCCTGTCGCGGGGGACGAAGAGGGTGCCGGCGGCATATCCACCCCGCGGCGGCAGGTCGAGCCCGCTGACCTCGCGGAGGAAGGCGTCGGGCAGCTGGACGATAATCCCGGTGCCGTCGCCGGTGTCCTCCTCGGCACCGACCGCGCCGCGGTGCTCGAGATTGCGCAGCGCCGTCAAGGCGTGCTCGACGATGTGATGGCCGGGGCGGCCCTGCAGGGTCGCGATCATCGCGACACCGCAGGAGTCCACCTCGCTGTCGGGGTGGTAGAGGCCCTGGGCGGCAGGCAGGGCGGAGAAACGGGAATGCAGGGGGAGCATGCGCAGAGAACCCTTCGAAGGGGCGGCCGGTGACGTGCTCGTCATCTGTGACGAGCGCCCGGTGCCGGGGCGCGCCGCCCGTCCTGGCGATCTGCGTCGCTCGGGGGTGCGGTGCCTACGGTCCGGGGGAGGGATCCGCGGCTGCGGAAGGAGGCGTGCCGGACTTCTCCGTCCCGTCCTCGTCGGGGCCGTTGCCCGCCGTCTGCGCGGGCAGCTCGAAGGAGCCGTCCGCGGCGACGACCTCTCCCCCGCGCCGCTGCCTGCGGATCGTCAACATCACGAACATCCCGATGCCGACCAGCGCCATCACCAGAGCGATCAGGGTGTGGATGCGCATCTCACCGATCATCAGCACCGGCTCGCTGCGGATCGCGTCGATCCAGGCGCGGCCGGTGGAGTAGATCGCGACGTACGCCCAGAAGATCCGCCCGCCGGCCCACTGGTAACGGCGGCTGAGCAGCAGCAGGACAGCCAGTCCTGCCAGGTTCCACAGCTGCTCGTACAGGAAGGTGGGGTGATAGGTGCCGGGGACGCAGCCGCCGATGGTCTGGCCGTTGGTCACGCAGGTCACCTCCCATGCCCACCAGGCATCGAGCGCGGGCCCGTAGAGCTCCTGGTTGAACCAGTTGCCGAATCGCCCCAGTACCTGGGCGATCAAGAGGGTGGGCGCGACGGTGTCGGCCAGGGCTGTGAACGAGACGCCCTTATAGCGCGCCATGAACCAGACCGCGAGGGCGCCGCCGGCCACTGCGCCGTAGATCGCGAGCCCGCCCTGCCAGATGTAGAGCACCGCGAGCGGATCGCCGTCGGGCCCGAAGAAGGGCGCAGGCGAGGTGAGCACATGCCAGATGCGGGAGCCGACGATGCCGGCGATGATCGCGACGAAGATGATGTCGAAGAAGGTGTCCCCGTCACCGCCGCGCTTCTGCCAGCGCTTGGTCGCCCACCACATCGCCACCGCGATCCCGGAGAGGATGCACAGGGCATAGAAGTGGATCGTCAGCGGACCGAGGGAGAGCGCCGAGATCGGCGAGCTGGGGATCATCGCGGCCTCTCCTGTCCTCGGGTCATCGGGTCATCGGTTCATCGGGCGTCGTGCTGTCGGGTCAGGCGCGGGCACGCTCGACGCCGGCGCGGAGGTCGTCGGCCACGGCCGCGAGCGCGGCGCGGGCCGCGGCGTCGTCGTCCTGGTTCTCGAGCAGCGCGCGGACGAAGGCGGACCCGACGATCACTCCATCAGAATACGCCCCCACCTGCGCGGCCTGCTCACCGTTCGAGACACCGAGCCCGACGCAGACGTTCTTCGCCCCGGCGGCGCGGGTGCGCTCGACCAGGCCCTCCGTGGCTGCGGAGACGCTCGCGCGAGTTCCGGTCACGCCCATGGTGCTCGCGGCGTAGACGAACCCCCGGGTGTGCGAGACCACATGCTCGAGCCGGTTGCGGGGTGAGCTGGGGGCGACCAGGAACACACGGTCCACGCCGTGCCGCTCGCTCGCGGCGATCCAGTCCGCACCCTCATCGGGGATCAGATCCGGGGTGATCACCCCGGCACCGCCGGCGGCCGCGAGATCGCGGGCGAAGGCGTCGGGGCCGTAGGCGAGGATCGGGTTCCAGTAGCTCATCACCAGGATCGCGGCGCCGCGCCCGGACAGCGCTTCGACGGCCTGGAGCACGTGACGGGTCCGGGTGCCGCCCTCCAGGGCCGTGGCCGCCGCCTGCTGGATGACCGCCCCGTCCATGACCGGGTCGGAATAGGGCAGACCCAGCTCGATCATGTCGGCGCCGTGGTCGATCAGGACGCGGGCGGCCTCGATCGAGCGCTCCAGATCCGGGAAGCCCACGGGGAGGTAGGCGATCAGCGCGGCACGGTTCTCGGCGCGGGCGCGGTCCAGGACCTCGTCGGCGCGCAGCCGATGGCTCTCAACGGTGGTCATCGGGACTCCTCTGCCTGGTCGGTGGTCGCGCGGGCCGCAGCGCGCAGCGCGGACAGATCGGCGCGGGCGGGCTCGTCCCCGACCAGTCCGAACCAGCGCGACGCGGTGTCCACGTCCTTGTCCCCACGGCCGGAGAGGCTCACCAGGATGACGGCATCCTCGCCGAGCTCACGGCCCAGCACCAGCGCACCGGCCAGGGCGTGGGCGGACTCGATCGCGGGCATGATGCCCTCGGTCATGGAGAGCAGGGCGAAGGCCTCCATGGCCGGGCCGTCGTCGATCGCGCGGTACTCGGCGCGGCCGATATCCGCCAGCCAGGCGTGCTCGGGGCCGACGCTGGGATAGTCCAGGCCAGCGGAGACCGAGTGGGAGGGGACCGTCTGGCCGTCCTCGTCCTGCATCACGAAGCTGCGGGCTCCGTGCAGCACCCCGGCGGTGCCACCGGTGATGGTCGCGGAGTGGCGGCCGGTGGTAACCCCATCGCCTCCGGCCTCACAGCCGATCAGGCGCACCAGCGGGTCGGTGTCGTCGAGGAAGGCGTGGAAGATCCCCATCGCGTTGGAGCCGCCGCCCACGCAGGCGACCACCGCGTCGGGCAGTCGTCCCACCCGTTCGAGGGTCTGGGCGCGGGCTTCCTCACCGATGATGCGATGGAAGTCCCGCACCATGGCCGGGAAGGGGTGCGGGCCGGCGACGGTGCCGAGCAGGTAGTGGGTGGTCTCGACGTTGGCGACCCAGTCGCGGAAGGCCTCGTTGATCGCATCCTTGAGGGTGCGTGAGCCCTGCTCGACGGCGATCACCTCCGCCCCCAGCAGGCGCATCCTGGCGACGTTGAGCGCCTGGCGCTCGGTGTCCTCGCCGCCCATGTAGATGGTGCAGTCCAGGCCGAACAGCGCCGCGGCGGTGGCCGTGGCGACCCCGTGCTGGCCGGCACCGGTCTCGGCGATCACGCGGGTCTTGCCCATGCGCTTGGTCAGCAGCGCCTGGCCGAGGACGTTGTTGATCTTGTGGCTGCCGGTGTGGTTGAGGTCCTCACGCTTGAGCAGGATGCGGGCGCCGCCGGCGAGCTGGGAGAACCGCGGGGCCTCCGAGAGCAGGGAGGGCCGGCCGGTGTATTCCGCGGCGAGATGCTGCAGCTCGGCGGTGAACTCGGGGTCGATGATCGCCTTCTCGTAGACCTCGGTGAGCTCGTCGAGGGCGGGCACCAGTGCCTCGGGCAGGAAGCGGCCGCCGAAGTCCCCGAAGTAGGGCCCTGCCTCGGACCGCAGTTCCGAGACGGGGCGGGTGAGGTCGGTGACGACCCGCTCGGAGAGGGGACGATCGTGGTCGGGGCTGCTCATGCCTGAGCTCCTTCCGGGAGGGGGCGGCCGCGGCGGGCCACCCGGCGGTATGACGCCGCGGCGGCGGCGGGGTCGCCCGAGGTGACGAGCGCCTCTCCGACCAGCACCGCGTCGGCACCGGCGGCGGCATAGGCCTCGACATCCGCGACCGAGAGCACGGCGGATTCGCCGATCGCGAGCGGTCCGGCGGGGATCCGGCGCAGCAGGTCTGCGGCTCGAGCGAGGTCGACGGTGAGGTCCTTGAGGTTGCGGGCGTTGACCCCGATGATGTCCGCCCCGAGCGCGAGCGCCCGGTCCAGCTCCGGGGCGGTGTGGACCTCCACCAGCGCCTGCATGCCGAGCTCCGTGATGAGGTCGTACAGCGCACGCAGCTGGGCATCATCGAGGGCGGCCACGATCAGCAGCACGAGGTCGGCGCCGTGGGCGCGGGCCTCGTACACCTGGTACGGCTCGACCACGAAGTCCTTGCGGAGCACGGGCACCGCCACCCGGGCGCGGACCGCGTCGAGGTCGGCGAGGGTGCCGCGGAATCGGCGCTGCTCGGTGAGCACGCTGATCGCGGAGGCATCGGCACTCGCATAGGTGGCGGCGAGCTCCGCCGGCTCGGGGATCTCCGCGAGGGCGCCCTTGGAGGGGCTGGAGCGCTTGACCTCGGCGATCAGCCCCATCGTGGAGCCGTCTCCGCGCAGGCTCGCCCGGGCGTCCAGGGCCGGGGCGGCAGCGCCTGCCAGGCGCTGGATCTCGGCGTCGGGCACAGCGGCGCGGCGCGGCGCGAGGTCCTCGCGCACGCCGTCGATGATCTCGTCGAGGACGGTTCCGGTGGTGGTCACGCTTGCCTCCTGCAGCAGGTCGGAGCGGTACGGCACGCTGTGCCGCGGGTTCCGCAAGGGTGGCCGGCGGGCGGGGTCAGCCGCCGACGAAGGAGATCGGGGCGAGGAACCAGAAAGCTGGCAGGTTCCTCAGCACCGCGAACAAGACTGCGATGCCGACCAGACCCAGCAGCACCGGCTTCGAGGGCATCAGGTCGGTGCGCAGTCCTCGGGCACGACGCACCGCCCAGGTCAGGAGCCCGGCCGCGACCAGAGGGATCGCAATGGTCACCAGCGCATTGCTCCGCAACGCGAGCAACAGATCACCGGCGAGCAGGGAGTGCACGGCGCGGATCGCTCCGCAGCCGGGGCACTCCAGCCCCGTGAGGTGATTCAGGATGCACAGCGGGATGTGGGTGCGGAACGGGTCGAAGACCAGCTGCACCCCGGCCGCGACGGCCACGCCGCCGATGCCGATCGCGAGCGGCAGGAGAGCCCGACGAGGGCTGCGGGCGGGAGCGTGGAGCACGGCGCCGCCGTGCCCACTCCTCGCCGCGTCGATCACCTGGCGTCGGCCTCGGCGGGCACATTGCCCCGTGCGTTGGTGCCGCCATCGGCGGGCACATGTCCCCGCGCGTTCGCGCCGCCATCGGCGGTGACCTCGGCGGAGAGCTGGCTGTAGCCGCGGGGCTGGCCGAGTCCGGCCAGGGAGAGCACAACACCGACCACGATGGCCAGCACGATGATGCCGGCGCCGATCCAGATCAGCATCGTCATGTCCGACAGGATCATGCCGGCCGCGATGGGGATCGAACCGAGGACGATGCCGAGGTTCATGGTCCAGCCCGCAACGGTCTTGCCCTCGTTGTGATGAGGGGGCGGCGGCACAGCGTAGGTCTTCGGCATGATCCTTCTCCAGTCAGGGTCCCGGTCGGGGCCATTGTGCCACGTCATCCGCCGTCCGAGGCGCCCGGTCCGCGGCGTGGCGCGAGGCCCCGTCGCATCCGGTGAGGAGGATCACCCGGCAGTGCCGGGCCGCCCCTGAACGGGAGGTTCGGGACGGTCCTCGCCCTCGCCCTCACCGCGAGCGGTGTCCTCGCTGTCCACCTCACCGCTGCTGAGGCTCGGGTCCTCACCGCGGGTGAGCGCGTCCCACGCTGCGGCAGGGTCCTCGGCGGGATCACCGCGACGCACAGGCGCCGCCAGTGCCGCGCTGCGATAACGGCTGCCGGTCGGCCAGGACCGGCCGACCACGAGTACGAGCACGCCGATCACGGCGACGGCGAGAGCCGGGATCAGGGTCAGCAGCGGCCAGGAGGTCGCCTCTGCCTGCACCGCGGCTCCCAGCACCCCGGTCGCGGAAGCCACTGCGGAGCCCGCGGCGTCCTGCGGGGCCTGCGCCGCAGAGAAGGCGGCGAAGGCCGCTCCCACGCCGGTCACGATCAGCACCGGTCCGGTGAGGAACCGCAGCCAGGCCGACGAGAGCGAGGTGGCGAGGGAGGCCGCGATCGCCGCCAGGGAGAGCGCGAGCACTGCCGGAGCCGCCTCCGACCCCAGCACCTCGACCTGCTGGGCGGTGCCGGTCAGATCGGGTGCGGTGGCGTGGATCCAGGTGGTGCGGGTCGCCCCGGCCAGCAGCGCGGAGGCTGCGGTCGCTGCGAGCACGGTGGCGCGGCGACCGAGGCGGGCAGGGTGCCGGGCCGGGGGCTGCTCGCTCATGCCGGGCGGAGGGTCTCGGCCGAGGCCGCGGCCCGCAGCGCGGCGGCGGCCTTGGACTGGGTCTCGCGGTGCTCCATGGTCGCGTCGGAATCTGCGACCACTCCCCCACCGGCCTGGACGTGAGCGGTGCCGTCCTTGATCACCGCGGTCCGGATCGCGATCGCCATGTCCATGTCACCGGCGAAGTCGATGTAACCGACGGTGCCTCCGTAGACGCCGCGTCGCACGGGCTCCAGGCGGTCGATGATCCGCATCGCCGAGGGCTTCGGCGCACCGGAGAGGGTCCCGGCCGGGAAGGTCGCGCGCAGCGCGTCATAGGCCAGTGCACCCTCGCGCAGATGGCCGGTGACGGTGGAGACGATGTGCTGGATGTGGGAGAAGCGCTGGATGTGCATGAAGTCGCGCACCACCACGGTGCCCGGGGCGCAGAACTTCTGCAGATCATTGCGGGCGAGGTCGACCAGCATCAGGTGCTCGGAGCGTTCCTTCGGGTCGGCGAGCAGTTCGCTGCCCAGGCGCTCGTCCTCCTCCGGCGTCGCGCCGCGCGGACGCGAGCCCGCGATCGGGTGGGTGGTGGCGGTGGTCCCGCGCACCGTCACCAAGGATTCGGGGCTGGCTCCGACCACGTCGATCGGCTCGCCCTCGGCGTCGACGGTCCGCAGCAGGTACATGTACGGGCTGGGGTTCATCCGCCGCAGCACGCGGTACACGTCCAGCGGGTCGGCGGAGACCGGCAGCGAGAACCGCTGCGAGGGCACCACCTGGAAGATCTCACCGTCGATGATGTCCTGAACGGCCTCGTGGACGGCCCGCTCGTACTCCAGCTGAGAGGTGCGGGCCTTGGGCTCGAGCTCGCGCACCGCGTCATAGACAATCGGCCCGGTGCTCACCGGGGTGCGCAGCCGTTCGCGCATCCTCTCGAGCCTCGCGAGCGCGTCGTCGTAGGCGGCGTCGACCCCGTCGGCCGTGGCGTTGAGGTTCAGGGCGTTGGCGACCAGCACCACGGTCGAGTCATGGGCGTCATGGACCACCACGTCCTGGGCGAGCAACATCGAGAGGTCCGGCAACCCGATCTCGTCCGGTGGGGAGGCGTCCAGCTTCTCCCAGTGCCGCACGGCGTCGTAGGCGATGAAGCCGACCAGCCCACCCGAGAATGGCGGCAGATGCGGCTGCCGGGCGGCGTGGAAGGCGCTGGTGACCGCACGCAGCGCCTCCACCGGGCTGCCCGCGGTGGGGACCCCGGCCGGGACGTCGCCGCGCCAGTGCGCCTCGCCGTCGCGCTCGGTGAGGACGGCGCGCGCCCTGGTGCCGATGATCGAGTACCGCGATGCCTCTCCCTCGCCTGCCGATTCGAGCAGGAAAGTGCCACGGGTGTCGCCATCGGCGGTGAGCCGACGGTAGAGCGAGACCGGGGTGTCCTCATCGGCCAGCAGGCGGACGCTGAGCGGCACTACCCGCTGCCGGGCGGCGAGCTCACGGAAGGTCGCCCGGTCCGGGGTGATCACGCCGAGCGCGTCCCCCTCCCGGCCGCCGACCTGCTCCGGATAGGCAGCCGCGCGGACGGGCTCGGCGGGCTCGGCAGTACCGTCGGTGCCCGGGCCGGTCAGGGGAAGGTCAGTCATGCCTGCGCTCCGTGGGGTCGAGGACGACGGCATCGAGATCGCCGCCGTCGAAGCAGGTGTCGGTCCCGCGATGGCAGGCCGCGCCGACCTGGTCCACCCGGATCAGCAGGGTATCGGCGTCGCAGTCCAGCGCGACGGAGCGGACCCACTGGACGTGACCGCTGGTGTCGCCCTTGCGCCAGTACTCCCCGCGGGAACGGGACCAGTAGGTGACGCGGCCGGTGCTGAGGGTGCGGTGCAGCGCCTCGTCATCCATCCAGCCCACCATCAGCACCCGCTGGTCGGTGGCGTCCTGCACCACAGCGGTCAGCAGGCCGTCGACGTCCCGCTTGAGGCGGGAGGCGAGGGCGCGGTCGAGACCGGAGACGGGCAGGGCACCGTCAGCGGAGGCGCGATCAGCCGTGCTCACAGTGCGCGCTCCAGCTCCTCGGCACGGTCGGCACGTTCCCAGGTGAACTCCGGCAGCTCACGGCCGAAGTGGCCGTGCACCGAGGTCAGCGAGTAGATCGGACGCAGCAGGTCCAGAGCGTCGATCAGGGCGGCGGGGCGCAGATCGAAGACCTTCCGCACCGCAGCGGCGATCTGGTGCGAGGGAGCGTGGCCGGTGCCGAAGGTCTCGACGTACAGACCCACCGGCTCGGCGACCCCGATCGCGTAGGCGACCTGCACCTCGCAGCGGTCCGCGAGACCGGCGGCGACGATGTTCTTCGCGATCCAGCGCATGGCGTAGGCACCGGAGCGGTCGACCTTCGAGGGGTCCTTGCCGGAGAACGCGCCCCCGCCGTGCCGGGCCATCCCGCCGTAGGTGTCCACGATGATCTTGCGGCCGGTCAGACCCGCATCGCCCTTGGGCCCGCCGAGCACGAAGCGGCCGGAGGGGTTGATGTGGGTGGTGACATCCGTGGTGTCCAGGCCCAGCGCTTCGAGATCCTCGAGCACCGGGGCGATGACAACCTTGGAGATCGCCGGTGCCAGCTGGGTGAGCAGGTCGACCTCCTCGCTGTGCTGAGTGGAAACCACGATCGCCTCGACGCTGCGGGCCACGCCGTCCTCGTCGTAGCCGATCGAGACCTGGGTCTTCCCGTCGGGTCGGAGGTAGGGCAGCACCCCGTCGCGGCGAGCGGTCGAGAGGTTGCGGGTCAGGCGGTGCGCGGCGTGGATCGGCAGCGGCATCAGCTCCGGGGTGTCCCGGCAGGCGTAGCCGAACATCAGTCCCTGGTCTCCGGCGCCGAGCCGCGCGAAGGCCTCTGCCGTGGAATCACCGCGAGCTTCGAGCGAGTTGTCGACACCCTGGGCGATGTCCGGGGACTGCGCGCCGATCGAGACCTGCACACCGCAGGAATCGGCGTCGAAGCCCTTCTCGGAGGAGTCGTAGCCGATCTCCCGGATCACATTGCGCACGATCGTCGAGACGTCGCTGTATCCGGAGGTACGGACCTCCCCGGCGACGTGGACGAGCCCGGTGGTGACCAGCGTCTCCACCGCGACGCGCGCATCGCGGTCCTGGGCCAGCAGATCGTCGAGGATCGCGTCGGAGATCTGGTCGCAGATCTTGTCTGGGTGCCCTTCGGTGACCGATTCGGACGTGAAGGTGCGCAGCTCGCTGGAGGTCATGAGGATCAGGGTACTTCCGGGAGGGCGGTGACGAGTTCGTCGAGCACCGCGTGGGCGACGGCGGTCTTGCTGCCCTCGGCACGGGCAACTTCCTGACCGTCGCGGTCGAGAATGCGCACGGAGTTGTCGGGCGCGCCGAATACTCCGGTGCTGATGTCGTTGAAGACCAGCAGGTCCGCGCCCTTGCGTCGCGCTTTGGCGCGCGCCAGGTCGAGAGCCGTGGAGCCGTCGCCGCCGGTCTCGGCCGCGAAGCCGACGATCGCGGGCCGCTGGGAGTCTGCGCGGTCGAGCACACTGTGACGCAGGATGTCCTCGGTGCGGCGCAGGGCGATGGCCGGCACGGACTCGTCATCGCCGTCGTCCTTCTTGATCTTCGCGTCCGCGCGCGCGGCAGCGGTGAAATCGGCCACTGCTGCGGCCATCACCAGCGCATCCACCTCACCTCGATGCGCCGCGACGACGCTCGCGAGCTCGGCGGCGCTGCCCACATCGAAACGTTCGGCACCGGGCGGGGTGTCGAGGTCGACGTTGGCGGCGACCAGGCGCACCCGGGCGCCGCGGACGAGGGCCGCATGCGCGAGGGCCCAGCCCTGCTTGCCCGAGGAGTGGTTGGCGAGGAAGCGCACCGGGTCGAGATCCTCGCGGGTGCCGCCGGCGGTGATCAGCAGCTCGCGGCCGCTGAGGTCCCTTCGCACGGCTCCGTGCTGGTCGCGCGGGGCCGTGATCGCCGCTCTCGCGGCCTCGAGGATCGCCGCCGGCTCCGGGAGCCGGCCGGGCCCGGAATCCGGGCCGGTGAGGCGGCCGACGGCGGGCTCGATCACGGTGACGCCGCGTGCGCGCAGCACTGCCACGTTCTCGCGGGTCGAGGGGTGCTCCCACATCTCGGTGTGCATCGCGGGCGCGACCACCACGGGCGCACGCGTCACCAGCAATGAGGCGGTCAGCAGGTCATCGGCACGACCCATCCGCATCCGTGCGAGCAGATCTGCGGTGGCAGGGGCGATCACCACCAGGTCGGCCTCCTGGCCGAAGCGCACGTGCGCGACCTCGTCGACGTCCTCGAAGACCGAGGTGAGCACCGGATGGTGGCTGAGCGCCTCCCAGGTCGCCGCCCCGACGAATTCGAGGGAGGCGGGGGTGGGGAGGACGCGGACGTCCGCCCCTTCACCGACAAGACCGCGCACCAGGTGCGCGGTCTTGTATGCGGCGATGCCGCCGCCGACTCCGATCAGGACGCGGGCCCCGGCGAGGGGGCGCGACAGGATGCTCATCGGTTCAACCCGGCGATGGCCGAGTCAGAGCGTGAAGCCGGAGGGCGGGACCTCAGGAGCGTCGTCGCCGAGCATCAGCGGGGCCGGAGCATTCGGATCCGGCTCGTTCTGCGCGGCGTACTCCTCCTCGTCGATCTCGCGGACGGTCAGCAGGCCCTCATCGATCTCACGCAGTGCGATCGAGAGCGACTTCTCCTGGTTGTCGACATCCACCAGCGGACCGACGAACTCGAGCAACCCTTCGGAGAGCTGCGAGTAGTACGCGTTGATCTGGCGAGCGCGCTGGGAGGCGTAGAGCACCAGGGCGTACTTGGAATCGACAGTCTCGAGGAGACGGTCGATCGGGGGGTTCGTGATGCCTTCGGGCTGAGCGACTGTTCCGGCCACGGATGTCCCTTCATGAGTTTCGGCGTGCGACGCTT
Organism: Brachybacterium sp. AOP29-B2-41; assembly: GCF_052378395.1. Lineage (NCBI taxonomy): Bacteria > Bacillati > Actinomycetota > Actinomycetes > Micrococcales > Dermabacteraceae > Brachybacterium > Brachybacterium sp. AOP29-B2-41. The sequence continues at coordinate 52,940 of NZ_JBQSXR010000012.1, forward strand.
CAGGATACGCCCTTGTGAGCTCAGGGGCGAGGGCGAGAGCGTGCGGGGTCAGGTGAGGTCGCGCACGCCGAGCAGCCCGGCGAGCTCATCGGCGGCGCGGTCCACGGTGTCGTTGACGATGGTGACGTCGAACTCGCCCTCTGCGGCGAGCTCGATCTTCGCCGTCTGCAGGCGGCGCTCGCGCTCCTCGGAGTCCTCGGTGCCACGCCCGACGAGTCGGTCCACCAGGGTGTCCCAGTCCGGCGGGGCCAGGAACACGAAGCGTGCCTCGGGCATCGACTCGCGGATCTGGCGGGCGCCGGCAAGATCGATCTCGAGCAGGACCGGGCGCCCTTCGGACACCTTCTGCTCGACAGGGCCCCGCGGGGTGCCGTACTTGTTGCGACCGTGCACCACGGCCCACTCGAGCATCTGCCCCTGTTCGATCAGCGAGGAGAAGTCCTCCTCGCTCACGAAGCGGTAGTGCACGCCGTCGACCTCACCGGGGCGCGGGGCGCGGGTGGTGGCGGAGACGGACAACCAGATCTGCGGGTATCGCGCGCGGATCGCTGCGGAGACGGTGCCCTTGCCGACGGCCGTGGGCCCGGCGAGCACAGTCACCGGGGCCGACGCCTTCACGGCGCCGGCCCCGGTGGTGGAGTGGTCGATCACTCGGAGAAGTGTGCGACGAGCTTCTCAGCCTGATGGGAGCCGAGGCCGCGGATCTTCCGGGATGGGGAGATGCCGATCTCCTCCATGATCTGCTGGGCCTTGACCTTGCCGACACCCGGGAGGGCCTCCAGCAGGGCGGAGACGCGCAGACGACCGACGACCTCGTTGGTCTCGGCCTCCTTGAGGACCTTCTTGATCTCCTCGCCGCGGTGTCCGGCGCTGTCCTTGAGCCGGGCCTTGATGGCGGCGCGCTCGCGACGAGCCTCGGCTGCCTTCTTCAGGGCGTCGGCCCGCTGCTCAGGGGTGAGGGGAGGGAGAGCCACAGTTCTTACCTCTTGTTCTCTTGCTGGTGACGGGGAGATCCGGGAGGACCTCGATGTGGGAAGAGCGTAACCCCATATTCGTGGTCGAGCGCACTTTTGACAGGCTTCGTCGCTGGTCCGGTGCAGATCGGTCACTCCCGAGGGGGTCCGAGCGGGGGTCGTGACCCCCACCCGGACGGTTCCTCAGGAGGCGTCGGCAGGACCGGCGTACTCGAAGCGCAGCTGTTCGGCCCGTCGGCTCAGGGCGTCCGGGTCAGGGCCTGCCGCCAAGAGTCCTCGCGAGAGTGAGACCAGGACGTGACCTGCACTTTCGCCGAATACCTCACCCATCTGGGCGGGACCGGCGCCCTGTGCCCCGAAGCCCGGTGCGAGCAGCGGGACCGAGGGTGCGACGCGATCCAGGCCGAGCCGGCGATAGCTGTCGCCGACGGTCGCGCCCACGACCAGGCCGATGCTCGACCACTCCCCCGGCGCCGCAGCTCCCAGCGCCTCGGCGTGTCGCGCGATCTCCTGCGCCACCGGCGTGTCTGCAGAGGTGAGGGCGTGCTGGACCTGGGGACCATCCGGGTTCGAGGTCAGCGCCAGCACGAAGAGGCCTTTGCCGTGCTGGGTCGCGAGCTGCGCCGCCGGGTCGAGGGACCCGGTGCCCAGGAAGGGGCTGACGGTGATCGAGTCGGCCTCGAGCGGGGCACCCGGGAGCAGGTGGGCGTCCGCATAGGCGGCCATGGTCGAGCCGATGTCTCCGCGCTTGACGTCCAGGATGCTGAGCACCCCGGCTTCTCGCGCGGCCTGCAGCAGCTTCTCGAGCACTGCGACCCCGGCGGAGCCATGGCGCTCGAAGAAGGCGGACTGGGGCTTGATCGCGGCGACCCTGCCGGTCACCGCGGTCAGCACGATCCGGGAGAACTCCCGCAGGCCCTCCGGTGTGTCCGGCAGCCCCCACGCCTCCAGCAGCGAGGCGTGGGGGTCGATGCCGGCGACCAGCCGGCCGTGCTCCGCGACGGACTGCTGCAGCCGGGAGCCGAAGCTCCTCCCCTGCAGCGTCATGCGCCGACCTGGGCGGCACGCACCGCGTTCAGCCGTGCGGTGTGGTCCTGCAGGCTCGTCACCTCGAAGGGCTCGACCGGTCGTGCCTCGATCGCCTGCACCGCGGCCTGGAACTCCTGGAGGGTGGTGATCATCGGCACGTCCATGCTGGTCGCGGCGGCGCGGATGGCGTAGCCGTCCACCCGGGCGTTGGAGCCGGAAGGTGTGTTCATCACCAGGTCCACCGTGCCGTCTTCGATGAGCTCGATGACGCTCGCCTCGTCGCCGGCCTCGGAGGCCTTGCGCAGCACCCGGCAGGGGATGCCGTAGCGGCGCAGCACCCTTCCGGTGCCCGCGGTGGTGAGGATCTCGAATCCGAGCGCCGCCAGGCGCGCCACCGGGAGTGCGAGCGATCGCTTGTCCCGGTCCGCGACAGAGACGAAGGCGGTGCCGGAGGTGGGCAGGCCCTGACCGGAGATCGCGAGCTGAGACTTCGCGAAGGCGAGGGGGAAGGTCGAGTCCAGCCCCATCACCTCACCGGTGGATCGCATCTCCGGCCCGAGCACGGAGTCCACCGCCTTGCCTTCACGGGTGCGGAAGCGCTTGAACGGGAGCACCGCCTCCTTCACCGCGATGGGAGAGTCGTCGGGCAGGTCCATGCCGTCGCCCTCGAGCGGGAGCACTCCCCCGAGGCGCAGGTCCGCGATCGAGGTGCCGGCCATCAGCAGCGCCGCGGCCTGCGCGAGCGGCACCCCGGTGGCCTTCGCGACGAAGGGCACCGTGCGGGAGGCGCGCGGGTTGGCCTCGAGCACATAGAGCACCCCGTGGGAGAGGGCGAACTGGATGTTGAGCAGTCCGCGCACGCCCACGCCCTCGGCGATCGCGAGCGTGGAGGTGCGGATGCGGTCCATGACCGCATCGCTGAGGGTGATCGGCGGGAGGGTGCAGGCCGAGTCGCCGGAGTGGATGCCGGCCTCCTCGATGTGCTCCATCACGCCGCCGATGTAGAGGTCGGTGCCGTCGTAGAGGGCGTCGACGTCGATCTCGATCGCGGTGTCCAGGAAGCTGTCGATGAGGATCGGGGCCTCGGCCCGGCCACCGTCGGGCAGGTTGCGGGCCACGTAGTCCACGAGCCCCGCCTCGTCGAACACGATCTCCATGCCGCGCCCGCCGAGCACGTAGCTCGGGCGCACCAGCACCGGATAGCCGACCTTCGCGGCGACCTCGGTCGCATCGCTGAGCCCCCAGGCGGTCCCATAGGGCGGAGCCGGCAGATTCGCCTCGGCGAGCACCGCTCCGAAGTGACCGCGGTCCTCGGCGTTGTCGATGGCCGACGGGCTGGTGCCGATAATGGGCAGTCCCTCGGCCTCGAGGCGGCGGGCGAGCGAGAGCGGGGTCTGGCCGCCGAGCTGCACGATGACCCCGGCGACGGGGCCGGCAGCCTTCTCCGCCTCGTACACCTCGACGACGTCCTCGAAGGTGAGCGGCTCGAAGTAGAGGCGGTCGGCGATGTCGTAGTCGGTCGAGACCGTCTCGGGGTTGCAGTTGATCATGACCGTCTCGTAGCCGCCGCCGGGCAGCTCCGGGTTGCCCAGCGCCATCGCAGCGTGCACGCAGGAGTAGTCGAACTCGATGCCCTGACCGATGCGGTTGGGGCCCGAGCCGAGGATCAGCACCGCGGGACGTTCGCGCGGTTCGACCTCAGTCTCCTGGTCATAGGTGGAGTAGTGGTACGGGGTGGCGGAGGCGAACTCCGCGGCGCAGGTGTCGACCGTCTTGTAGACGGGGTTGATGCCCAGCGCCTCACGGACGCCCTTGACCACGTCACCGCTGCGCCCGGTGAGCGCACCGATCTGATCGTCCGAGAGCCCGTGGCGCTTCGCCAGGGACAGCAGCTGCGCGTCCAGCACCTCCGCGCCGCGGATCTCCGCGGCGATCTCTGCGACCAGCTGCATCTGATCGAGGAACCAGCGATCGATCGCGGTGGCCTCCACCAGCCGGTCGAGCGTCTCGGCCGGATCGAGGATCCCCTCGGCCGCGGACCACAGGATCCGAGCGATGTCGACCAGCCGCTCCGCCGTGGGGGTGCGCGAGGCCTCCAGCAGCTCGGTGACCTCCGCGGGTGACGGCGGGGTCCCCAGGTACGAGAGGGAAGCGCCCTTGACGTCGATCGAGCGCTGCGCCTTGCCGAGCGCCTCGGTGAAGTTGCGGCCCATGGCCATCGCCTCGCCGACGCTCTTCATGGTCGTGGTCAGCGTCGGATCCGCCGCCGGGAACTTCTCGAAGGCGAAGCGGGGCACCTTGACGACCACGTAGTCCAGCGCGGGTTCGAAGCTCGCCGGGGTGGTGCCGGTGATGTCGTTGCGGATCTCGTCGAGCGTGTAGCCGATCGCGACGCGGGCTGCGATCTTCGCGATCGGGAAGCCGGTGGCCTTCGAGGCCAGTGCCGAGGAGCGCGAGACGCGCGGGTTCATCTCGATGACCACCACGCGGCCGGTCTCGGGATGGGTCGCGAACTGGACGTTGCAGCCGCCGGTGTCGACCCCCACCTCGCGGATGATCGCGATGCCGAGGTCCCGCAGGGTCTGCATCTCGACGTCGGTGAGGGTGAGGGCGGGGGCGACGGTCACCGAGTCGCCGGTGTGCACGCCGACCGGGTCGACGTTCTCGATCGAGCAGATCACGACGCAGTTGTCGGCGCTGTCGCGCATCAGCTCGAGCTCGAACTCCTTCCAGCCCAGGATCGACTCCTCGAGCAGCACCTCGGAGGTCGGCGAGTAGTGCAGGCCGTCCCCGCCGATGCGGCGGAGGTCCTTCTCGTCATAGGCCATGCCGGAGCCGAGCCCGCCCATGGTGAAGCTGGGGCGCACCACCATCGGGTAGCCGAGCTCCTCGGCGCCGGCCAGCAGATCCTCCACGGAGTGGCAGATCTTCGAGCGGGCGGATTCGCCACCGACTCGCTCGACGACCTCCTTGAACAGCTGGCGGTCCTCCGCCTTGTTGATCGCGTCGAGGCTCGCGCCGATCATCTCGACCCCGAACTCCTCCAGGGTCCCGTTCTCCGCGAGTGCGATGGCGGCGTTGAGCGCGGTCTGGCCACCGAGGGTGGGCAGCAGCGCGTCGGGCCGCTCCTTCTCGATGATCGTCCGGATGATCTCCGGGTCGATCGGCTCGATGTAGGTGGCGTCGGCGATCTCCGGGTCGGTCATGATCGTGGCCGGGTTGGAGTTGACGAGGATGACCCGCAGGCCCTCCTCGCGCAGCACCCGGCAGGCCTGGGTGCCGGAGTAGTCGAACTCCGCGGCCTGGCCGATCACGATCGGGCCGGAGCCGATGACCAGGACGGACGAGATATCGGTGCGACGGGGCATCAGGACTCCTTGGATGCAGAGCCGGCGCGGTGCGCGACGGCGAGCTCTGCCAGACGATCGAAGAGGGGCGAGGCGTCGTGCGGGCCGCCGGCCGCCTCGGGGTGGTACTGGACCGAGAACGCGGGCCGGTCGAGGCAGCGAAGGCCCTCGACCACCTGGTCGTTGAGGCCGACATGGGAGACCACCACGCGTCCGTAGCGGCCGCCGTCGTGGGGGGCGATGTGCTCACCCTCGATCGGGAGGTCGACGGCGAAGCCGTGGTTGTGGGCGGTGATCGCCACCTCGCCGGTCTCGCGGTCCTGCACGGGCTGGTTGATGCCGCGGTGGCCGAACTTCAGCTTGTAGGTGTCGAAGCCGAGGGCCCTGCCGAGCAGCTGGTTGCCGAAGCAGATGCCGAAGAAGGGCAGGCCGGCGTCGAGGACGCCGCGCAGCAGCTCGATCGGTGCGGTCGCCGCCGCGGGGTCCCCCGGGCCGTTGGAGAAGAACACGGCATCCGGGGCCAGCGCCACCAGGTCCTCAAGCGAGGTCGAGGCGGGCAGGAGGTGCACCCGCAGCCCGCGCAGGAGCATGCTGCGCGGGGCGGCGCTCTTGATGCCGAGGTCGAGGGCGGCGACGGTCGCGACCACCTCGCCCTCGGGCTCGAGGGTCACGGGCTGGGCGATGGTCACCTCCTCGATGAAGCTCGCGCCGGTCATCGCGGGCTGGTCACGGACCTGGGAGAGCAGCTCCTGCTCGGAGCTCGCCAGGGCGTCCCCGGAGAAGATCCCGCCGCGCAGGGAGCCATGCTCGCGCAGCCGGCGGGTGAGCATACGGGTGTCGATGTCGCTGATGCCCACGATGTCGCTGCTGATCAGCAGCTCATCCAGGGTCTGCTCGGCGCGATAGGAGGAGGCGATGCGGCTGGCGTCGCGCACGGCGTAGCCGCGCACCCACACCTTCCGTGACTCCATGTCCTGGGCGTTGGCCCCGGTGTTCCCGATATGAGGGGCGGTCTGCACGACGATCTGTCCGGCGTAGGAGGGGTCCGAGAGGGTCTCCTGGTAGCCGGTCATACCGGTGGTGAAGACGACCTCGCCGAGGCGGGAGCCTCGCGCTCCGTAGGGGGAGCCTCGCAGGATGGTGCCGTCCTCGAGGATCAGCAGCGCCTTCTCCGTGCGCAGGCGGTGGCTGGGGGCCCTGGTGGGGGCGAGGGATTCTGGGGACGCGGGGGAGGTCATGCGTTCTCCTTCCGGGAGAGCAGGAGGTCGTGGTCGGAACGTCGCGCGAGGCGGAGTCCGGTGTCGAGGAGCTGGTCGCCGAGGCGCCAGCGGATGATCAGGAGGCCGTCGCCACCGATGAACTTCCCGGCCATGCCGGGGCCCGAGGTGAGCTCGGTGACGACCGTGCCGGGGATGGTGAAGCTGCTGGTGCCCTCACGCTCCAGTCGCCAGGAGCCCTGGTCGCCGAGGGTGACCATGGCGTTGGCCCGCTGCCCGAGACCATGGGCGACGATCCGCTCGAGCGGCTGCTCGGCGAGCACGGTGTCGACGTAGACGGCAGCGACCGGACCGTGGGCCACGGCCTCCCCGAGCTGTTCGAGGGTGGCGTCCTCCGGGACGGGAAGATGCTGCTGGGACCGTCCGCGTCGGTGCCAGCCCCAGGCCATCGCGGCCAGGATCAGCACGAACAGCGCCGCGAGCAGCAGGACGGGGATGAGCTGGTCGCTCATCGTTCGACCACCTCGCCGTCGCGCACGGTCGGGCGGCCGGCGAGCACGGTGAGCCGGTTCAGGCCGGGCAGCTCGAGGCCGGCGAAGGGCGAGTTGCGGCTCAGCGAGGCGTGCTGGGCCGGGTCCGCGACGCGCACCGGCCGCGGATCCCAGACCAGGACGTGGGCCGGGGCGCCGGGCTTAAGGGCCTGTCCCTGTTCCTCGTCGCGTCCGATCTGCGCCGGCTTCTCGGACATCACCCGGGCCACATCCCGCCAGCTGAGGCGACCTTCGTCGACCATCGTCAGCTGGACCAGCGCGAGTGCCGTCTCCAGGCCGGTCATCCCCATCGCCGCCTGATCCCACTCGCGGTCCTTGGCGTCGCGCGGGTGCGGGGCGTGATCGGTGGCGACGATGTCGATCGTGCCGTCGGCCAGGCCCTCGCGCACTGCCTCTACGTCCTCGGCGGTGCGCAGCGGCGGGTTGACCTTGAACACCGCGTCGAACTGCCGCACGTTCTCGTCGGTCAGCAGCAGGTGGTGCGGGGTGACCTCGGCGGTCACCTCGATGCCGCGCTGCTTGGCCCAGCGGATGATGTCGACGCTGCCGGCGGTGGACAGGTGGCAGACATGCAGCCGAGAGCCGACGTGCTGCGCCAGCAGCACGTCGCGCGCGATGATCGATTCCTCGGCGACAGCGGGCCAACCGGCCAGCCCCAGCTCGGCGGAGACGGCGCCCTCGTGCATCTGGGCGCCCTCGGTGAGGCGGGGGTCCTGGGCGTGCTGGGCGATGACGCCGTCGAACGACTTCACGTACTCCAGGGCGCGGCGCATCAGCACGGGATCGTGCACGCATTTGCCGTCGTCGCTGAACACCCGGACCTTCGCGCGGGAGTTCGCCATCGCGTCGAGCTCTGCGAGCCGCTCGCCCGCCAGACCCACGGTCACCGCTCCGACCGGGCGCACGGAGCACCAGCCGGCGCTGTCGCCGCGCCGGGCGACCTGCTCCACGACGCCGGCGGTGTCGGCGACCGGGGTGGTGTTGGCCATGGCGTGCACGGCGGTGAAGCCGCCGCGGGCTGCGGCGCGGGTGCCGGATTCGACGGTCTCGGCCTCCTCACCGCCGGGCTCGCGCAGGTGCGTGTGGAGGTCGACCAGCCCGGGCAGCACGATGCAGCCGTCGGCGTCGATGACCTCGGTGCCCTCGGGTGCCTCGAGGTCGGCGCCGATCGCCTCGATGCTTCCGGCGACCAGGAGCACGTCCTGGACGTCCTCGCCGTACGGGCGGCCGCCCCGGATCAGGAGCGGGGCGGGCAGGCCCTTGCCTCCGGCGTCGATGGTGCTGGGGTTCTCAGTGGTCACGGGGAGCCTCCCGGGCGTCGGTGGCGAGCAGGTGGAAGAGGACGGCCATCCGGACGAAGACGCCGGAGGCGACCTGTTCGACGATGACGCTGCGCGGGGAATCCGCCACCGCCCCGGCGATCTCGAGCCCCCGGTTCATCGGTCCGGGGTGCAGCACGATGGTGTGGTCGGGCAGGGCCGCTGCCCGGGCGGTGGACAGTCCGTAGCGGCGGGAGTACTCCCCCACCGTCGGGAAGAAGCCGCCGCCGACCATGCGCTCGCTCTGCACCCGCAGCATCATCACGGCATCCGGCCCGGTCGCGAGCGCCTGGTCGAGGTCGTAGCTGATCTCGCAGGGCCAGGCGGAGGCGCCGACCGGCACCAGGGCGGGCGGGGCGACCAGCGTCACCCGCGCGCCGAGCAGGGTCAGCAGCAGCACGTTGGACCGCGCCACGCGCGAGTGGATGATGTCGCCGACGATGACCACGTGCGTCCCGGCGAGGTCCGCGGTGGGATCCCCCGGCCGCAGGTGCCTGCGCATCGTGAAGGCATCGAGCATCGCCTGGGTGGGATGCTCGTGCGCGCCGTCTCCGGCGTTGATGATCGGCTGCTCGATCCAGCCGGCGTGGGCGAGCAGGTGCGCGGCGCCGGAGGAACCGGAGCGCACCACCACCGCATCGGCGCCCATGGCCTGCAGGGTCAGCGCGGTGTCCTTCAGCGACTCGCCCTTGGAGATGCTGGATCCCTTGGCCGAGAAGTTGATGACATCCGCCGAGAGCCGCTTGGCGGCGGCCTCGAAGCTGATCCGGGTGCGGGTCGAGTCCTCGAAGAAGAGGTTCACCACGGTCGTGCCCACCAGGGTGGGCAGCTTGCGGATCGAACGGGACTGGGTCTGTGCCATGTGCTCTGCGGTGGCGAGCACTGCGAGCGCCTCATCCCGGGAGAGATCGGCGATGGAGATGAAGTGCTTCATGCCTGCACCTCCTCGGACCGGGCGCCGACCGGGCGCACGATGTCGACGGCATCGACCCCGTCGGTCTCGGCGAGCTGGACGTGCACCCGTTCGTTGCGCGCGGTGGGGAGGTTCTTGCCGACGTGATCCGCACGGATCGGCAGCTCCCGATGACCGCGGTCGACCAGCACCGCGAGTCGTACCGCGGCGGGCCGCCCGATCGCCCCGAGGGCGTCGAGGGCCGCGCGGATCGTGCGCCCGGAGTACAGGACGTCATCGACCAGGACCACGATGCGCCCGTCGATGCCGGAGCGCGGGATCCGGGTCGGGCTCGGAGCACGCGTGGGATTGTTCCGCAGGTCGTCGCGGTACATGGTGATGTCCATCGCGCCGTACAGCTCGGTGAGGTCCTCGCCGTCGGGGCGGCCCTCTGCGCGCGCTATCTGCTCCGCGAGGCGCCGGGCCAGCGGCACTCCCCGATGGGGAATGCCGAGCAGGACCAGGTCATCGGCGCCGTGACCGCTCTCGAGGATCTCGTGGGCGATGCGCGTGAGCGCCCGCCGGATCTCTTCGGGGCCGAGCACGCGCGAGCTGTCCACGGCGGGCACCGGATCGTTCGTCGCAGGCCGGCGGCCCGCGTGGGGATCGTCATTCATCGTTCGTCTCCCTTCGACGCCTCTCAGGACGTGTCGTTAAAGGGTCTGTCGCTCATGCGAGCGGTGCCGAGTCTAGAGGGCGGGCAGCGGGCGAAGCCCGGGTGACCGCCCCTCGGACTGACGGCGGGGATGGCGGCGGCGACCCGGGCGGGTCGCGCCGCCGTCAGCTCAGGAGAGCAGGCCGCGCACTTCGACCAGCCGCTGGAGGAGCCCGTTGACGAATCGCGGTGAGTCGTCGGTGGAGAGCACCTCGGCGATCTTCGTGTACTCGCCGATGATCGCTCCCCGGCCGGACTCGTCCTCGCCGTAGAGCAGCTCCGCACTGCCCAGGCGCAGGATCGCGCGGTCCACCGCGGGCATCCGGTGCAGGGGCCAGTCCCGGGAGTGGGTGGCGAGGTCCTCGTCGATGTCCACCGCATTCGGGGCATAGAGCTCGACGAGCTCACGGGAGCGCTGCGGCAGCGGGGTCTGCGCCGCCGTACGGCGCAGCCGCTCCTCCAGCACACCGAGCACCTCGCGCTGCTTGGCATCGGCCTCGAAGAGCACGTCGATCGCCCGGATCCGGTCACGCGAACGGCTGTGGAGCCGGTCGGACGGAGCGGGGATCGTGCGCTCGAAGGTGACCTCCGCGCCTTCCCGGGTGGGGTGGGGCAGCCCGGGGACCCGGCGCATCGCCGGGACCCCGGAGTCCTCCTGTGGGGAGTCTGAGGTCACTTGACGCGCTCGAGGTAGTCGCCGCTGCGGGTGTCGACCTTGACCTTGTCGCCCTCGTTGAGGAACAGCGGGACCTGGATCTCGCGTCCGGTCACGAGCGTGGCGGGCTTGGTGCCACCGCTGGAGCGGTCGCCCTGCAGGCCGGGCTCGGTGAACTTGATCTCGAGGACCACGGAGGCCGGCAGCTCGACGAACAGCGCCGCACCCTCGTGGAAGGCGATCACCACGTCCTGCTCCTCGATCAGGAAGTCCTTGGCCTCGCCGACGGTCTCCGCGGTGAGGCTGGTCTGCTCCCAGCTGCTGGTGTCCATGAACACGAACATGTCGCCGTCGAGGTAGGAGAACTGCATGTCGCGGCGATCGACCGTGGCGGTCTCGACCTTGAGGCCTGCGTTGAAGGTCTTGTCCACGCCCTTGCCGGACATGACGTTCTTCAGCTTGGTGCGCACGAAGGCCGGGCCCTTGCCGGGCTTGACGTGCTGGAACTCGACCACGCTCCACAGCTGCTGGTCCAGCACCAGGACCATCCCGTTCTTCAGATCGTTCGTCGTCGCCATGAGTCTCCTCGGTAGTCGTCTGGGCGTGCCCAGGATAGCGCGCAGGCACGGCTGCGCCGGGGTCGGAAGGGCACTCAGCGAGCCGACGTGAGGTCGATCATGCTCAGCAGCCTCACGGCCAGCGGATGCGCGGCGCTCTCCTCGCGCCAACCGCTGGTCTTCACGGCCCGCGAGACCGTCTGCTGGGTGACCCCGAGGCGCTGGGCCAGCTGCGCCTGGGTGGCGCCGGGATCCTCGCGCAGCTCGCCGACGGTCTCCCGCTGGCGGCGATTGCGGGTGCGGATCATCCAGACCACCAGGCGCAGCACGGCCTCGGCGTCCGCGGCGGTGTCGCGGTGACGGTCATCAGCCGCGCGCACAGCCACGGGGACCTGCGAGGTCGTGACTGCCGCCTGCAGCGCCGCAGTCGCGGCCACGACTGCGGGTCCGGAGATCTCGCGCACGGAGCCGGGCAGCGGGCGGGTCACGGCGCCGATGCCCAGGCCTGCCGCGAGCGGGCCGATCTCCGCCGCGCGCAGGAGCACCTCGAGCGCGACCTCGGCCCGCCCGGCGAGGACCAGGGCGTCGGGGCCCATGGTGCGCTCGGGCGGCAGCGACACGTCGAGCCCGTCCAGGGCGGCGAGCAGGGCGGGGATCGGATCACCCTCGTCGCGGCCGTGGCCGCGACGGCCGGAGAGGGACAGGACGAACACGGCAACTCCTCGAGGACTGACGTCAGGAACGATGGATATCAGGTGTTCGTGACGATACAGCGATTTATCGCTGACTCACGGCATGCGGGTGCCGTCCCTCGTGTCGCTTTCCGTGCCGTGCCCTGCTCAGGCCAGCTCGATGAGCTCCTGGTACTCCGCGTTCCACAGGTCCTCGACCGCGTCGGGCATCATCAGCACCCGCTCGGGGTTCAGTGCCGCTACGGCGCCGGGATCGTGCGAGACCAGCACCACGGCGCCCTCGAAGGCCGCGAGCGCTCCGAGGATCTCCTCACGGCTGGCGGGGTCGAGGTTGTTCGTCGGCTCGTCCAGCAGCAGCACGTTCGCGCTGGAGACCACGAGGGTCGCGAGCGCGAGACGGGTCTTCTCGCCGCCGGAGAGCACCCGGGTCGGCTTGTGGACATCCTCCCCGGTGAAGAGGAAGGAGCCGAGGATCTTGCGGGCCTCGACCTCGGGCAGCTCATAGGCGGCAGTCATCATGTTCTGGAGCACCGTGCGGTCCAGATCGAGGGTCTCGTGCTCCTGTGCGTAGTAGCCGATCCGCAGGCCATGGCCGGGGAGCAGCCCGCCGGTGTCCGGCTCATCGACTCCGGCGAGGATCCGCAGCAGAGTGGTCTTGCCGGCGCCGTTGAGCCCGATGATGACGACCTTCGAGCCGCGATCGATCGCGAGATCCACGCTGGTGAAGATCTCGAGGCTGCCGTAGGACTTCGAGAGGTCCTCCGCCATCAGCGGTGTCTTGCCGCAGGGGGCGGGCTTGGGGAAGCGCAGCGAGGCGACGCGGTCCTGCTGGCGCTCCCCCTCGAGCCCGTCGAGCATCCGCTCGGCGCGCTTGAGCATGTTCTGCGCGGCGACCGCCTTGGTGGCCTTCGCACGCATCTTCTCGGCCTGGGCGGTGAGCTGGGTGGCCTTCTTCTCGGCGTTCGTCCACTCGCGCTTGCGACGCTTCTCGTCATCCTCGCGCTGGCGCTGGTACAGCTTCCAGCCCATGTTGTACATGTCGATCGAGGCGCGATTGGCATCGAGGTAGAAGACCTTGTTCACGACGTGCTCGACCAGCTCCACGTCGTGGCTGATGATGATCAGCCCGCCGCGGTAGCCCATCAGGTACTCCCGCAGCCAGACGATCGAGTCGTGATCGAGGTGGTTGGTCGGCTCGTCCAGGATCATGGTGGTGGCCTGGGAGAACAGGATCCGGGCGAGCTCTACGCGGCGCCGCTGGCCACCCGAGAGGGTGCCCAGCTCCTGCTCGAGCAGCCGGTTGGGCAGCCCCAGGTTCGCGGACATCCGCTTGGCCTCGGCCTCGGCCGCGTAGCCGCCCGCCGCATCGAGCTCGGCCTCGATCCGCGGGTAGCGGTTCATGGCCTTCTCGCGGCGAGCCTCGGTGAGGCTCATGTCCCCCATCTCCTCCTCGGCGCGGCGGAGCTTCTTGAAGATCCCGTCGAGCCCGCGGGCGGAGAGGATGCGGGACAGCACCGGTTCGGTGTCCTCCCCGCTGTGGGTGTCCTGAGGCAGGTAGCCGAGCTCGCCGGTGACCTCGACACTGCCCTCGGACGGGTCCAGCGTTCCCGAGAGCACCTTGGTCAGAGTCGTCTTGCCGGCGCCGTTGCGGCCCACCAGCCCCACCCTGTCGCCAGCGGTGATCTGGAAGGAGACGTCGCTCATGAGCAGCCGGGCGCCGACGCGGATGGCGAGGTCGTGCACGGTGATCACTGGATGATGCTCCTGTTCGAGGGTGCGGCGGCTCGGTGCGCAGCGGACGGACGCTCCTGCGCGGAGCGACGGACGGGCCCGCGCGGAGCCTGGACCACTCTAGGGCCGCCGCCTCTCCCAGAGCACGAGAATTGCGCCGACGGTGCCGCGTTCCACAGCTCAGCTCCCCCAGGTGCCGAGTTGGTGAGATGCTGGCCCGAGCGGTCACGATCGAGACCGAAGAACGCAGCAGAGAGGCGCGCCATGCGGATCGGGGTACCCCGGGAGATCAAGAACAATGAGAATCGTGTGGGTCTGGGCGCTGCCGGCGTCCATGAGCTCGTGGCCCGTGGCCACGAAGTCGTGGTCGAGACGGGCGCCGGCATCGGTTCGCGAGTGACCGACGAGGATTATCGTGCCGCCGGAGCCACGATCCTCGACTCGGCCGCGGAGGTCTGGGCGCAGGCCGAGATGATCATCAAGGTGAAGGAGCCGCTCCCCGAGGAGCACGACTACCTGAGGAAGGGGCAGATCCTCTTCACCTACCTCCACCTCGCCGCGGATCAGAAGCTCACCGAGGCGCTCCTGTCCTCGGGGGCCACGGCGATCGCGTACGAGACGGTGCAGCTCCCCGACCGCTCACTGCCGCTGCTCGCGCCGATGAGCGCGATCGCGGGTCGTCTCGCCACGCAGGTCGGCGCCTACCACCTGATGGCGCCGCTCGGCGGCGCCGGGGTGCTGATGGGCGGAGTCCCCGGGACGAGCGAGGCGAACGTGCTGGTCATCGGCGGCGGTGTGGTCGGTGAGCAGGCCGCGATGATGGCCAACGGCCTGCATGCGAATGTCACCGTGATGGATCTGAACGTCTCCCGCCTCGGGCAGATCGCGACCATGCACCATGGCGACATCCGCACCCGCTATTCGACGGCCCTGGACCTGACCGAGGAGATCAGGCGGGCGGACGTCGTGGTCGGCTCGGTGCTGATCCCGGGCAAGCGTGCGCCCAAGCTGGTGACCGATGAGATGGTCTCCACGATGAAGCCGGGCTCGGTGCTCGTGGATGTCGCGATCGACCAGGGCGGGTGCTTCGAGCACTCCCGTCCCACCACGCACGACGATCCCACCTTCCGCGTCCACGACACCGTCTACTACTGCGTGGCGAACATGCCGGGCTCGGTGCCGGTGACCGCCACCGCGGCGCTGAACAATGCCACGCTGCCGTACATCCTGAAGATCGCCGGGGCCGGCTGGCGCGACGCGATGCGCTCCGACGATGCGCTCGCCAAGGGCCTGCACACCCACGAGGGCATGCTCGCCCATGCGGGCACCGGCGAGGCCCACGGTCTCGAGGTCACCTCAGCGGAGCAGATCATCGCCTGAGACTGGCCGGGGTTCAACGAGAAATGTCCCCGGACGACGGATGCGAATCATCGCATCGGTCCTCCGGGGACATTTCTGCTGCCGGCCGAGCGCACAGCCGAGTACACGGCGGCGCGGGACGGCGCTGGCGTGCTGAGCCTCAGCTCAGAGGTTGAAGCCGATCGCGCGCAGCTGCTCGCGGCCGTCCTCGGTGATCTTCTCCATGCCCCACGGCGGCATCCACACCCAGTTGATGCGGTGCGTCTCGGTGATGGGGTCCAGCGCCGCGAAGGTCTGCTCCTCGAGCACGTCCGTCAGCGGGCAGGCGGCGGAGGTCAGTGTCATGTCCACGACGGCATTGCCGTCCTCGACGGTGACGCCGTAGACGAGGCCGAGATCGACGACGTTGATCCCGAGCTCGGGATCGATCACGTCCTTCATCGCCTCGATGACGTCGGCGGAGCTCACCGTCGCGTCAGGGGTCTTCTGTTCGGTCATCGCATCCTCCCGAGGGGATAGGGAGCGCAGGTGCTGCTCCCGAAAGGGGTGGGGCCGGTCCGGCCCGGGACTTCCTCCCGAGCCGGACCGACGAATGGCGTCAGGCGCCGACGAGGAAGCGGTCGTAGCCCTCGGCCTCGAGGCGCTCGGCCAGCTCCGGGCCGCCCTGCTCGGCGATCCGGCCGTTCACGAAGACGTGGACGAAGTCCGGCTTCACGTACTGCAGGATGCGGGTGTAGTGGGTGATCAGCATGATGCCCACCTCGGAGTTCTCCTTGACGCGGTTGACGCCCTCGGAGACCACACGCAGCGCGTCGACGTCGAGACCGGAGTCGGTCTCGTCGAGGATCGCGATGCTGGGCTTGAGCAGCTGCATCTGGAGGATCTCGTGGCGCTTCTTCTCGCCGCCGGAGAACCCTTCGTTGACGTTGCGCTCGGCGAAGACGGGATCCATCTTCAGATCCGCCATCGCGCCCTTCATGTCCTTGACCCAGGTGCGCAGCGCGGGGGCCTCGCCATCAATCGCGGTCTTGGCCGTGCGCAGGAAGTTCGAGACGGTGACGCCGGGGACCTCGACCGGGTACTGCATCGCGAGGAAGAGACCCGCACGGGCGCGCTCGTCGACGCTCATCTCGAGCACGTTCTCACCGTCGAGGAGGACCTCGCCCTCGGTGATCTGGTACTTGGGGTGACCGGCGACGGCATACGCGAGGGTCGACTTGCCGGAGCCGTTGGGGCCCATGATGGCGTGGGTCTCGCCGGCCTTGATGGTGAGGTCGACGCCCTTGAGGATCTCCTTGGTGCCCTCAGGAGTATCGACGGTGGCGTGGAGGTTCTTGATCTCGAGGATCGACATAGGTGGTTCTCCTTGACCAGGGATGCTGGTGGGTTCGTGAAGTCGGAAGGGCGCCGTGGAGAGGCGCCCGGAGTGATCAGGTGCCGGGGGCGACGGTCGGATCCACCAGGATCTCGCCGCTGCTCTCGTCGATCCGCACGGGGAAGACCCGCACGGGAAGGACCGCAGGAAGCTGCAGGGGACGACCTGTGACCAGGTCGAACTGGCTGCCGTGCTTCCAGCATTCGATGGTGCAGCCCTCGACGTCGCCATCGCTCAGCGCGATCTCGTCGTGCGAGCAGATGTCCTCGAGGGCGTGGACGCCCCCGTCCTCGGCGCGCACCAGGGCGATCTCGATGCCGTCGACGACGACATCGATCGCCTCGCCGGGGGCGAGGTCTGCCAGGGCGGCGACGGGGACGAAGGCGTCCGACATCAGTTCATGCTCCGTGCGAGTTCGCCCTCGATCGAGGCCGAGAGCCGCTCACGGATCTCGGGGACGTCGATCTGCTGGATGATCTCGGCGAAGAAGCCGCGCACCACGAGACGACGCGCCTCGATCTCGTCGATTCCGCGAGAACGCAGGTAGAACAGCTGCTCGTCGTCGAAACGACCCGTCGCAGCGGCGTGGCCCGCGCCTTCGATCTCACCGGTCTCGATCTCGAGGTTCGGCACCGAGTCGGCGCGTGCCCCCTCGGTGAGCAGCAGATTGCGGTTGAGCTCGTAGGTGTTGGTGCCCTCGGCCTCCTTGCGGATCAGCACATCGCCGACCCACACCGAGCGGGCGTTCTTGCCCTGCAGCGCGCCCTTGTAGGCCACGTTGGAGGTGCAGCGCGGGGCGCTGTGGTCGATGAACAGGCGGTTCTCGAAGAACTGCCCCTCATCGGAGAAGTACAGGCCGAGCTTCTCGATCTCGCCACCGGTTGCCGCATACTCGCCGATCGCGTTGAAGCGCACCGCGCTGCCACCCAGGGTGACGGCGACATGCTTGAGCTTCGCGTCACGACCCACGCGGGCGTGATGGGTCGCGATGTGCACCGCGTCGTCATCCCAGTCGTGCAGGGTGATGACGGTCATCTGCGCGTTGTCGCCGACGATCATCTCGACGTTCTGCGCATACTGCGCGGAACCGGCGTGGTTGAGCACGAAGGTCGCCGAGCTCGACTCCTTCGCCTCGAGCACGATGTGCGCGTTGGCGCGACGCTCGGCGCCCCGGCCGGTCATGTCCACGCGGAACGGCGTGTCATAGGTGGCGTTCTTCGCGGCGACCAGGTGCAGTGCCTGCTCGGTGCGTGCCGACGCGACCGCGGAGGCCAGGTCCTCGGGCACCAGGACGGTGCCGCGGGGAGCCTCGCCGGGCGCCAGAGTGGAGATCTCGGGAGCCCCTTCGGGCACCGTGACCTGGTAATCGACCGCAGGATCGCCCTCGCGGTCGTCGGTCGCGACGTCCTGGAACAGGGGCGCGAAACGGCGCAGCGGGGTGAAGCGCCACTCCTCGATGTCGCTCTTGGGGACCTCGTGGTCGGAGACCTCGAAGGAACGCTTTCGCGCGCCTCGGTTCGACGCGGCATGGGCGGCGGAGACGTCCTGTCCCGGCAGGGTCAGATTCTCCTCCTCCAGCTCCGGCGCCGCGGTGGTCTCGACATCGTCGAGGGCGGACTGGGCGACGACGGGGGCGGCTCCTGCGGCGTGGCCCACGGCCTCGTTCGCGGCCGGATCCCCAGCGTTCTCGGCACCCTTCACATCAGTGGTCGTCATCAACCGACTGCTCCTTCCATCTGCAGCTCGATCAGGCGGTTCAGCTCCAGTGCGTACTCCATCGGGAGCTCGCGGGCGATGGGCTCGATGAACCCACGCACGATCATGGCCATCGCCTCGGTCTCGTCCATGCCGCGGCTCATCAGGTAGAAGAGCTGCTCCTCGGAGACCTTGGAGACGGTGGCCTCGTGGCCCATCTGGACATCGTCGACACGGACGTCGACGTAGGGGTAGGTGTCGGTGCGTGAGATGGTGTCCACCAGCAGCGCATCGCACAGCACGGTCGAGGCGGAGTGCTCCGCGCCCGGCATGACCTGCACGAGACCTCGGTAAGAACTGCGTCCACCACCGCGGGAGACCGACTTCGAGACGATCGAGCTCGAGGTGTGAGGCGCCATGTGCACCATCTTCGAACCGGTGTCCTGGTTCTGGCCCTCGCCCGCGAAGGCGACCGAGAGGGTCTCGCCGCGGGCGTGCTCGCCCATCAGCCAGACGGCCGGGTACTTCATGGTGACCTTGGAGCCGATGTTGCCGTCGACCCACTCCATCACGCCGCCCTGTTCGACGATCGTGCGCTTGGTGACCAGGTTGTACACGTTGTTCGACCAGTTCTGGATCGTCGTGTAGCGGACGCGTGCGTCCTTCTTCACGATGATCTCCACGACGGCGCTGTGCAGCGAGTCCGACTTGTAGATCGGCGCGGTGCAACCCTCGACGTAGTGCACGTAAGAGCCCTCGTCGGCGATGATCAGCGTGCGCTCGAACTGGCCCATGTTCTCGGTGTTGATCCGGAAGTAGGCCTGCAGCGGGATCTCCACATGGACGCCCTTGGGGACGTACACGAAGGAGCCGCCGGACCACACCGCGGTGTTCAGTGCGGAGAACTTGTTGTCACCCGAGGGGATGACGGTGCCGAAGTACTCCTTGAAGAGCTCCGGGTGCTCCTTGAGCGCGGTGTCGGTGTCCAGGAAGATGACGCCCTGCTCCTCCAGATCCTCGCGGATCTGGTGGTAGACGACCTCGGACTCGTACTGCGCGGCGACGCCGGAGACCAGACGCTGCTTCTCGGCCTCGGGGATGCCGAGGCGGTCGTAGGTCTCCTTGATGTCCGCAGGCAGATCCTCCCAGGAGGTGACCTGCTTCTCGGTGGAGCGGACGAAGTACTTGATGTGGTCGAAGGCGATGCCCGAGAGGTCGGGACCCCAGGTGGGCAGCGGCTTCTTGTAGAACAGCTCGAGTGCCTTCAGACGGCGCTCGAGCATCCACTCCGGTTCGTCCTTGCGGGCCGAGATGTCGCGAACGACGTCCTCGGACAGACCGCGGCGCGCGCTGGCACCGGCGGAGTCCTCGTCATGCCATCCATAGGCGTACTGGCCCATGGAGTCGATGATCTCGTCCTGTGTGAGCTTTTCTGGTGCGCTCGTCATGGTGTCCTTCCCTCGGTGAGCGGAATATGAGTCGTGCAGACGTGAGCCCCCTGCGCCAGCGTGGCAAGACGCTGGACAGGCGCTCCGATGATTCGGGAGATGACGCGGGATTCAGCTTCGCACAGCTCGGGGTGATCTGCGGCGACGTCGAGGACCGGGCAGTGCCCGTGGCACAGCTGGGCCGTGACGAGGGTACGCGGAGCGGCTCCCGCCTGGGGGCCCCTGCCGGGCAGCGGCACATGGAGTGGGCGCACCGAAGTGGCGTACCCTCGCTCCGTGAGCAGTTCGGAGAGCAGCTCGAGCTTGCGGGTGACGGTGATGTCCTCCCCCGCCTCCTCACGCTGTGCGACGCGCTCGGCCAGCACGCTCTCCCAGTCGGCGATGCGGCGTTCCGCCAGGGCGGTCACCGCCTCGCTTCCGCCCAGTCGGGCGAGCTCGTCCATCGCCATCACGGCGAGTTCGTCATACCCACCGGGCAGATCCTCGTGGGCCGAGGGCGAGAGCACGAACGACTTGCTGGGCCGCCCGCGGCCGCGCGGGGCGATGGGGAGGTCGTGCTCGGCGATGACCCCCTCCGCCTCGAGCGCCGCCAGATGGCGGCGCACCGCAGCACTGGTGAGGCCGAACTGCTCGGCCAGCCGACGTGCGGTGATCGGGCCGTGGGTCGAGATCGCATCCACGAGGCGGTCGCGCGTGGTCTGCGTGACGGCCGTCTCGATGCCTGGTGCTGTGCCTGATGCGGTCATTGCTGCCTCCTCCCGTCCATCGCCTTTCGATTTTACAACATAAGTGTTGCCAAATACGTACGGACCCCTGTGCGCCACAGCACGAAGGATCCCCTTACCTGGGC
Organism: Brachybacterium sp. AOP29-B2-41; assembly: GCF_052378395.1. NCBI lineage: Bacteria > Bacillati > Actinomycetota > Actinomycetes > Micrococcales > Dermabacteraceae > Brachybacterium > Brachybacterium sp. AOP29-B2-41. Next base: position 73,346 of record NZ_JBQSXR010000012.1, read on the forward strand.
AGACACGCCTTCCGCAGCCGCCCGCAACTGCCACGAAAGGCGTCGCCGACAGGCCGCGCTTCCAATTGGTGCCGTTTTCAACTACCCTTCGAGGGACGCCTCCCCGATCTGAAGGGACCATCCCATGCCTGCTGAGAGCACGCACCCCGCCGGCCCAGCCACCGCCTCATCCGCTGCTTCGTCCACTGCCGCGCCCGCTGCTTCGTCCACTCCCCCGCCCACTGCCGCACCGACTGCCTCCGAGGAGCATTCGACGCGGGGCGCCTATGTCACAGTCGGCGGATCCTTCGACCGCGACATGAACTACATCGATGACCGGATCACGCGTGATGGCCGCGACGGCTGGCCCGTGGAGAAGGACCGGTACCGCCTGGTCGCGGCGCGCGCCTGCCCCTGGGCGAACCGCACCCTGATCTCCCGTCGCCTGCTCGGCCTGGAGGACGTGCTCTCCGTGGGCATGCCCGGCCCGACCCACGACAAGCGCTCCTGGACCTTCGATCTCGACGAGGGCGGAGTCGACCCGGTGCTCGGCTACGAGCGACTCCAGCAGGCGTATTTCGCGCGATTCCCGGACTACCCCCGCGGTATCACCGTCCCCGCCGTGGTGGACGTCCCCACCAAGGCGGTCGTCACCAATGACTTCCAGCAGATCACCCTCGACTTCGCCACGGAGTGGAGCGATCACCACCGCGCGGGTGCGCCGGACCTCTACCCCGAGGCGCAGCGCGAGGAGATCGACGCGCTGAACAAGTGGATGCTCCACCACGTCAACAACGGCGTGTACAAAGTCGGCTTCGCGGGCTCCCAGGAGGCGTACGAGAAGGAGTACCGCGCACTGTGGGAGGCGTTCGACGAGCTCGAGGAGCGCCTGGGCCGCAGCCGCTACCTGTTGGGTCCCTCGATCACGGAAGCGGATGTGCGCCTGTTCCCGACCCTGATCCGCTTCGATCCCGTGTACCACGGCCACTTCAAGGCGAACCGGCAGACGCTCTCGAGCATGCCGAACCTGTGGAACTACACCAAGGACCTGTTCACGACCCCCGGCTTCGGGGACACCGTCGACTTCGAGCAGATCAAGCGCCACTACTACTTCGTGCACGAGGACCTGAACCCCACCCAGGTGGTGCCGCTGGGCCCGGCCCTCGAACCGCTGCTGGACCCCCACGATCGCGACCGCTTCGAGACCGACACCTGGGGCCCCGGAGGCACTGCCCCGGCGGCACCGCTGGCCGCCGAGGTGGTCGATCCCGCGCACACCCCTCTGCAGGTGACCGGCCGCTGAGAACCTCTCTGCCCGGCGCGCATGACCGGTCGCTCACGTCGGGTGCTGGTTCTGCGGGCCGCGGCCTACGATGGTGAGCGCCATGGACGACCACTCCCCTGCCCTTGTCGCCACCGACCTCTCCCTCAGCTACGGCTCCGTCCGCGCGCTGGACGGGCTCACCCTGACCGCAGAGCGCGGTGCCGTGACCGCGCTGCTGGGAAGCAACGGTGCCGGTAAGACCACCGCCATCTCCTGCACCACGGGCCTGCTGCGCCCTGACAGCGGCAGCGTGCGGGTGCTGGGTGTCGACCCCTGGCGCTCCAGCCCGGAGCATCGCGCCCGGGTGGGGGTGATGATCCAGGACGGCGGGCTCGCCTCGGGTGCCGGGGCGATGCAGCTGCTGCGCTACGGCGCGGCCCTCCACGCCGCACCGTTGGACGTCGAGGAGGTGGCCGAGCATCTGGGCATCGACACCTTCGCGCGCACCCTGGTGCGGCGTCTCTCCGGCGGCCAGCGTCAGCGCCTGGCCCTCGCGCTCGCCATCATCGGCCGCCCGGACCTGGTCTTCCTGGACGAACCCACCGCAGGGATGGACCCGTCGATCCGCCGCCGGGTGCGCGAGCTGATCCGTGGGCTCGCCCGCACCGGCACCGCCGTCGTGCTCACCACCCACCTGATGGATGACGTGGTGGGCCTCGCCGACGCGGTCCGGGTGATCTCCCGCGGCCAGGTCCTCGCCTCCGGCTCCGTCCAGGACGTGATCAACGACCACCGCTCGGCCGACGGTGCCATGGTCGTGCAGGCCACCGCCTCGGGCGTCGACCCTCAGGTGGCACCCGCGCTCGAAGCCGATCTGCGCACAGCCGCCGCACGCCATGGCGTGCGGCTGGAAGTGACCTCGGGCGGCGCGGCTGATCTGGAATCCGTGCTGCTGGATCTGATGGATGAAGAGCACGCGGCCGAGGAGAACGCGGCTCAGCAGCACGACGCCGAGGACCACAGCGTCGAGAGCCACCGGGTCGAGGACCTCAGCGCCGGACAGCCCGATCCCGAGATGCCTGAACCCGCGGCACGCCTCTCCACCTCCCGAGAGGAACACCGATGACCAACCCCACCTCTCCTGCGCCCGCCTCCCCTGCACCAGTGCGGCCGGAGCGGAGCCCCCGTCCTGCGCCCGCGCTGCGTCGGATCCTCTCCCACGCCGGGCTCGAGGCCAGGGTTCTGCTCTCCAACGGGGAGCAGCTCACCGTTGCCGTCGCGCTGCCGGCGATGGTGCTGATCGGGCTATGGCTGCTGCCGCTGGGCAGGCTCGAGGGCGTCGCCGCGGTCGACACCGCCGTCGCCGCGACCTTCGCCACGGCGCTGATCTCCACCTCCTTCACCTCGCAGGCCATCCTCACCGGCTTCGACCGCCGCAACGGCGTGCTGCGCTGGGTGGCGACCACACCGCTGGGACGCGGCGGGTACCTGGCCGGCAAGATCCTCGCGACACTGACCACCCATGTCCTCCAGGTGATCGTCCTCGGGCTGATCGCGCTGATCATCGGTTGGCGGCCCGAGCTGTCGGGGCTGCTCGGGCTGATCCCGGTGTGGCTCGTGGGCACCGTCGCCTTCGGTTCGCTGGGCATGCTGATCGCTGGCACGCTGCGCACCGAGGCGGTGCTGGCCGTCTCGAACCTGGTGTTCGTGCTGATGATCGCGGCCGGCGGCGTCGCCTTCCCCACCGCCGCCTATCCGCGGATCCTGGGAGGCCTGGTCGATCTGCTGCCCTCCGGTGCACTCGGTGAGCTGATGCGCGCATGTCTGGCCTCCGGACCGTTCTCCGTCGGCTCCGTCGTGGTGCTGCTGGTCTGGGCCGTCGGCGGGGTGCTCGCCGTCATGCGCTGGTTCCGCTGGACGGACAGCTGAGCGGCTGCAGAGCAACAACAGAGCGGCTGCGGGACGCCCAGGATGCGTCGTCGGTCGCATCCGTCCGCTGCGCCCAGCGTTCTCACCGCGGCAGAATCTAGACTCGGAGCATGTCCAGTCCCGTCGCAGCCGCGCCGCGCGCCCCTGAGCGCTACCGGCGCCTGACCACCCTGCCCGATCCCCGCCTGCCCTCCTGGGGCCCGCAGCGCCGTGCCCGGGTGGCCGCGGTGGTGTTCTGGGGGAACCTGCTCTCGCAGATCGGGATCATCCTCTCGGGCGCCGCCGTACGGCTGACCGGCAGCGGGCTGGGATGCTCCACCTGGCCGAACTGCGAGCCAGGGCAGTTCACACCGGTGCTCACCATGGAGGCGGGCATCCACCCCTTCGTGGAATTCGGCAACCGTTCGCTGACCGGGGTGCTGACCGTGTTCGCGGTCGCACTGCTGCTGGTGAGCTGGCGCTGGCTCGGGCACAAGGGCACCGGCTTCCGCCGCCTGGCCTGCGTCCCCCTGATCGGCACCGCTGTGCAGGCGATCGTCGGCATGGTCGTGGTGTTCGCGGATCTACACCCGGGCATCGTCAGCCCCCACTTCCTGCTCTCCCCAGTGCTGGCCGCGGTCTCGATGGTGCTGCTGGTGCGCCTCTATGACGGCGACGGTGCGATCCGGCGGGCAGTCCCGGTGCGTGCTCTCCAAGTCTTCGTACCCCTCGCGGTGGTGGGCTTCGTAGTGCTGGTCCTGGGCACGATCGTCACCGGCACCGGACCTCATTCCGGGGACGCCGGAGACGTCACCCGGATTGCGCTGAACCCCATGATCGCCTCCCGGATCCACGCCCTGTCGGTCTATGCGTTCTGCGCCCTGCTCGCAGTCCTGCTGGTCGTGCTCCACCGATCCGCGGCGCGGCGTGAGGCGATCGTCGCGGCCTGGTGGCTGGTGGTCCTGACCGTGGTCCAGGGCATCATCGGCTATGTCCAGTACTTCCTCGGCCTTCCGGAGCTGATCGTGTTCCTCCACCTGATCGGTGCGGCGCTGTTCGGCGCCGGGATCGCATGGGTGGGAGCCCGCCTGGTCACCTGGCAGGAACCGCACCCGGCTGCAGCTGCAGCCGGCGACTCACCCCTCAGCACGGAGGCATGATGATCCTCGGCAAGCGCCGCCGCAGCTCCACGCAGGAGCTGCCGACCCTGGCCCAGGCCCGGCCGGCCGGAGAGTTCGTCGCCTCGGTGCTCTCGCACCTGCGCGACGTCGTGGACGTCGGCTGGAACCTCCTGGAAGTGGATGCCGAAGCCCATCGCATGATCCGCGAGGCCGGCGCGACCAGCTGCTACATCGAGTACCACCCGGTCTTCGGGGCCTCCCCGTTCGGGCACGCGATCTGCACCTCCGTCAACGACGGGGTGCTGCACGGCCGTCCCTACGACCGGCTCCTGGAAGATGGTGATCTGCTCTCCCTGGACTTCGCCGTCGAGGTCGAGGGCTGGGTCGCGGACTCCTGCCTCTCGATCATCGTGGGCACACCGCGCGAAGAGGACCTCCAGCTGATCCGCGACACCGAGCGGGTGATGTGGGCCGGCATCGACCAGGTCACCGCCGGGAACAGCGTGGGCGACATCGGCCATGCGGTGATGAACGAGGCCCACGCGCTCGGATACACCATCAATGAGCGCTTCGGCGGTCATGGGGTGGGGCGCACCATGCATGAGGCACCCTTCGTGCCCAATCACGGCACCCCCGGCGGTGGCCCCACGCTGGTGGCAGGACAGCTGATCACGGTCGAGCCGTTCCTGGTGCCCACCACCTCGGAGCTCAAGGTCGACGAGCGAGATGGCTGGACGCAGCTCTCGGCCGACGGCTCCCGCGGGGCCCATGCCGAGCACACCCTGCAGGTCACCACCGGCGCACCGATCATCCTCACCGCCCGGCCCGACGACCCCTCCCCGCGCAGCTCACTGGGCTGAGACGGAGCGCCGGCCCACGCGTGGGTGAAGGTGCAGCCCCGCGGCTCAGCTCCCCTGCAGGAGAGAGCGGATGCTCGCTGCGATGCCCGCGGCATCCAGGCCCTGAGCCGCGAGGATCGCATCGCGTTTCCCATGCGGGATGAACTCCAGGTCGACGCCAAGGCTGCGCAGGACCGGTCCGGGCGCGGAGAGCGTGGCACGCCGGGCGAGCCGCGTACCGAGGGCCGCACCGATCCCGTGCTCGGCCAGGCCGTCCTCGAGCGTGACGACCGCGCGCGCGGTCGCGGCGAGGTCCAGCAGCTCCTCCCCCAGCGGCAGTGACTGCACCGGGTCGAGGACCACGAGGTTCAGCTCTGGATGCGCCGCAGCGAGCTCTGCGGCGGCCTCGACGGCGCGGCCAGCCAGAGCACCGATGGAGACCAGCAGGATGTCGACGGGTGCGTGCGCGTCACCGGCGAGCACCTCCCCGGCAGGCAGCTGCGCGAGAGCCGGCAGCTCCGGCGGGCAGGCTCCCTTGGGGAAGCGCACCAGGGACGGGCCGAGGGTCCCGAGAGCGGCGGGGACCGCGGCATCGAGACGAACTCCGTCCCGGGGCGCCCACAGCGAGAGACCGGGCACCTTCGTCGCCAGGGCGAGGTCCCAGATCCCGTGATGGCTGGGCCCGTCATCGCCGGTGACACCGGCCCGGTCCAGGGTGATCGTGACGTCTTCGCCGTGCAGGGCGACATCGAGCAGCAGCTGGTCGATCGCCCGGTTCAGGAAGGTCGCGTAGAGGGAGACCACGGGTTTGCGGCCGCCGGCGGAGAGTCCGGCGGCCGTGTCGAGCGCGAGCTGCTCGGCGATCCCGACATCGAGCACGCGCCCCGGCAGCTCCTGCTGCATCGGGGTGAGGCCCACGGGGTCGATCATCGCGGCGCTGATCGCGACCACGCGCTCATCGGCGCGGGCGGCATCGAGCATCGCGGCGCCGAACCGGGAGGTCCAGGTCTCCGTCGGCGCTCCCGGTGAGGCCTGCTCCTGGATGGTGAAGGGACTGGTGGCATGCCAATGGTCCACGGTGTCCGATTCCGCGCGAGCGAAGCCGGCACCCTTCCGGGTCAGGACGTGGACGAGCACCCCGGAGCTCGTGGGATCCTCCGCGGCACGTCGAGCTGCGGCCAGGGCGTCGGCGAGGGCAGTGAGGTCATGGCCGTCGACCGGTCCGAGATAGGTCAGCCCGAGCGAGGTGAAGAGATCCTCTCCGGCACCGATCCGGCCGGCGCGGAGCTCGGCGAGATGCTCGGCGATCCCGCCCACGGTGGGGGCATAGGAGCGGGTGTTGTCGTTGAGCACCACGACAGTGCGCGAGCCCTGATCGGAGGCGAGCAGGTTGAGGGCCTCCAGGCCCACCCCTCCGGTGAGAGCGCCGTCCCCGATGACTGCGACCGCGGCCCCGTCGGCCCCGGCGAGCCGGTGGGCGCGATCCAGTCCGTGGGCCCAGGCGATGGATCCCGAGGCGTGGGAGTTCTCCACCAGATCGTGGACCGACTCCCCGCGGTCCGGGTAGCCCGCGATGCCGCCCGCGGTGCGCAGCCCCGGCAGATCGGCGCGCCCGGTGAGCATCTTGTGCACATAGGCCTGATGACCGGTGTCGAAGACGATCGGCTCGTCCGGGGAACGGAACTCGCGGTGCAGGGCGATCGTCAGCTCGACCACGCCGAGGTTCGGTCCCAGGTGGCCTCCGCTGCGCGAGCAGATCTCCAGCAGACGCCGACGCAGAGTGCGTGCCAGCCCCGGCAGCTGTGCGGCGTCGAGCGCCCGCAGCGCCTCGGGGCCGCCCGGAATTGGAACCTCTGACGGTGGGGTCGAAGCATCCGCAGCCGGTGCCGACGGGGTCACTGCAGCTCGCCCGCGGTGCGGGGTGGCGGAACGATGCTCAATGGTGGACACGCGTGGTCCTCCCTCAGGGACGGGGCCGGAACTCGGCCAGCCTATGTCCTCGTGACCTGTGGTGACGCTCGAGGTGATCACATCTGTGCACATCTTCACCGGTGATTCACGGGTCCCGCCCTCGGTGTGCATCGCGGTGCAGAGGGGCCGAGCAATGGTGCACTCGGGCACTCGCCCGCGCCGCATATCGGCGCTCAGGACTCAGGACCCAGGACCCAGGACCCAGGACCCAGGCTTCAGGCTTCAGGGGTCCGGACTCCCGACTCAGGACTCGCCATGACGCGACGACGCCCCGACCCTTCAGGGCCGGGGCGTCGTATGGCGCCGATCAGGCGGCGGCTGCGCGCAACACGTCAGTCAGGCTCTACTGCCTGCCTGGCTTCCTGCCGCTCGTTCCTCGCAGCACGTCAGTCAGGCTCTACCGTCTGCCTGGCTTCCTGCCGCTCGTTCCTCGCAGCACGTCAGTCAGGCTCTACCGTCTGCCTGGCTTCCTGCCGCTCGTTCCTCGCAGCACGTCAGTCAGGCTGCGACCAGCGAGCGGAGCACGTACTGCAGGATGCCGCCGTTGCGGAAGTACTCCGCCTCACCGGGGGTGTCGATGCGCACGGGCGCGTCGAACTCCACCGAGGAGCCGTCTTCCTTCACAGCGACGACCTTGACCGTCTTCGGGATGGAGCCGTCGTTCAGAGCGGTCACGCCGGTGAACGAGAACGTCTCCGTGCCGTCGATCCCGAGGGACTCGGCGTTCTCCCCCACGGGGTACTGCAGGGGAAGCACGCCCATGCCGATGAGGTTCGAGCGGTGGATCCGCTCGAAGCTCTCCGCGATGACGACCTCGACGCCGAGGAGCTTGGTGCCCTTGGCCGCCCAGTCACGGGAGGAACCGGTGCCGTACTCCTTGCCGGCGAGGACCACCAGCGGGATGTCCTGCTCGGCGTAGGCCTGGGCCGCGTCGTAGATGAACTCCTGCTCACCGGTCAGCAGGTTCTTGGTGTACCCGCCCTCGACGCCGTCGAGCAGCTGGTTCTTGATGCGGATGTTCGCGAAGGTGCCGCGGATCATCACCTCGTGGTTTCCTCGGCGCGAGCCGTAGGAGTTGAAGTCCTTGCGGGCAACTCCGTGCTCCTGGAGGTAGTGACCAGCCGGGGAGTCCAGCTTGATCGCACCGGCGGGCGAGATGTGGTCAGTGGTGGTCGAGTCGCCGACCTTGACCAGCACCCGCGCACCGGAGACGTCGGAGACGGGCTCCGGCGTCGCCGACATTCCCTCGAAGTACGGGGGCTTGCGCACGTAGGTCGACTCGTCATCCCACTCGAAGGTCGCACCCTCGGGAGTGTCGAGGTTGCGCCAGCGCTCGTCGCCGGTGAAGACGTCCTTGTAGTCCTCGGTGAACATCTCCTGGGAGATGGACTCCGCGATGACCTTCTCGACCTCGGTGGGGTTCGGCCAGATGTCGCGCAGGAAGACGTCCGCGCCGTCCTTGTCCTGCCCCAGTGGGTCGTTCTCGAAGTCGAAGTCCATCGTGCCCGCGAGCGCGTAGGCGATGACCAGCGGCGGGGAGGCCAGGTAGTTCATCTTGACGTCGGGGTTGATGCGGCCCTCGAAGTTGCGGTTGCCCGAGAGCACCGCGGTGACCGCGAGATCCTTCTCCGCGATCGCGTCGGAGATCTCCGAGTCCAGCGGGCCGGAGTTGCCGATGCAGGTGGTGCAGCCGTAGCCGACCAGGTGGAAGCCGAGCGACTCCAGGGCGGGCCAGAGCCCAGCCTTGGTGTAGTAGTTCGTGACGACCTGGGACCCGGGGGCCATGGAGGTCTTCACCCAGGGCTTCGCGACCAGTCCGCGATCCACCGCGTTCTGCGCGAGCAGGCCCGCCGCCATCATCACCGAGGGGTTCGAGGTGTTGGTGCAGGACGTGATCGAGGCGATCGAGACGATGCCGTGATCGATCGAGAAGTCCCGACCGCTGACCTGCACCGGATTCGATGCCCGGCCGGTGACGTGCTGGTGCTCGGGAGCCGAGCCGCCGGAGTCGTTGTCCGAACCCTGGCTGGCGGGATCCGAGGCGGGGAAGGTGCCAGCGGTGTCCGCGCCGTTCTCGGAGGCCTCGTGGTCACGCGCGTAGGACGGGAGCACCTCGCGGAAGGACTCCTTGGCCTCGGTCAGCACGATGCGGTCCTGCGGACGCTTCGGGCCGGCGATCGAGGGCACCACGGTGGACAGGTCCAGCTCGAGGTACTCGGAGTACACGACCTCCTTGGAGGCGTCGTGCCACAGGCCCTGGCGCTTGGCGTAGGCCTCGACCAGCGCGAGCTGCTCCTCGGTGCGGCCGGTGAGACGCATGTAGTCGACGGTCACCTCGTCGATCGGGAAGATCGCACAGGTGGAGCCGAACTCGGGGCTCATGTTGCCGATAGTCGCGCGGTTGGCGAGCGGCACCTGGGTGACGCCCTCGCCGTAGAACTCGACGAACTTGCCCACCACGCCGTGCTCGCGGAGCATCTCGGTAATCGTGAGCACCACGTCGGTGGCGGTCGCGGCCGGCGGGATCTCGCCGGTGAGCTTGAAGCCCACCACGCGCGGGATCAGCATGGAGACCGGCTGGCCGAGCATCGCGGCCTCGGCCTCGATGCCGCCGACGCCCCAGCCGAGCACGCCCAGGCCGTTGACCATGGTGGTGTGGGAGTCGGTGCCGACGCAGGAGTCCGGGTAGGCGCGCAGGGCGCCGCCCACCTCACGGGTCATGACCGTGCGGGCCAGGTACTCGATATTGACCTGGTGGACGATGCCGGTGCCCGGGGGGACGACCTTGAAGTCGTCGAAGGCCGTCTGGCCCCAGCGCAGGAACTGATAGCGCTCACGGTTGCGCTCGTACTCGAGCTCCATGTTCTTCTCGAGCGCGTCCAGGCGACCGGCCACGTCGATCATCACCGAGTGGTCGATGACCATCTCGGCCGGGGCGAGCGGGTTGATCTTCTCGGGATCGCCGCCGAGATCCTGCATGGCCTCGCGCATGGTGGCGAGATCGACGACGCAGGGCACGCCGGTGAAGTCCTGCATGATCACGCGGGCCGGGGTGAACTGGATCTCGACCGACGGATCGGCAGAGGGCTCCCAGCCCGCCAGGGCGCGCACGTGGTCGGCGGTGATGTTCGCCCCGTCCTCGGTGCGCAACAGGTTCTCGAGCAGGATCTTGAGGCTGTAGGGAAGCTTGTCGGCGCCCTCCACGGCGTCGAGCGCGAAGATCTCGTAGTCGGTGCCGCCGACGCTGAGATCCTGTTTCGCGGCGAATGAGTCGACAGTGCTCATCAGGCGAACTCCTTTGGTGTGGGGTTGACCCCTCCATCGTAGGCGCGCAATCCGCGACAGGCGGACGAACGCTCACCTCGCGATGAACCGCTGCTCATGCAGGTCGACCGAGGGGACGCCGGCTCGATCCGGCATATATCTTGAAGTCAAGATAAATAGTACCATGTCAGGCACCCTCGACCTGACACCTCGTCAGCTGATCTGCAGGTGTGTCGAAGCTCGCCGTCTCGGCGGGCGCCCTGGTGCGACGGCCCTGGTGCGACGGCCCTGGCGCGGCCGAGCGACGCCGCCCCGTCCCTTCAGGCCGAGACTCGCTCCAGCACCGCGACCGACTCGATGTGGTGGGTATGCGGGAACAGGTCGAAGGCACGCAGGTCCGCGATATGCCACCCCTTCTTCTCGATCGCTGCGAGGTCCCGGGCGAGCGTGGAGGGCTCGCAGGAGACGTAGACGATCCGCTGGCGGACGGCGGCTGCCAGGAGGTCCATCAGCTCGGTGCCTGCACCGCTGCGCGGCGGGTCCAGCACCACCGTGTCGACGCCGCCACGGCGGGCACGGACCCAGTCCGTCACGTCCGCGGTCGCGGTCGAGACCTGGGGAAGATCCTCGAGGTTCTCGGCGGCGATCTGCGAGGCGCGCCGGTTCCCCTCGACGGAGACGACCGAACCGTCGTCCCCGACCTGCCGCGCTGCGACTGCGGAGAAGACCCCCACTCCGCCGTACAGATCCCAGGCGCTGCCGCCGTGCGGTGCGCGCAGCGTCGATTCGACGACCTCGCTCAGGAGCTCCGCGGCGCGTCGGTGCGACTGCCAGAAGCCCGTCGCGCTGACGGCGAACATGCGCTCCCCGAGGCGTTCATGGACCAGTCCGTCCCCGCGCAGCGGGACCAGGCCGCGCCCGGTGCGGACAGAGACGTCAGCATCCCCCCAGGTCTCCGGGATGACCACTGCGCTCGGGTCGAGCTCCCGCCCGATCAGCACCACGGAGGCAGGACCGGCCGACGGAGCGACCGCATCGATCGCCTCGGTCCCCTCGGGGGCGGTCCACTCCCCCAGCTGCAGGTCACGAATGGCCTGGGCCGAGAGGGGATCCGCGCCCACCGGACGAACCTCATGAGAACGCCAGCCGCGCATGCCCACCCGGCCATCGGCATCGACCGCATAGCGCACGCGTGTGCGCCAGGCCAGCCCTTCGGCGTCGTGCGGCGCCGGCTCGACCTGCACCTGCTCGATCGGGAAGCTCGTCACCCCGGCGCGGCGGAGCAGCTCCTGCATTACCTCGGTGGCGATCCGGCGCTGGGCGGGCAGTGCGATGTGCGCCCACTCGGCACCTCCCACGCCGTCGATGCCGGCCTCCTCCCAGACCGACGGTGCACGGTCCGGGCCTGCCTCGAGCACGTCGAGCGCCTCGGCGCGCCAGAAACGTGCGTTCGCGCGCTCCTCGGGGTCTTCGAGCAGTCGGGCGGTCACGGTCTCGCCCGGGGTCGTGCCGCGGACGAACACGACCCGTCCCTCATGGCGTGCCACGAAGGTGCCGCCGGCTGCGGGCGGGCCGACAGTGAGGGTCAGGAGGCGCCCGCCGAGGGCGGAGCTGCTCGGCGCGGTTTCGGCATCGGAGGTCATCGGACCACTCTCTTCCCGTCCGCGCGGGGAACGACGCGGACCGTGGCTGCTCGATCTATGGGAGGTCCCGCGCAGACCTGCGGTCGGGTGCGGGGAACCGTCCGCCCATTGTCTCATCCAGTGGACGGTCCTGGCGCCCGGCCCGATGGCGTTCCTGCGTGCCCGACCCGATGACGCTCCTGCGCACACGGCCCGAGCAGGTGCTCAACGTCGCTCGCGACGCGCCAGCAGTCCGCGATGCATGAGCCACACCAGATACGCGATCACGGCGAAGGCGGGCAGGCCCATGGCGATCTTGGCGGCGCCGAGGGCGGCGACCTGATCCGTCAGCAGCAGCGGGAGCTGCACGGCCAGCTTCGCGGCGTAGAGCCCGACGAAGAGCAACGTGGCCCTGGTGTAGACACGGCGTGCGTCAGGGTCCTCGGTCCAGTCCTTCACCCGAGGATCGAGCAGGCCGACGAAGATTCCCACCAGCGGTCGCCGCAGCGCCAGAGTGGTCAGCAGCACCACCAGGGCGACGGCGTTGGTGACGATACCGGGCCAGTAGAAGTCAGAGCCTTCGCCGGAGCGGATCGCGAGCACGGCGCCGAGTGCCACCCCGAGCAGGCCGCCGAGCACCGTGGACGGGCTCTGTCGCTGCACGATCCGGGCGATCAGCAGTCCCAGCACCACGATGACCGCAGCCACGGCCGCGACCATGACCGAGCGCGTGACCACGAACAGCACCACGAAGAGCAGCGTGGGCAGCACCGACTCGACGATGCCGCGGGGGCCGCCGATGGCGTCGGAGACGGAGAACTCCTCATCCCGCAGCACGGCACCCAGCCCGCTGCGGGACGTCGGCTCGTGCTCCTCGGCGGCTGGGCCCGTGCCCGCCTCTGGACCGATGCCGGGGCCTCCGGCTGCGGGACCCTGGCGCTCAGGGCCTCGGGTCGCCGGAGCCGGGCGCTCGGCGCCTCGCGGCTCCGGCCCCTGGGTCTCGGGTGCTTCGTGCTCGGGGCCGTGGGTCTCGGGGCCAGAGCCGGAGCCGGGCACCGCGGGACTCACCCGACCTCCGTGATCTCTGGGCCCCGTGCCAGCGGGTCCAGCGGTGCGGCACCGACCTGGCTCAGGCCCGGCCGCTCCCCGGGCAGATGCAGCGGGATCAGCTCCTGCGGAGCCATCGCCTCGGACCCGCGCACCACCACCAGGCGGGAGATGAGGGTCTCGAAACGGCGTGACTGCTCCTTGTCGCCCAGCGCCTTGCCTGTGAGGATCGCCCGGACGAACCAGCGCGGTCCGTCGATGCCGATGAATCGCGCCGGCCGGTATCCCGTGCGCCCATCGGTCCGCTTCACGGGCAGCCGGGTGATCAGCTCGGTGCCGAAGGCTCCGGGCCGGGTCTCCGCGGTCCCTCCCTGCTTGACCACGGAGTCGCGCAGCGAGGAGCGCACGTCCTCCCACAGACCGCGGGTCTTGGGCGCAGCGAAGGCCTGGACCTGCAGGGACGAGCCGGCGATCACCAGATTCGCCCCGGTGACCGAGCCGCTGCGCTGATCGACCTCCATCCTCAGCTCCATGCCGTCGATGGCCGGGACGCGTAGTGCTCCGAGGTCGATCCGCTCTTCCGCGGGTGCCTCGGACTCGTCATAGGGGCCGTCTTCGAGGTGCTCTCCGCGAGGGGCGGCGGAGTCGCTGTCGCCGTCGCGGCCCTCTGCCCGCTCGGTGCCCTCATCGTTCTCGGCGTCCTCGGCATCGGGCCGGTCGGTCGCCTTCTGCGAGATCCCCGAATCCTGGGAGTCGTGCGCATCCAGGCCGTCGATCTCCTCGACCTTCTGCTGCTTCTTGCGAGAGAACAGTCCCATGATCATCCCTCCGTGGTCTCGTCGGCGGTCACGGCCGCCGTGGCGGTCGCAGCCGCCGTCATCGGCTCAGCTGTCGCGGCGGCTCCGAAACCGCCGCTGGAGCCGAAGCCGCCCTGCGCCCGGTCGGTCTCCTCGAGGTCCGCGACCTCCTGCAGCACCGGGGCGATGAAGGGCACCACCACCAGCTGGGCGATGCGGTCTCCGACATGGAGGGCGAACGGCTCCGTCGGATCGGTGTTGTGCAGCGAGACCTTGACGGGACCTCGGTAGCCGGCATCCACGATACCGGGGCCGTTCAGGACGGTGATCCCGTGGCGCGCCGCGAGGCCGGAGCGGGGGCAGACCATGCCCACGGTGCCGGGCGGCAGCGCGAGCGCGAGGCCCGTGTCCACCAGGGCCCGGCCACCGGCGGGGATCACGAGGTCCTCCGCACTGGCGAGGTCCAGCCCAGCGTCGTCGGCATGGGCGCGATGCGGCAGCGCCGTCGCGCCGCTGCGGCGGATGCGCAGGACGGGGTCTCCGGCCGCAGGTGCGGCCGTCGCATCGTGTGACGAGGAATCAGCGTGATCGACAGACATGGGCACAGGGTATGCCGTGGCGGCATCCTGCTCCCAGCGAGCTCGGAGCCTCGCAGGGCGGGCCGTGGACGTCCAGGTGCTGCGTGAGACCATGGCGGCATGTCCGCAGCAGCTGATCGCCCCGCTGATCACACCTCCCCCGTCCCGGCGGCCACCACCCCCGCCGCCTCCGACGAGAGCACCGTCCTCTTCCGTGAGCACCTCTTCCCCGGCCCCACGGTCTGGGTGGTCGCGGTCGCCATCGGAGCCGCGCTCGGCCTGATCCTGGTCCCGCTGAACCTCACGGTCGCGATCGTGTTCTCCTCCGTGTGCATCCTCGCCCTGCTGGTGCTGGTCCACCAGTACTCCCCCGTGCTCGAGGTGGCGAACGGCCGCTTCCGCCTGGGCCGCGCGCAGATCGGGGTCGAGCTGCTCGGCGATCCCACGCCGCTCCAGGGAGAGGACTGGGCTCGCACGATCGGACAGGGCTTCGAGCCGCTGGCTCATCACTGCATCCGTGGGTGGACCCGCTCCGGGCTCCGGGTCGAGGTGCTCGACCCTGAGGATCCGATCACCGCCTGGGTCGCCTCGACCCGCCGTCCCGAGGACCTGGCCCTCGCGCTGAGGACCGCGAAGCAGCTGAAGGCGCGCGAGGGCCGCTGAGCGCTCCGCGATGTGCCATCCACGGTGCACCACCGCGTAGAACGACGACGGCGCCGCCTCCCGGTCGGGAGGTGGCGCCGTCGTCGTCATGGGACGAGCAGGATCACGCCGCGGCGCACTCCTTGCAGATGATGAGAGTGCCCTCGACGTGGTCGATCTGGCTGCGGTGCTTCACCAGGAAGCAGCTCGCACAGGTGAACTCGTCCGCCTGGCGGGGCAGCACCCGCACGGAGAGCTCCTCGCCCGAGAGATCGGCACCGGGGAGCTCATAGGAGTCGGCGGCATCCGCCTCGTCCTCATCGACGGTGGGGGTCGCCGCTTCGTTCCGGCGACCCTTCAGCTCCTCGATGGAGTCGTCATTCGATTCGTCGTCGTTCTTGCGCGGGGCGTCGTAATCAGTGGCCATCTACGGTCCGTTCCTGGTTGTCATCGGGGTTCATCCGACCTGGGTGGCTGGGGCAGTTCCGCGCCGGTGAGTCCTCGCGGGCCACTTCTGGTCGGCCCGGGTCTCAACGCTGAATGCGGCGGCATTATTGCAGAGCGGCCTGCGACTCACAACACGGCGTCCACCGCAGACCGCAACACGCCGACGTCCGCACCCCCGGGAACCGGCACCGCAGGGCCGTGCACGATATGGTCACGGCCTAGACTTCTGCATGCAAGCGACCAGGCTCCGACGGAGAGGACGACGATGCGCGAGCTCGAACTCGACGGGATCCATGACGACGGGGAACATCTGCTCCTGGTCGACTCCGACGGCGAGCGATACACGCTGCGCATCGATCGGGCGCTCAGGGCGGCGGTCCGTTCGGACCGCCCGGCCCTGAACATGATCCAGGCCGCGGACTCCGCCCCCGTCCGACCGCGCGAGATCCAGGCGATGCTCCGTTCCGGCCGCAGCGCCGAGGACATCGCCGACGCCTCCGAGATCCCGCTCGAGCGGGTGCGCCGCTACGAAGGCCCGGTGCTCGCCGAGCGCGAGTGGACCGCCTCCCGCGCACGCACCTTCCCCGTCGGCCGCGGAGGTCCTGCACTGCAGGACGTCGTCGCCGAGCGGCTCGCCGCCCGGGAGGCGACCGGGGAGACCGCCTGGGACGCCTGGCGGCGCCAGGACGGCACCTGGACGCTCGAGCTGACCTTCTCCGCCGGTGGACGCACCCGGCAGGCGCACTGGGTCGCCGACATCGACAACCGCACCGTCTCGCCGGTGGACGATGAGGCGCGCTGGATCAGCGACGAGGACGCACCCTCCGAGCCGTCGCGCGGCCGGGGACGGCTCCAGGCCGTCAAGAGCGCGGTCTACGACCTCGAGGCGGACGGATCCCTCGAGGGCAGCCCGGCGGCGCCCTCGCGCGCCCGCAGCTGGAATGCACGCCGCCCCGTCGCCGAGGACCATCCCTCGCTCGTCGATCACGCCTCCGTGATCGACGACCAGGAGCTCGACGCCCTCAACGCACGTCGCGGCCTGCGCTCCGTGCCGCGACCTGACGATTCCGCGACCGTCTGGTCCGGGCTCGACGAGGACTCCCAGCCCGAGCCGTCCGAGACGGAGACGTCCGTGCCCCAGGCGCCCGAGACGGACCTCACAGCCCAGTCCGTCGAGTCGGGACACGCCGACGACGACGCCGACCTCGAGGCGCTGGAGGAGCACTCCACCCAGAGCGATCACGAGGACGACCTCACCGCGACCCCGGAGTCCGACGGCACCGACGAGGACCAGGGCGACCTGGATCCTGAGGCAGGGCACACTGCCGACACGGCCGAAGACGAAATCCAGTACCAGGACACGATCGATCTCACCCCGCTGCCCGGATTCGACGCCGTCGGTACGGTGATCCCCGGCGCCGCGGGCGCGGAACCGGCGGAGAGTTCAGAGGGCTCAGGTAGCTCAGCGAGCTCAGCGAGCTCAGCGAGCTCAGAGAAGCCTGCGGGAGACGCCGCGGGCACGCCATCGAAGAGCACGAAGAAGCCGCGACCGAAGAGCAAGCGCGCCTCGATGCCGAGCTGGGACGAGATCGTCTTCGGGTCGAACGGCTCGAAGCAGGACTGAGCCCGAACAGGGCTGGGCCTGAGCTGGAGGGGTTGCTCAGACCTCGGTGTGCAGCAGCGGCACCCAGGACTCGGCCGCGGTGAGCGATCCGTGCACGCCGACCATCTGCCGTGCGGAGTCCGGTCGCCGGGAGAAGTCGTCGACGCTCCAGCGTCCCCGGGACAGCACCAGCACATCCGGGACGCGGCCCGCGACCCGCTCGGTCACCTCAGCTCCGGCCGGTCCCAGCAGGGCGCTGGCGAGGATGTCCTCGCGCGGCAGCACCAGGGCCCGCTCCCCCAGCAGCGTTGCGAGCTGAGCCGCGAGCTCCTCAGCCGCACCGTCGCCGCGGACCGCATGCAGCGCCAGCGCGCGGGCCTCGCCTGAGACCTCATGGATGAGGCGCAGGATCTGCGGGTGGTCCGCGAGGTCCGTGGTGAGCTCAGGTGACGTGTCGACCATGCCGTGGTCTGCGGTGAGGTGGATCCGGGTGCCGCGAGGCAGTCGCCGCAGCAGCGTCCCGATCAGGGAGTCCACCTCGGCCAGCGCGTCACGCCACTGCATGGAGTCGACCCCGTGGCGATGTCCGGCGTGGTCGACGTCATCGACATGGAGATGCACCAGCCCGTCGGCGCCAGCGCGACGCAGGGCGGCACGGACGACGTCGACACGGTCGGTGCGCCCGTGGCCGAGGAACTCCCAGCCCCGGTAGGCCACGCCGCTCAGATGGGAGCCGGCGTGCTTGCTCGGCCCCACCTGCACCGCCCGGCGAGAGCCGGAGCCGACCAGGGTCGGCAGCGGCATCCAGGCACGCGGGTCGATCCAATTCGCTCCGCTGATCTGATTGAGGCTGCGGCCTGTCTGCGGGTCGTAGGTGAGATAGCCGAGGACCCCGTGCTCGAGCGGTGCAGCGCCGGTCTGCAGCGAGACCATGGCGCTGGAGGTGGTCGAGGGGGCCACGGTGCGGATCCGCTGGGTCTGCGCCTCCAGGCGACGCAAAGTCGGCGTGAGCGACCGGTGCTCACGCAGCAGATCTGCGCCGAGCCCGTCGAGCAGCACCACGAGGTCCCGGCCGGGCTTCGGCTTCTCGACCAGCGGGCGCAGGACATCCAGGAGGCCGGGCCGTGCGCCGCCGGTGAAGGGCGGCGGCAGCAGGTCGGCGGGCCAGTCCTCCATCGCTCCGGGTGCGTCGCGGTGGCGGGGTCCGGGACCTGTGGCACGCACGCCGGCTCAGGCCCCGACCGCGTCGATCGCGTCGATCAGCTGGTCGTGGAAGGCCAGGGCCTCCTCGACCGCGCCGGCGCCATCGGCCAGGGCGCTGACCCGCAGGGCGAGATCCGAGGGGGCGATGGTGCCGGTGTACCCATGATCCAGCTGGCAGCCGGGGTCCTCGCACACTGCCCGCTCGAGGTCCAGGCGGCGGCTGCCGTCCCAGGTGATGCCCAGGGTGATCTCGGACTCCCGGCCGGGGTTGAGCTGCCCATCGGTGTCGAAGACCTGCGAGAGGCCGGTCGCGGTGATCCGCTGCAGCCGGATCCGCTCGGTGGTGGAGACCACCTGGCTGGGGTTGAGCGCATCGGCCGGATCGTCATCGAGGTGTGTGATCAGGAGGTGCGTGGGGGTCAGCACCACGACGGTGAGGTGGCGGCGCACCTCCGGCCCGTCGAAGGTGGTCTCGGGCCGCACCAGATGGGCGACCGGAGCGCGGCCTCGCAGCGAACGCTCCAGGCTCTGGGCTGCCGCCTGTGGGAAGTACCCGGCGGTCTCGAGAGCCTTGAGCAGATCGGTGGGAAGTGCGGTGGTCATCCCGTCATTGTTCCACGCTCCGACTCGATGGGCGGCGCGGCTCAGGACCCCGGTGGGCCGGACAGCGTGCGTCGGGCCCCATCGGTGCGGTTGGGCGGGGGTGCCAGCCGTACCCGGGCACCGATCACGGTGAGGCCGTCCTGCGCCACCAGCACCGGGTACAGCTCGAGGGAGGCCACCTCGGGAAGGTCCTCCGCGAGCAGGCCGATGCGGACCACCAGATCGGCGAGCGCCTCCCGATCCGCCGGGGGCAGGCCGCGCATTCCCCGGAGCTTCACGGCCGTGGCGGGAGCGTCCACCAGCCGTGCCGCGGCGCTCTCGCTGAAGGGCGGGATCGCATAGGCGATGTCATCGAGCAGATCGGTGGCATCCCCCGCCACCGACAGCGAGACCACCGGGCCGAGAGAGGGATCCTCGACGCTGCGCACCACCATCGGCACCCCGGCGGGGGCCATCGCCTGGACCTCGAGCGGTGCGCTCGAATAGGACAGGTCACGGCGCATCGAGTCGACGGCGTGACGCAGCTGGACCGCGTCGGGGATGTCGAGCCGCACCCCGCCGAGATCAGCGCGATGGCGCAGCACGGGGTCCGTGGACTTCAGCGCGACCGGATAGCCGATCTCCGCCGCCTGGGCGAGGGCGTCCTCGGCATCGGTGATCCGGCGGCTGCTCAGCTGGTCGATGCCGTAGGCGGCAAGCAGCGCGGTGATCTCCGCGGTGGAGAGATCCACGGCGGACGCGGCGGGCGAGGGAGTCAGCGCTTCCACCAGCTCCCGGGCCGCCGCGCGATCGATGCCCTCCCGCTGGGCCGGCTCCGCGTCATCCACCTCGGGACGCAGGGCGGCCGCGAGCATTCCTGCACCGGCGCGCACCACCGCGTAGGGGGTGGCGTGCACCGGCGGCAGCGAGAGGTCGGCGCGCACCGCCCGCTGCACCTCGGCGAAGCGGTCCTCGGTGGTGACCAGGCAGACCAGGAGCACCACCTCGGAATGACGGGCCACGATCGACATCTGCCGCAGCACCTCGGTGATGTCGGCCGTCTGCGGGTCGATCATGCCGGCGATCACCAGGTCGACCTGGCCCAGCGCCGCCATCGTGGTGAAGGCGCGCTGGATGAGGCGCGGATCCGGGGAGAGCGGAACGCTGTGGTTCTCCGCGACCACGTCGAAGCCGGCTTGACCGGCGGCCCCGCTCAGGGAGGCGCCGAGCGCGGCCGTGTTGGAGAGCAGCCCTACTCGTCGGCCGAGCGGGAGGCCCTGCCGTCCGATCGCGTCGACCACGTCGAGCAGGTGGTCCACTCCCGTTGCCTGGACCACCCCGGCCGAGTCGAGCACCTGGTCCATGGCGCGACGGGGCAGGGTCGAGGAGCGCACGTCGTGACCGGGCGGCAGGTGTGACTCGCTGCCGGGGGGACGCAGCACGATCAGCGGGGTGCTGCGCGTCAGCCGGCGCGCGATCCGGGTGAACTTGCGAGGATTTCCCATCGATTCCAGGGCCAGCCCGATGACGCCGACCTGATCGTCGTCCTCCCAGTGCTGGAGGGTGTCGTTCAAGGAGACGTCCGCACGGTTCCCCACGCCCACGAACTCGTGCAGGCCGATGCCTCGGGCGTCGGTGCCTGCCAGCAGCATCGCTGAGAGCGCGCTGGACTGCCCGGCGAGCGCGACCGTTCCGGGCTGCGGCATCCGAGGGGCCAGCGAGAGGCTGATGGCATCCTCCCCGGTGCGCAGGAAGCCGAGGGAGCCGGGTCCCAGCAGGCGCATGCCATGGCGGCGGGCGCGGGCCACCAGCTCGCGCTGCAGCAGGCGCCCTTCGTCGCTGTCGGAGAATCCTTCGGTGGGGATCAGGACGCTGCGCACCCCGATCGCGGCGCATTCGTCGATCGCGTCCAGGCAGGCTTCGGGACGCAGCGCGATCACGGCGAGGTCCACGGTGCCCGGCACGTCACCCACTCTGGCCCAGGTGCGGCGCCCCCTCAGCTCGAGGACATCACGGGCGATGAGGTGC
The DNA here is from genome assembly GCF_052378395.1 of Brachybacterium sp. AOP29-B2-41. Classification (NCBI taxonomy): domain Bacteria; kingdom Bacillati; phylum Actinomycetota; class Actinomycetes; order Micrococcales; family Dermabacteraceae; genus Brachybacterium; species Brachybacterium sp. AOP29-B2-41. The sequence continues at coordinate 94,241 of NZ_JBQSXR010000012.1, forward strand.
ACGGTGCCGCCGTAGCCCGAGTCCTCCAGCGCGGTGAGGAAGCGGCCGCCGGCGGAGTCCGCGCGGGAGGAGACGCCGATCAGCAGCACCGACTGCGGGTGCAGGAGCCGTTCCATGGCCCTCGCCTCGGCGCGGTGCTCGCGTTCCGACATCACGGCGAGAGAGCGGACGGTGGGGTCGATCCGGAAGGAGACCATCACCACGCCGTCGTCGAGCACCCGGGTGACGTCGAAGCCGGTCTCGGTGAAGACCTTGATCATCTTGGTGTTCTCCGGGAGCACCTCGGCGGTGAACTCGTTGATGCCGCGCTCGCGGGCAGCGGCCGCGAGGTGCTCCAGCAGCACCGAGGCCAGGCCCGTTCCCTGGCGGGAATCGGAGACGTTGAACGCCACCTCGGCGGAGTGCGGCTCGGTGCGGTCGTAACGCCCGACGGCGACGATCTCCGCACCGACCAGCGCCACCAGGGCCACCCTGTCGGCATGGTCGACGTTCGTGAACCGTTCGAGGTCGCGGCGGGACAGCTTCGGCATCGCGGCGAAGAAGCGGAGGTATCGGGAGTGCTCCGATTGCCGTTGATGGAAGTCCTGGAGGGCGTCGGCGTCGGTCGGCAGGATCGGGCGCAGGTGTGCGGCGGAACCGTCGCGCAGGGCGATGTCCGCCTCCCAGTGAGAGGGATAGCTGGGCTCGTGCTCATCCTCGGGCCGGGCACGGCGGCGCAGTGACCGCAGGCCGTCGCGTCTTTCCGCCATGGCTGGATCCTATCGTCGAGTTGCGGGGAGTTGACGGGATTCACGTCCCTTCAGGTGACCGGCTCCCGGGATCATGGCCGGTCATGCGCCATGATGTTCTCCATGGCCCGATCACGCAGCACCAATACGCCCGCCGGTGAGGACGCGGTCGACGAGAACATCGTCGACATCGATGTCACCAGCGAGATGGAGTCGTCGTTCCTCGAGTACGCGTACTCGGTGATCTACTCCCGGGCGCTGCCCGATGCGCGCGATGGGCTCAAGCCGGTCCAGCGCCGCATCCTCTACATGATGGCCGACATGGGCCTGCGGCCCGAGAAGGGCCATGTGAAGAGCCAGCGCGTGGTGGGCGAGGTGATGGGCAAGCTCCATCCCCATGGCGACACCGCGATCTACGACGCCCTGGTGCGGATGGCGCAGAGCTTCAACATGCGCCTGCCGCTGGTGGATGGACACGGCAACTTCGGCTCCCTGGACAACGGACCTGCCGCCCCGCGATACACGGAGGCACGGCTCGCCAAGGCGGCGCTGCTGATGACGGACTCGCTCGGCGAGGACGTCGTGGACATGATCCCGAACTATGACAACCAGCTCCTCCAGCCCGAGGTGCTGCCCGCCCAGTACCCGAACCTGCTGGTGAACGGGGCCTCGGGGATCGCCGTGGGGATGGCCACGAACATGGCGCCCCACAACCTGGTGGAGACGATCGCCGCCGCCCGGCATCTGATCGATCATCCGGAGGCGGAGCTGGACGAGCTGATGCGCTTCGTGCCGGGTCCGGATCTGCCCACCGGCGGCCGGATCGTGGGGCTCGAGGGCATCCGGGATGCCTATCGCACAGGACGCGGGTCCTTCAAGATGAGGGCGACGACCCGGATCGAGAACGTCACCTCCCGCCGCAAGGGCATCGTCGTCACCGAGCTGCCCTACCAGGTGGGTCCGGAGCGGCTGGCCGAGAAGCTGCGCGATGCAGTGCAGGCCAAGCGGGTCCAGGGCATCACCGACTACCAGGACCTCACCGACCGCCACCATGGCCTGCGACTGGTGCTCACGGTGAAGTCGGGCTTCGACCCCGAGGCCGTGCTGCAGCAGCTGTACCGGTACACGCCGCTGGAGGAGTCCTTCGGCATCAACAATGTGACCCTCGTCGAGGGGCAGCCCCGCACGCTCGGCCTCAAGCAGCTGCTCGAGGTGTTCGTCGATCATCGGCTGCGGGTGGTGCGCCGCCGCACCGAGCACCGCCTGAGCAGGCACCAGGCCCGCCTGCATCTGGTCGAGGGTCTGCTGCTGGCGATCCTCGACATCGACGAAGTGATCCAGATCGTCCGGCAGAGCGATGATGCCGAGACCGCACGGACCCGCCTGATGACGGTGTTCGACCTCTCCGAGGTTCAGGCGGAGTACATCCTCGAGCTGCGACTGCGACGGCTGACGAAGTTCTCCCAGATCGATCTCGAGGCCGAGCGCGATGACCTGCGCCGGGAGATCGAGAAGCTTGAGGAGATTCTGGGCTCGGATGCGGTGCTGCGTGCGCTGGTGTCCGACGAGCTCGCCGCGGTGGCCGCCGAGCACGGGGATTCCCGCCGCACGGTCCTGCTCGAATCGGCGGAGAAGCCGGTGATCTCGGCCGCCGGCTCCCTCGAGGTGGCGGATGAGCCGTGCCACGTGCTGCTCACCGGGACCGGACTGGTCGCGCGGGTCACCGGTGAGGGCCCGGTGCTGCGCGAGGGCGCCCGCAGCTCCCATGATGTGGTCGTCTCCCAGGTACGCACCACCACCCGCTCGAGCGTCGGCGTGGTCACCGACAGCGGCCGCGTGCTGCGGCTGTCGGTCGTGGATCTGCCCTCGCTCGCACCGACTGCCGGGGCGCCCTCGCTCGCCGGCGGGACGCGGCTTGCGGACCTCATCGACCTCGAGCGCGAGGAACGCGCGCTGGGGCTGATCCGGCTCGGCGAGGACGATCTCGCGCGGGGCGGGGCGATCGCGCTCGGGACCCGGCAGGGCGTGGTCAAGCGGGTGCAGCTCGAGTTCCCGAAGGCCGACGGCTTCGAGATCATCTCGCTGAAGGACGGTGACACCGTGGTCGGGGTCGTGGACCTCGAGGAGGACGAGGACCTGGACCTGGTCTTCATCACCGCCGAGGCGCAGCTGCTCCACTTCCCCTCCTCCGGGGTCCGGCCGCAGGGCCGCAGCGCCGGAGGTGTGGCCGGGATCAAGCTCGGCGCCGGCGACCGGGTGGTGTCCTTCGGGGTGATCGATGTGACCGCCCCGGCCGACGTGGTGACCGTCGCCGGCAGCTCCGGCACCCTCCCGCTGCTCCAGAACGGCTCGCTGAAGGTCTCCGCCCTCACCGAGTACCCGCCGAAGGGTCGGGCGACGGCTGGGATGCGCTGCCATCGCTTCCTGCGCGGCGAGGACACGCTGATCGGCGCCTGGGTGGTCCCTCACCCCGCTCGCGCCTCGTCCGAGGCGGGGCAGCCGATCGATCTGCCCGAGCCCACCGGGCGCCGGGATGGCTCCGGGACCCCGGTGGCCGTCCCGATCGCCGCGATCGGCTGAGCGGTGCAGGGCGACCGAAACCGGGACGGGGTGGCGCCCATACCTCGCGGCGACCCCCATCCCTCCCCTGCCGCGGACGGCGAGTCTCGGTCTCCTTGGGGCTCGCGTCTGGAGTCACAGGAGTCTCGTGCCTTGCGCGGGAAATTCCGCTCCTCCCGGGCCTCGCGTGTGGAGTCCCGGCATATCGCCGTCGGCGTGGCCGGCGCCCTGGTGGGTCTGGTCGTCGGACTGCTCGCCCTGCGCGGGACCGTTCCGTTGGCAGGATCGGGATCGATCGGCCAGGTCGCCGCGCTGACGGTGTTGGGCTGCGGCGCAGCGACGGCCGCCCTCACCCTCTCGACCCTCACCCGGCGCTCCCTGCCCTGGTTCGGGGGCCGGCACTGGTGGCGCCGCGGGATCGATGTCCTCGGGCTCTCCCTCGTCTTCGGGATCCTCGGCCTGTTCCTCACCGGCGCCCTGTTCGGTGTGTTCCAACAAGCCTTCCAGGGCGTCGCGCTCGATCGCCTCGCCGGCACCTTCTGGGTCGCCCTTGCGGCCGGCGCCGCCGCCTACATCACCTCCGCGGCGGCGGCCTCGCTCACCGGCCGGTCCCTGGCCACCCTGCTGGCGGCATTCCTCGTGGTCGGTGTGCTCGCCAGTGCCATGAACGCCTCGGATCCCTACTGGTGGGAGCGGTACTTCTCCGAGCTCGGCGAAGGTGACGGCCTCTCGAGCTTCACCTTCAACCTCACCCTGCTGCTGACCGGGGTGGCGCTGGTGACCGTGGCCGAGTTCCTCGCCCATGATCTGGACCGCTGGGCCCGCAGCGCCGGCGAGCCGGCCTGGCTGATCACCGCCGTGCGCTCGCTGCTGAGCGCAGTCGGAGTGCTGGTCGCCCTGGTCGCGGTGATCTCCCGGACCGTGAGCGTCTTCTGGCACGACGTGGTCGCCCAGTCGCTCGTGGTCGTCTTCGCGCTCACCCTGCTCGTGGTGCCGGTGCTGCTGCGCCGGCTGCCGGGCGCCCTGATCGCCGTCACCGCCGGGGCCTTCGCCCTGCTGGTGACCGTCACAGTGCTCTACCTGGGCGTGGACTACCTGAACATGACTGCCTTCGAGATGGGGGCGGCGGCGATCGTGTACGGCTGGCTGCTGCTGTTCATCCGCACAGTCTCGGCGGCTGCGGAGGGCACGGAGGAACGGAACTCGACCCAGGCCAGAGAGTCCAGCCGCGCGGCCGCTGCGCCGGGACGGCAACCGGCTGAGTCCTCGGATCCGCGGCCCGGTGACGTGCGACCATGACGTCATGAACTCTTCAGGCACCGATGCCCCCACCACCTCCGTCCCGCTTCCCGAAGGTGTGCGCCTCGGGCAGACCCACGGGGTCGACGTCCTGCTGATCGACACCCCTGCTGCGACGGCCGAGCTCCTCTTCGACGGCGCGCACCTGACCAGCTACGTCCCCGCCGGTGAGGCGGATCTGCTCTGGATGAGCCCGGACTCCGCCTTCGGCGAGCGGGAGGCCGTGCGCGGAGGCATCCCCCTGATCGGCCCCTGGTTCGGACCGGGCCGGGACCTGGCGATGGAGGTCAAGCACGGCTGGCTGCGCAACCTCCGCTGGGATCTCGCCTCGGCCGAGCGAGAGGGCGACGAGGTGGTGCTCACCCTCCGCACCCCCGAGGACGTCAAGGCGCTGACCGCGTCCGTCCAGTTCCGCATCGGCGCCGAGGTGTCGGTGGACCTCACCCTCACCGCCGGACCCCGGCCGCTCGATCTCGAGGCAGCGCTGCACACCTACCTCGCCGTCGGCGATGTGCGGGAGATCGAGATCCTCGGGCTCGAAGGCGCTGACTTCCTCGACAACACCCGCGGGCTGGCCCCCGACGTGCTCCCGGCCGGGCCGCTGCGGCTGACCGCCGCCACCGACCGGGTCGTCGACTCCACCGCCGTGGTGACTGTCCACGATGAGAAGTCCGGCCGCCGCATCGTCTCCGCACCGCGCGGCACCGCCAAGACTGTGGTCTGGAATCCCTGGGACACGCTGGTGACCGGCATGGCCGATATCCCCGATACGGCCTGGCCCGAGTTCGTCTGCATCGAGCCTGCCATCGCCAAGGACGGCTACGTGGCCCTCGAGCCCGGCCAGTCGCACTCCATCGGCGTCACCTACCGCATCGAGCGCTGAGCACAGCTCCGCACCGCGGAGCATCTGACCAGGACCCGGTCGCCCCTCAGAGGGCGGCCGGGTCTTCGTCGTCGTGCGAACTTCTAATCAGTTGTGCTCCACCGGAGAAGGGTGGTCAACTCTCCGTATGGAGATGCACCAGCCCCCGTTCACGACCCCGGCCAGCCCGGCCGCGTCGTCGCTCGGCCTCGCCGCATCCCTCACCCGGCCCCACGGACTCACCGTGGCTCAGCGAGCGGCCGGTGGGGGCCGCAGCACCGCCGGGCACGCCGCGCCTGTGGCCGGCTGACGGAGCGCACCGCTCCGCGCCATGCCGTGCGGCCCTGCCGCCGGCACTACTGAGAATCCCCGCTGCCCGACGCACTCGAGCAGCGGGCACTCTCCTGCGCGCTTCGAGGACAGCAGCTGTCCGCAGCGCGCAGGAGACTCGATCACACGCCACTCCGTCAGGAGCCCCCATGTCCCTTCACACCACCCTCGACACCCGCAGCCCGACCACCATCCACACGACCGACACATCGGAGAACACCACCAGCCCCATCGACACCCTCACCCGCCGCGAATCGTCCCGCGCCGACACCAGCCTGCGTCGGCTCGAGCAGGTCGCCGACGAGGACGCCGTCGACACCCTGCTGAAGGGTTTCCTCGCCCGCCGACGAGCGGTGCGCGAGGCCCGTCGGCAGCAGGCCGCCCAGCAGGCGCGTCATGAGCACGAGCTGCTCGTGCAGCGCGCACTGCTCGGCACCGGCCTCTCGCACCTGCGGTGAGCACGGCGGCGTCTCTGATGCGAGCGCTCGCCCCCACCCTCGGCCCGTCCGAATCCGTTCGGACGGGCCGTGTCGCGTCCGGAGTACAGCAGACGCGCGGCGGTGCGCACGTCAGGCCCGGCGGATGTGGTCCGGTCGCAGGGGAGCACCGATGCCGATCGAGGTCAGCAGCGCGATCACCACCGCGCCGCCCGCCACGGCGAGAACCGGTCCGGTGAGGCTCTCCGCGCCGAGGTGCGTCACCATGCCCGGTTCCATACCGCGGTTACCGGTATCGACGAAGGCGACGGCGACCAGATGCCCGATCCCGAGCGCCGCTCCCCCACCGACCACCAGCGGCAGCGCCACCTCGAGCCAGTGCGCACGGCGCAGCACCCCCACAGGGGTGCCGAGCAGGCGCAGCCGGGCATGCTCCTGCCTGCGCCCCATCGCCAGATCAGCCATGCCGAGCAGGAAGGCGCCCAGCCCGACGGCCAGCACCACGAGGTTCAGCAGGCGGATGGTGTCGATGGTCGCCTGATAGGGCGCGAAGTCCTCCGCCGTCCAGCCGATATGGGCGTCGATTCCCGCCGCCTGCAGCTCCGCCGGAAAGTCAGGGCGCGGGCCAGCATTCACCCTCGCGCTCACGTCGCCGAACTGCCAGAACTGCTCTTCGGTGACCAGTGCCCGCGGAATGAACAGGGTGGGTGCCGGATCCGTGTCCTGCCAGGCAGGGACTGGCACTCGAGAGAGATCATCCTCGGAGACCTCGAGCTGCAGCACGGGATCTCCGAACCCGCCGCTGCTCTCGTCGAAGTCGGTGCTGAACAGATCCACGATTCCCTGGAGCGGTACCCTCTCCTCGAACCCAGCCGCAGCTGGGATCCAGGCCGCACGATCATTCCGGCAGCCCTCCACCTCCGGTCGGAGGACGCGGAGCTCCTCGCAGGTGGTCACCATCGCACCCAGGGCGTGCTCCTGCGGGGTGCTCCCCGGGGCGACGACGTACCCGCGCGTGGAGAATGCCACCTCGCGAGCTCCACCGACCTGCTCGAGGGCACGCTCCAGATCTGCGACGGCCGCCCGATCCGGGAGCCATGCCTCGGCGACAGCTTCGACGTCTCGGTAGTGGCGCCCGGCCTGATACACCGGGGTAGCGGCCAAGACGCTGATCAGTCCCTGCCCTGCCGTCGTCACCACCACGCCGATCACCAGGGCGCCGAGCACCCTGCCGAGCACTGCGGGCTGAGACTGCAGGCGCCGTCCCGCCACGACGGTCACCGGGGATCCGACCCGGACGAGCAGGTCGGCGCTGCGCCGCACCAGCAGGGCCGGCAGCAGGATGCTGCCCAGTGCGGCCAGGCCGGCACCGCCGAGGAACAGAACGACCAGCACGGGGTTCGAGAGCCCTTGCACACTCCAGCTGAGCACCAGCATCACCAGACCCAGCACCAGGATCGCTGCCCGCCAGAGACCGGGACGTCGGTCCACCTCTCCGCGAGCCTGCTCCAGAGTCTCGCTCTGGGAGCGACGTGAGGGCATCGCGGCCCCGGCGGCCAGACCCAGCGGCACGGCGAGGGCCACCACGAGAGATCCCGGCACAACGCTCGGCGCCGGGGTCATGCCCAGCAGTGCCCCTCCGGCCCACGGAACCAGCAGAGAACCCACCGTGAGACCGACAGCTGCACCGACGAGAGCGGGAGGGAGGCTTTCGCCGATGCCCACCAGTACCCGATCGCGGCCGCGCATCCCGAGCAGGTGCAATCGGGCCGTGCGCCGGGAGCGGTCCTGCTCGGACATGCGGCCGGTCGCGGCGGCGGCGGCCAGCACGGGCAGACCGATCGCGAGGGCCACGATCCCGGGCAGGATCATCCCGACCACCTCCGACATCGCGATCCCGGGTGCGAGGCTGCGGGGCCTGGCAGCATCCAGCAGGGACAGCACCACGACCAGGAGCGCGCAGCCGAACAGGGACACGAGCAGTGCGCTGAGTGTGCGGAAGCGGCCTTGGTCGGTGGCGCGCAGGGCGAGGGTGAGCCCGAGGCGGAGGGAGGAGCGCATCTCAGCCCACGAGCTCCCCGTCGCGCATGCTCACCAGGCGGTTCAGGTGTGCGGCGACGCGGTTGTCGTGGGTGACGACCACGAGGGTCGTGCCCTGCTCCGTCACGGTGTCCATCAGGGCGTCCATCACGGTGTCGGCGGCGACTGTGTCCAGCGCGCCGGTGGGTTCGTCGGCCAGCAGCAGGGCGGGCTGGTGGATCAGTGCGCGGCCGACGGCGGCGCGCTGCGCCTGTCCACCGGAGACCTGGGCGGCGCGACGGCCTGCGACCTCGCCGAGCCCGAGACGGTCGAGCATCGCGTCGACTTCTGCCCGGATCCGTGCCGGCCTGCCGCCGAGGAGCTGGAGCGGGAGGGCGAGATTCTCGCGCAGAGTGAGTTCGCCGATCAGGTCACCGAACTGGAACACCATGCCCATCCGGGCCAGCCGGAGCTGGGCTCGATCTTTCTCCCGCATCGCTCCGAGGTCCTCGCCGAGCACCCGGAGGGTGCCCTCCCGGGCATCCAGCACGCCGGCGAGCACATGCAGAAGAGTGGACTTCCCGCATCCGGACGGCCCCATCACGGCGACCTGCTCCCCTGCGGCGATCTGCAGGTCGATGCCACGCAGCGCGGGATCCTGACCGTAGGAGACCCGTACCCCGCTCAGCTCGACGACCGTCGCAGCTCCGGCAGCGGTCGCAGCGCGTTCACGACTCTCGGAATGGGCGGTCATCGCTGCGCCCCGGTCTCGTCGGGCCGCGTTCCGGTCGTCTCCTGCCATTGCACGCGCAGCGCATCGAGCCGCTGACCGGCTTCCTGGATCCAGCGCAGATCGGCGTCGAGGTGGGTGAGCTCGTAGTCCAGCTGGAGCAGCAGCGAGGGCTCGGCACCGCGACGGCGTGCGGTCAGCTCGCGCATGCGCACCATGTGGCTCGCTCGCTGGACGGTGAGGACCTCCTGGGCGTCCCGCCCGGAAAGCAGGGCGATCGAGATCCGCACGAACAGGGTGGAGGCTGAGAAGGAGCCGGTGACCTGCGGCGTGGAGACCCAGGCATCCAGCTCGGCGACCCCGTCGGCCGTGATGCCGTAGAGCTTGCGCTCGGGCCCGGAGCCGGTCTCGACGGTGAGGATCTCTGCCCATCCCTGGCGCTCGAAGCGGGCGAGCGAGGAATAGACCTGCCCGAAGGCCAGCGGCCGCTCCGGTGCGAGGAGCTGGTCGTAGTCATGCTTGAGGGAGTACCCATAGGCTGGCGACCGATCAAGCAGTCCCAGCAGGGCGTGTGCGGTGCTCATGCGAGGACTATACACACTGCGTATACACACTGCGAATAGCTAGTAGAAGGCGGCTCACATCCCGCTGCGCATCTCCACGATCACGAGCTCACGCGGGTTGTTGACCCGCACCCCGGCGATGCTGTTCCCGAGCCCCCGGCTGATCACCATGGTGGTGCCCTGCCGCTCATGCACGCCCTCGGTGAGCGCGGGGAACAGGCCCTGATGCGGGGCGTAGAGCCCACCCACTCCGGGAATGCGCACCTGCCCGCCGTGGGCGTGCCCGGAGAGCACCAGGTCAGCCCCGGTACCGGTATAGCTGTCCAGCTGCTCCGGACGATGCGCGAGCAGCACAGTGGTGCCATCCTCCGGCAGGCCGAGTCCGGCGAGCACCGCCGTCGCCTCCTGCGGGCTCTCCCCTGCCGCGGCCCGCACCCGCGGGTCATCAAGACCGACCACGCTCAGCTCGACCCCGGCGATCTGCGCCTCGACAGCCTCACTCCGCAGCACCGTGATGCCGCGAGCCTCGAGTCCCCTGATCAGCTCGTCCATGAGGGGTGAGTCCGCCTCATGATTGCCGAGCACGAAGTACGTGGGTGCGATCGCCTGCAGTCGCTCGGTCATCGCGAGCACGCCGTCCAGCTGCGTGGTGCGGTAGTCGATGAGGTCGCCGGTGAGCGCGATCAGATCCGGCTCTGCGGCCGTGGTCGCGGTGACCACCCGATCCTGGAAGGTGCCGAACTGTGCGGCATGCAGATCGGAGATCTGAGCGATGCGAAGCCCGTCCGCCGCTGCTGGCAGTTCGTCGAGGACCACGTCATAGGTGGTGACATCGAGCCGGCGGTTGTCCCACAGCAGCCAGCCGCCGGTGGCGAGAAGCAGCAGGAGAAGCACCAGAGCGATGACGGCAAGGCGCTGCCGTGGAGGGTGGGTGGTGCTGGCTGCTCGGTCCGCGACCGAGAGCGGTGCGCTCACCGCACGGTGATCCCGTCGGCCGCCATCGCGGCCTTCGCCTCCGAGATTGTCATCTGCTGGAAATGGAAGACGCTCGCGGCCAGCACCGCGTCGGCGCCCGCGTGAACGGCCGGCGCGAAGTCCTCGGGCGTTCCGGCACCGCCGGAGGCGATCAGCGGCAGCGTGGTCGCCTCCCGGGCGAGCGTGATCAGCTCGAGGTCGAAGCCCTGCTCGGTGCCATCGGCATCCATCGAGTTCAGCAGGATCTCCCCGGCTCCACGCTCGGTCACCTCGCGGATCCAGGCGATCGCATCGATGCCGGTGCCGCGCCGACCACCGTGGGTGGTCACCTCGAAGCCAGAACCGGAGCGTGCCGTGCCCTCGGGGGTCTCGTCGGTGACGCGGCGGGCGTCGATCGAGAGCACCAGCACCTGGTTGCCGAAACGACGCGAGATCTCGCTGATCACCTCGGGGCGAGCGATCGCGGCGGTGTTCACCCCGCACTTGTCCGCGCCCGCCCGCAGCAGCTGGTCCACGTCGCCGGCGGAGCGCACCCCGCCGCCGACGGTCAGCGGGATGAAGATCTGCTCTGCGGTGCGGCGGACCACGTCGATCATGGTGTCGCGGCCGCCGGAGGAGGCGGTGACGTCGAGGAAGGTGAGCTCATCAGCTCCCTCGGCGCCGTACCGGGCGGCCAGCTCGACCGGGTCCCCAGCATCGCGGAGATCCTTGAAGTTGACGCCCTTGACGACGCGACCCGCGTCGACGTCCAGGCAGGGGATGACTCGGACGGCGACACTCATGCGTCGATCCTCTCCATATCGAGCTCTTCGGCTCCTTCGATGATGAACTGCTTGCGCGGGGCGACGTCGGAGCCCATCAGCAGCTCGAAGACGGCACTGGCGGCCTCGGCGTCCTCGATCCGCACCCGGCGCAGGGTGCGGTGACCGGGATCCATGGTGGTGTCCGCCAGCTGGTCGGCGTCCATCTCCCCCAGGCCCTTGTAGCGCTGGATCGGCTCCTTGAACTTCTTCCCCCGGCGTTCGAGGTTCTTGAGCAGCTTGTGCAGCTCCGCCTCGGAGTAGGTGTAGACCAGCTCGTTCTTCTTCTTGCCCCCGTGGATGATCTCCACCCGGTGCAGCGGCGGGACCGCGGCATAGACCCGGCCGGCCTCGACCAGGGGGCGCATGTAGCGATGGAAGAGTGTCAGCAGCAGAGTGCGGATGTGCGCGCCGTCGACGTCGGCGTCCGTCATCATGATGATCTTGCCGTAGCGGGCGGCCTCCAGGTCGAAGGTGCGACCCGAACCGGCCCCGATCACCTGGATGATCGCAGCGCACTCGGTGTTCTTCAGCATGTCGGTGATGGACGCCTTCTGGACGTTCAGGATCTTGCCGCGGATCGGCAGCAGAGCCTGGAACTCCGAGGAGCGGGCGTTCTTCGCGGTGCCGAGCGCGCTGTCGCCCTCGACGATGAACAGCTCGGAGCGGTCCACGTCATGGGTGCGGCAGTCGGCGAGCTTGGTGGGCATGGTGGAGGACTCCAGCGCATTCTTGCGCCGCGAGACCTCCTTGTGCATGCGCGCAGCGATGCGGGCGCGCATCTCCGAGACGACCTTGTCGACGACCAGGGCCGCCTGCTCCTTCTCCCCCTTCTTGGCGGAGCTGAGGAACTCGGTCAGCCGGTCCTCGACGACCTTCGCGACGATCGCACGGATCGCCGGAGTGCCGAGCACCTCCTTGGTCTGGCCCTCGAACTGCGGCTCGTCGATCCGCACGCTGACCACCGCGGTGAGCCCGGCGAGGGTGTCGTCCTTCTCGATCTTCTCATTCTTCGCATTGAACTTGACCCGCCGGGCCTGGTTCTCGACCTGCTTGCGCACGGTCTTGACCATCGCCTGCTCGAAACCGGTGACATGGGTGCCGCCCTTGGGGGTGGCGACGATGTTCACGAACGAGCGCAGCGTGGAGTCGAAGTCCGAACCCCACCGCAGCGCGATGTCCACCTCGCAGCTGCGCTCGACCTCGGTGGAGACCATGTGGCCGTTCGCATCGAGCACCGGGACCGTCTCGGTGTACTCCCCTGTGCCCTGCAGTCGGATCACATCGGTGATCCGCTGATCCTGGGCGAGGTACTCGACGAACTCGCTGATCCCGCCGTCGTACTTGTACACGCGGGTGGTCGGCTGATCGGGCGAGGCCTCGGGCCGGAGGTCGCTGACCGAGATCTTCAGGCCCGGGACCAGGAAGGCGGTCTGCCGGGAGCGGCGCGTGAGGTCGTCCAGCGAGAAGTGCGATCCCTTGACGAAGATCTGAGGGTCGGCCCAGTAACGCACACGGGTGCCGGTCACGCCGCGCTTGGCCTTGCCCACCACCCGCAGCTCCCCGGGTCCTTCCGCGGGGGTGAACGGGGAATCCAGGTCCGGTTCACCGGAATCGGCGAACTCGCCCGGCTGCCCGCGCTGGAAGCTCATCGCGTAGGTCTTCCCGCCCCGATCGACCTCGACATCAAGGCGCCCGGACAGAGCGTTGACGACGCTCGCGCCGACGCCATGCAGGCCGCCCGAGGCGGCATATGAGCCGCCGCCGAACTTCCCACCGGCGTGGAGCTTGGTGTAGACCACCTCGACGCCGGTCAGTCCGGTGCGGGGCTCGACATCCACCGGGACTCCGCGACCGGTGTCCCTGACCTCGACCGAGTGATCGGGGTGGAGGATCACCTCGATCGCGTCGCCGTGCCCGCCGAGCGCCTCGTCGACCGAGTTGTCGAGGATCTCCCAGAGGCAGTGCATGAGGCCCCGGGAGTCGGTGGAGCCGATATACATGCCGGGACGCTTGCGCACAGCCTCGAGGCCCTCGAGGACCTGGAGATTGCGGGCATCGTAGGCGGACTTCTTCGCAGTGCTGGTGGTGGACACCCCCCAGATCCTACGGGTCGGGGCAACAGGATCCGGGTATTGCCGCCTGCCGCGCGGCTCACAGCACGGGCCCCGACCGGGCGTGGGGAGCGGCTGGGCTCACAGGGTGTTGCGCCGCCAGCGAACCAGGGCTGTGGATACTCCCCCCGCCCCCGGTCTCGATGCTAGAAATGACCTCATGAACCTCACTCTCGAAGCTCCCCGGCTCACGGCACACGACCGCTGCGACCGCTGCGGTGCTCAGGCGTACGTCAAGGTGCTCCTCGAGGCCGGCGGCGAACTGATGTTCTGCGCGCACCACGCTCGCGCCCATCAGGACGCCTTCACCAGCGTCGCCTCCGAGATCATCGACGAGACCGAGCGTCTCCATCTCAAGCCCGAGCCGATCGAGGACTGACCGCAGCAGCCGGTCGCAGAGTCTGATCGCTCCCGTTCCTCGAGAAGGGCGCCCACCTCCTTGGTGGGCGCCCTTCTCGTCTGCCTGTCCGCCCCACTGCGGGGACGCCCTGCAGGCGCGCACTGCGGGTAGGCGCGCTCAGGTGGGTCGTGCAGCAGCCCAATCGCTCAGCAGGTCAAACGCGCAGCAGCTGTTCGGCGTGGATCGCGTACTCGACCCAGTAGGTGCTGCGGCCCTCTCGGGCCTCCCGGGCGCCGGTGGCGGCGAAGCCGAGACGCTCGTAGAGACCCTGAGCTGGAGTGTTGGTGTCGTCGACATCCAGCCGCAGGTCCGGTCGCCCGAGCTCGAGGGAGAGACGGGCGGCATTCGCGAGGAGGGCACGGGAGAGTCCAGTGCCGCGAGCAGCAGGACGGACCCAGAGCGAGACGAGGTAGGCGCGGTCCGCGGGGATCACATGCTCGGGGGTGTAGCCGGCAGGGAGCAGGGCGATCCCGCCGAGCACCGATCCCCCGCGTCTGGCCTGGAGATGGAGTCGTGGTCCGGCGATCTCCCGGCGCCATTGCCGCTCGTCTCGGCGGCGGGCCTCTGCCGGGTCCGCCCAGAACGCCTCGGGGTCGGCGGCGAGCATGTCCAGCCGCAGATCCCGATGGCTGGTCCAGTCCTCGCCGGTGACGCGATGGATCCGCAGTGTGGTGGCGGTGTCCGTGCCCGTGGTCGTCCTCATTGCCGGTGCTCCATCTCCCGGGTTCGTCCTGATCGCTGCTTCGTCCTGATCACTGCTGTGTGCGAGCGTCCGCCGAGCGGCGGACAGAGGACGGGCCCGGTTCTAGTGGAACCGGGCCCGTCCTCACTGCTGAACGTCAGTCGAGGTAGTCGCGCAGCACCTGCGAGCGCGAGGGGTGACGCAGCTTCGACATGGTCTTGGACTCGATCTGACGGATCCGCTCACGGGTCACGCCATAGACCTTGCCGATCTCATCGAGCGTCTTGGGCTGACCGTCCTCGAGCCCGAAGCGCATCGAGACCACTCCGGCCTCACGCTCGGAGAGGGTGTCCAGCACCGAGTGGAGCTGCTCCTGCAGCAGGGTGAAGCTCACTGCATCGGCCGGGACCACGGCCTCGGAGTCCTCGATCAGGTCGCCGAACTCGCTGTCGCCGTCCTCACCGAGCGGGGTGTGCAGGGAGATCGGCTCGCGACCGTACTTCTGGACCTCCACGACCTTCTCGGGCGTCATGTCCAGTTCCTTGGCGAGCTCCTCCGGGGTGGGCTCCCGGCCGAGGTCCTGCAGCATCTGCCGCTGGACGCGGGCGAGCTTGTTGATGACCTCGACCATGTGCACCGGGATGCGGATGGTGCGGGCCTGGTCCGCCATGGCGCGAGTGATGGCCTGGCGGATCCACCAGGTGGCATAGGTGGAGAACTTGTAGCCCTTGGCATAGTCGAACTTCTCGACCGCGCGGATCAGGCCGAGGTTGCCCTCCTGGATGAGGTCCAGGAACAGCATCCCGCGACCGGTGTAGCGCTTGGCCAGGGAGACCACGAGGCGCAGGTTGGCCTCGAGCAGGTGATCCTTGGCGGCGCGGCCGTCCTGGGAGATGATCGCCAGCTCGCGACCGGCCTTGGTCTTGGTGATCGACTCGTCGCCCTTGAGCTTCTGCTCGGCGTAGAGACCGGCCTCGATGCGCTCGGCCAGCTCGACCTCCTGCGCAGCGTTCAGGAGTGCGACTTTGCCGATCTGCTTGAGGTAGTCCTTGACCGGGTCGGCGGTGGCGCCGGCGGTGACGACCTGCTGGGCGGGGGCGTCATCCTCAGCGGCGTTGAAGACGAAGCCGCCGGACTCCTCGACCTTCGTGTCGGTCGCGGACCTGGCCTTCTTCGCCTCGGTCTCCTCCGACTCCTCCTCGGTGTCGGAGTCGGCCTCGGCGGCCTTGGGTGCGGCGGCCTTCTTGGCGGCCGGCTTCCGGGCGGCGGTCTTGCGTGCAGGGGCCTTCTTGGCGGGGGTCTTCGGTGCGGCGGTGTCAGCGGTCTCGACAGCGTCGGTCTCGACGGCCTCGGAGCTCTCCGCTGCCTTCGTGGCCGCGGCGCTTGTCGAGCGCTTCGCCTTGGAGGCGGTCTCAGCAGTACTGGAGGAGGTCACAGAGTTCCTTCTTCCGGCGGCGGCCCGGCATGGGCGGTCCGCCACACTCGGGCGATCGGTCTTCTCGGCGCGGCTCGCGGTCTCCGCTCCGTGTCACGTCACCGGTATCTACCGGTTTCACGGCGCACGAACGCACGGTGCCGTCAAGCCTGTTGAGTATAACGCCGCTCGCAGTGGTTTATTCCCACCCGCTCAGGCGCCTGTGACGCCACCGACCCCACTCGCGTGGTGGTCGTCCTTGACGGCGAGCACCGGACAGGCCGCGCCGAGCACGACCCGACGCGCCGAGGCGCCCAGGTTCAGCTTCCCGATCGGCGGCTTCCGGCGGAGCCCGATCACGACCAAGCTCGCCGCGACCTCGTCCACGACCGAGAGGATGAACTCCCCGATATCGCTCTCGAGGCTGCTCCGCACGGCGACGTCGGCCTGCTCGGTGCCGAGCGCGCGCAGTTCGTCACGCACCTCGTCCTCGGTGGCGGCAGTCATCCCACGCTCAGCGTCGTGATAGAGATGTGAGGCGATGACCAGCCCCTCCCCCGTGCGCGCTCCATAGCGGAGGGCGGCCTTCAGCGCGGCCCGTCCCTGACCCGACGGGGAGTACCCCACGACGATGCTCATGCGACGTCTCCTCCCTGCGACCGTGCAACGGTGCAGTCACACCGGCTGACCCAGCTTAGTCGCCGATGAGGGTGCCGATCCACTCCTCGAGTCCCGGATGGGCGAGCAGGAATGCATCATGCCCGACAGGCGAGGTGGCCACCTGCCACTGCGCCTGGGGGACGTGCTGGGCGATCTCCTCCACCAGAGCCGGCGGGAAGAGCCGATCAGAATCGATCGCGACCACCAGTGTGCGGGCACGGACACGGCCCAGGGCCTGTGCCACGCCTCCGCGACCTCGGCCGACGTCATGGGTGCTCATCGTCTGCGCGAGCGTGATGTAGGAGTTCGCGTCGAACCTGCGGGCGAGCTTGACCGCATGGTGATCGAGATAGCTGGTCACCTGGTGCCTGCCCCGGCCGTCATAGGGGTCCTCTCGCCCCTGGGCCTGATTGCCGAAGCGGCTCTCGAGCTCTTCCGCCGTGCGATAGGTGGTGTGCGCGATCCGCCGGGCGATGCCCAATCCGGACTTCGGCCCCTGCCCGCTGCCGCCGTCGTAGTAGTCCCCTCCCTGGTACTCCGGGTCCAGCTGGATCGAGGCGATCTGAGCGTTGTTCCAGGCGATCTGGTCCGCGGTCGCCCGAGCGGAGGAGGCGATGACGCAGAGCCGCTGCACCTCGTCGGGGTGGGAGACGCCCCATTCGATGGCGCGCATCCCTCCCATCGAGCCGCCGATCACGAGCGCCCAGTGCTCGATGCCGAGCTGGTCCCGCAATCGTCGCTCGGCATCAACCTGATCGCGGGTGGTGATGATGGGGAATCGCGAGCCGTAGGGGAGGCCGTCCGCACCTGGCGAGCTGGGCCCGGTGGTGCCCTGGCATCCACCGAGCACGTTCGGTGCGATCACATGGAAGCGGTCGGTGTCGATCGGCCGGCCGGGGCCGACCATCTCCTCCCACCAGCCAGGGCTGGGGTGGCTACCTCCGGCCGGGCCTCGTACGTGGGAATCACCCGTCAGTGCATGGAGCACCAGCACGGCGTTGCCACGGTCCTGGTCCAGCTCCCCCCAGGTCTCGTAGGCGATGGTGACATCGTCGAGGATCTCCCCGTTCTCGAGCAGGAGCGGGCCGATCTCGGCGAACTGACGGTCACCAGCTCCCCTCTCCGGGCGCCAGGCGCCCGACGCCGAGGCTGGATCCGCGGGAGCCGAGTCCGTCGGAACGGAATCCGTGGAAGCCGAGTCCGTCGGAGCGGAGTCCGTGGGAGCGGACGGCGCGTGCAGGGCCCCGTCGCGGGCGGGGATTCTCGCATCGACAAATCGGTGCTCTCCGAGGACGGTCATCGGTGCTGCTCCTTCGGTGGCCTCCCCCGCGCAAGGCATCGTGGCGGCCCGGGTCAGGCGCTGGGCCACCAGGCAGGGAAGATCGGCGTATCGGTCATCCGTGAGAGCAAGGGTGCCAGAGTCGACTCCGGTTCCTGTTCCCGGAGCTCATCGACGAGACTGCCCGCAGTGGCGAAGCGGTGGTTCCACCATGCCAGCAGCACCAGCAGCGCGGTCAGGGCTCGCCATGCTGACCGGGCGATGCGGCGCTCTGCCGGCAGTGCCGCCACCATGGCCGCCGCGGCGATGCGCCGGAGCTTCTCGAGCCCCATGTACCACCTTCCACCTGCGCAGACGTCGTCGTGCGGCCGCCACTCCCGATCACTGACCAAGGTCTGCAGGAGGGTCTCGCGGTCGATGACGCGAGTGTCGCCATGCTCGACGAACTGGGCCAGCAGCTCCCAGTGGAGCCGCTCGACGGCGATGGCGGACAGCAGCGACGAGATCTGTTCACACTTCGTCATCCGTTCCGCCGGAGTGAGGCTGAGGGCACCGCCGCCGAGCCTGTCCAGTGCGGAGAGCGCCGCTGTGAAGAGCTTGCCGGGGTCCGCTTCCGAGGAGAGGTCGAGTGCAGGGAGCCGAAGGCCGCGACCGATCTCCTCCAGCATCGGGTTCGGAGCGTCGTGGTGCGGGATGGCGCGCCCGGTGAGGACGGCCGACGCCGCCGCGCGGGTGTCGGAGAACGCGCGCAGCGGTCCGGTCGCCGTCACGCCGACGTCCCCTGCTCCTCCCTCGTGCAGATCCCTCTCCAGCTCCCAGGAGGTCGACCCCGCCGCGCCGTGGAGGGACAGGAGCTGGAACATGGGCGCGGGCGAGGACTCGGACTCCAGCGTCCGGGCAGCGGCGTGAAGGAGCTGCCCTGCACGACGCATGACCTCGTGGATCACGGGCTCCAGCAGATCCTGGTATCCGTCACCGAGCACGATCAGTGCATGCACGACGGGGCCGCCGCGATCGCGCATCAGCGCCAGGTGGCGCTCGAGGTTCTCACCGCCCCCGGGTCCCAGCAGGTCGGCCAGTGCCGAGCGGGTGATCATCAGTGGGGAGCTGGCGCCACCGGAACTGGCGAGGATCAGCGAATCCACGGGAGGCTCACGCAGGCACAGCCTGGCTTCTGCGAGCAGCTCGGCGGGGTCATGGACGTCGAGGACGTGGCGGCCGTGATCGGCAGGGGTGATGTGAGTGGTCATGTCTCAGACCTTCACCGATCTGTCGCCGCCACAGGTGCGAACCTGGCTCCTTGGGGATGGACAGCCGCTGTGGAGGAACCGTCCGACGGGAGGGCCGCACAGCTGCGCGTGGGAAGATCGTGATGCCCGCCAGAAAGGAAGTTCCCGATGCCCCCTTCCCACACGCCGCCCCTCGGCGACCGCCTGCACGCGCTCGACGAGCTGCTGGTGGAGCGGGTCGCCGAGGTCACCCGCGCCGAGCTGGCCGCGCATCGGCGGCACCTCGAGGAGATCTCGCCGGAGGCCGCCGGACTGATCGACGCCCTCACCGGCTACCTCGAGGGAGGGAAACTGCTGCGCCCCCGCTTCTGCTTCTGGGGCGGCGTGGCGACGCTGGGCCGGGAGCCGACGCCCACGGAGGTGGACGCATTGGCCCGACTCGGCGCTGCGATCGAGCTGATCCAGGCAGCAGCGCTGATGCATGACGACGTCATCGATCACTCCCCGATGCGGCGCGGACGACCGGCTCTGCATATGCAGGCCGAGCAGGAACATCGCAGTGCAGGCCTGGCCGGTGCCCCAGAGGAGTACGGGATCGCGACCGCGATCGTGCTGGGCGATCTCGCGTTGAGCTGGTCCGAGCAGATGGCCGCCGGGGTTCAAGGAGCTCCCGTCCCGGTGACCCGCGCCCGCCGTGAGTTCGATGCGCTGCGCACGGAAGTGATGTCCGGGCAGTACCTCGACATCCTCCACCAGGCCGGAGGGTTCTCCTCAGCCCCCGATGCGGAGCTGGCCGCGCTCTCCGTCATCCGGTGGAAGACGGTGCCGTACACGGTGCTGCGGCCGGTGCGGATCGGTGCCGCTTTTGCAGGGGCGCCGGACCAGGCGCTGGATGCCCTCTCAGCCTGGGCGATCGAGGTGGGGACGGCTTTCCAGCTGCGGGATGACCTGCTCAGCGTGGTCGGGGATCAGGACGAGACCGGCAAACCGATCGGCGGAGACATCGTCGAGGGCAAGCGCACCGTACTGCTGGCGCGCACGCGGCAGGCCGCTGACGCCAGTGGCCGAGCGCTGCTGGACGAGGTCGTCGGCAACCCCGAGGCGGACGAAACGCAGATCAGCGCAGTCCACGCGCTGATGGTGTCCACCGGCGCCGTCAGCTCCGTGGCAGACGAGGTGCGCCGACGGGCGGCACGGGCCCGTGCGCTGCTTCTGGACACGCCAGAACTGGGTGAGCTGGGCGCCCAGGGCCGCGCAGGCCTCGAGGCGCTCGCGGACCTCGCCACGGATGTGGACTCGCTGCCCGCCTGACGGAGTCTGAGAAGCAGGGTCCTGCGCCGAGGTGTCTCTGCACCGGCAGGCCTCTGCGCCGCCAGATCTCGGCGCTTCCGGTCCTCTGGGTCGGACGGACAGAAAGAGGTCAGAAAAGGGTCGTCAGAGAAGGGTCAGAGCGCGAGTGCGAGCGCTCGCCGGCGGACCTCGCCGCGCTGGCCCTTGCGTAGCTGATCGATCGGCCTGCCGGGCAGCGTCTCGTCTTCGGTGAACAGCCAGCTCAGCACTTCTGCGTCCTCGAAACCGCCGTCTCGCAGCACGGTGATCGTCCCCGCGAGATGCGGGATGAGCTCGCCGTCACCGATCAGCAGCTCCGGCACCATGCGCACCACAGGGTCTCCGCGGCGCACCGCGATCAGCTGACCTTCCTCGATCAGGCGCCGCACGCGCGAGACCTCCACGTCCAGTCGCTCGGCGACGTCGGGGAGGGGGAGCCAGTTGGTGATGAGGGAATCGAGTTCGTCCACTCCCCCAGGGTGCCACGCGCGGACCGCACGCGCATCCCTGCGGCCGCCGACGCTCCCGGTCGTGCATCACACCACCACCGGTCTCGTGCGTGTGTCGGTCCCGGTTCCAGCAGCGTTGCGGACCTAGATTGGCTCCGTGAGCTCGGCAACGTCGACTTCCCCCGGCATCAGCCTGCTCCTCGACGACCGCTATCGGGTCGAGGAGCCGATCGCGCGCGGCGGAATGGCGACGGTGCATCGCGGGCATGATCAGCGTCTGGACCGTGTCGTGGCTCTGAAGATCATGCACCCCCACCTCGCGATGGACGAGGATTTCCGGCGCCGCTTCGGCCGGGAGGCACGCTCAGCGGCCCGTCTCGCCCACCGCAATGTCGTGGGCGTCTTCGACCAGGGCGAGGACGAGGACCGCATCTACCTGGCGATGGAGCTGGTGGAGGGCGAGACGCTGCGAGCGCGCATCGTCGACCAGGAGCGGCTCACGATCCACGAGAGCCTCGCCATCACCGCCCAGGTGCTCGAGGCGCTGGTCGCCGCGCACGAGGCGGGCATCGTCCATCGGGATATCAAGCCCGAGAACATCCTCATCGACCGCAGCGAGCTGGTGAAGGTCGCAGATTTCGGGCTCGCCCGGGCCATCGGCTCGAACAACTCCTCCGCGAGCGCCACCCTGCTGGGCACCGTGGCCTACATCAGTCCTGAAGTGGTGACCCGGGGGCACGCGGATGAGCGCAGCGATCTCTACTCCCTCGGGGTGGTGCTGTTCGAGATGTTGACCGGGCGCCAGCCGTTCCTCGGCGAGCAGCCGGTCCACGTTGCCTTCCAGCACGTCCACGAGGACATCCCGGCACCGTCCACGCTGGTCTCGGGGATCCCCCGCGAGCTGGATTCGCTGGTGACCTGGGCAGCGGCGCGCCCGGTGGAGCAGCGACCGGCGTCCGCGTCGGACCTGCTCCGGGCAGTGCGGGAGCTGTCGACCACGCTCCCCTCCGCGGTGCTGGAGACCAGGCCGGAACCGCTCGGCGACACAGACACCTCCGATGTGCCGCGGTTGACCACCTCCCTCGACGAGGTCGCCTCCGAGCTGGGACATGGTCCACGGGCATTCCCCGCAGCGCTGCTCGCCCCGGGGGAGGACGACGCAGGCCCTGCCGACGATGCTGCAGAATCGCCCGCAGTGTCGGCTTCCGCGACCATCTCGGCTTCCACCACTGTGTCCGCCTCCCCCATCGCTGCAGGCTCGAGCACTGACGCAGTCTCGGGCGCTGGCGCGGAGGCGGGACCCGTCGGGGAGCCCGAAGAGGGTGACGAGACTCCGCGCGTGGTGACGATGCGAGCACCGCGCACCCCTCGGGGACGACATCTCCCCAGAGGAGCCCGTCGGCGCTCCC
Organism: Brachybacterium sp. AOP29-B2-41; assembly: GCF_052378395.1. Classification (NCBI taxonomy): domain Bacteria; kingdom Bacillati; phylum Actinomycetota; class Actinomycetes; order Micrococcales; family Dermabacteraceae; genus Brachybacterium; species Brachybacterium sp. AOP29-B2-41. Next base: position 116,508 of record NZ_JBQSXR010000012.1, read on the forward strand.
GATTGATGCGACTGGTGGCTGTCCTGAGCCTGATCGCCGTCATGGGCATGGGGGCGTGGGGCGGAGGCGACTGGTACCTGAACACCGGGCCCGGCGCGGACCGCACCATCCCCCTGATCACCGGCGCCACGCTCGGAGATGCCGAGTCCGCGCTGACTGCTGCAGATCTTGCGGTTCACACCGAGGAGCGCTTCGACGACACCATCCCGGCCGGTCACGTCATCTCCGCCTCGCCTTCGACCGGGACCACCGTGAAGAAGGGGACGAATGTGGAGGTGGTGGTCTCCAAGGGTGAGGAGACCTTCCCCGTCCCTCAGGTCGTGGGCAGCGACCTCGAGAGCGCCCGCGCCCAGGTCGAGGACCTCGGCCTGGTGCTCGTGGAGGACGATCCGGAGTTCTCCGAGACGGTCGCGGAGGGCGAGATCATCTCGCAGTCGGCCACCGCAGATGCGCTGCCCGTCGGCGGCGAGGTGCACGTGGTCCTCTCCCAGGGACGCCAGCCGATCGCGGTCCCAGATCAGACCGGCAACAGCGCCGGCGCCGCCCGCGCCGCGCTCGAAGCGGCCGGCTTCAGGGTGACCGCCGCACAGGCGCATTCCGGGAGCGTGCCGAAGGGTGCCGTCATCTCCCAGTCCCCGGCCTCCGGGACCCGGTTCCTCGGAGACACCATCCATCTCGTCACCTCGCTGGGTCCGGAGATGGTGATGGTCCCGGACGTCTTCCGCCAGCCGGAGGCCGATGCGAAGGCGACGCTCGAGGCGGCCGGATTCGCGGTGAACGTGGTCCATGACAAGGGCGATCCGGTGTTCGGACTCGTCTACGAGCAGTCAGCCGCTGCAGGCGGCGAGCTGGAGAAGGGCTCGACCATCACTCTGAAGGTCTTCTGATCCTGCTGCAGGTCTTCTGAACCTGCTGCCTGATTTTGCTCGCTGACCCCTCTCACTGCCTTTGGTGCAGAGAACGACGACGCCGGTGCCCTCCCAGCCTGGGAGGGCACCGGCGTTGCGTGATCAGAAGCCGGTTCAGCGGCGGGAGAGCATCTCCGAGACCAGGAAGGCGAGCTCGAGGGACTGCTGATGGTTCAGACGCGGGTCCACGAGGGTCTCGTAGCGGCGCGTCAGCCCCTCCTCGTCGATCGAGCCCGCGCCGCCGAGCACCTCGGTGACATCGTCGCCCGTGAGCTCCATGTGCAGGCCGGCGGGGATGGTGCCGAGCCCCTGATGGACTTCGAAGAAGCCGACGACCTCGTCGAGGATGTCCTCGAAGCGCCGAGTCTTGTAGCCGTTGGACGAGGTGATGGTGTTCCCGTGCATCGGATCTGTCACCCAGGCCACCTGGGCGCCGGAGTCACGCACCCCTTCGACCAGTGCCGGCAGACGATCACGGATCTTCCCCGCGCCCATCCGGGTGATGAAGGTCAGTCGCCCCGGCTCGCGCTCCGGATCGAGCTTGTCGATCAGCCGCAGCGCATCGTCGACGGATGCGTCGGGACCCAGCTTCACGCCGATCGGGTTGCGCAGTCGGGCCATGAAGTCCACGTGCGCCCCGTCGAGCTGGCGGGTCCGCTCACCGATCCAGAGGAAGTGACCGGAGCAGCCGTAGATCTCCCCGGTGCGGGAGTCAATCCTCGACAGCGCCTCCTCGTAGTCGAGCAGCAGCGCCTCGTGCGAGGCATAGAACTCCACCACCTTGAGCGCATCGAAATCCGCTCCGATGGCATCCATGAAGCGCACGGCCTTGTCGATCTGCCCAGCCAGCTCCTCGTAGCGGTCGTAGCCGGCACCGGAGGTGAAGCCGCGGTTCCAGGAGTGCACCTCACGCAGGTCGGCGAAGCCGCCGCCGGTGAAGGCACGCAGCAGGTTCAGGGTCGCAGCGCTCGTGGTGTAGGTCTTCCACAGCCGCTTCGGATCCGGGATCCGTGACTCGGGGGTGAAGGCGAACTCGTTGACAGCGTCCCCGCGATAGGTCGGCAGGGTCACGCCGTCACGCGTCTCCTCGTCAGCGGATCGCGGCTTGGCGAACTGCCCCGCCATCCGACCCATCTTCACCACCGGCACCGAGGCGCCGTAGGTGAGCACCGCGGCCATCTGCAGGATGGTGCGGATCTTGTTGCGGATGCGATCCGCGGTGGAATCGGCGAAGGTCTCCGCGCAGTCGCCACCGGCGAGCAGGAACGCCTCTCCCCGTGCGGCAGCAGCGATCCGGTCGCGCAACACATCGACCTCTCCGGCGAAGACCAGGGGCGGAGCGGACCGCAGATCGTCGAACACAGTTGCGCGTGCGGCGTCGTCGGGCCACACCGGCTGCTGCACCCGCGGATACTCGCGCCAGGCGCCGAGTGCTGCCAGGCCGTCGTCAGCCGAGGACAGGGAGAACGCATGCGCGCGGGCAGGGGCATCGGGGCTGAATTGAGTCACCTGCACAGGGTATCCAGTCCCCGCTCCAGCGGTGCGCGGATCCCACCAGCCGGTCCTCACACTGCGGCGTCACACTGCGGCGTCGGACTCCGCTGCTGCCGGGGAACCGCCCGCAGCGGCGCGCATCCGCTGCTTCACGACGTTCGCGTACTCCCCGGATCGTTGCTGGTCGGAGAGGGCGTGGATGCGATCCATCACCGCGTCGGTAACGGCTCGCAGAACTTTCGCCTCCTCCACTCCCTGGAGCGCGGCCGTGATCGTCTGCACGTCCACGGGCTCGCCGACGATGGCATGGATCCGGGGGCGGCGGTGCGGGAAGATCTTCCGTCCGCGTTGCGCTTCGAAGGCGCCCCTCATCGCGACCGGGATGATGGGCGCTCCGGTGACCAGCGCGAGACGAGCCACTCCGGTCTTGCCCCGGTAGAGCCGACCGTCCGGGCTGCGGGTCCCCTCGGGATAGATCCCGAGCACCTCGCCGCGTTCGAGCACCGCCAGACCGGCTTCGATCGCTGCCTTCGAGGCGCTGCCACCGCTGCGGTCCACGGGCATCACGTGCAGCCCTCGCATGACTGCCGCCACCAGACGGTTCACCGGGGAGCCGCCGGAGAAGATATCTGATTTGCCCAGGAAGTGAACACTGCGCCGCACCTGGCCGGGCAGGAAGACGGTGTCCGAATAGGCCTGGTGATTGGATGCCAGGATCACCGGCCCCTGGTCCGGGATGTTCTCGATGCCGCTGATGGTCGGGTTCCACAGCACCCGCACCACCCCCATCACGAAGGGCTTGGCAATCTCGTACAGCACTGGTGTACTCCTGGATCGGTGCTCCGACGAACGGCGAACGGACTGAACTGGTGGATCTGGATGCGACGATGTACCCATGGCGTTCAGCGAACTGTCCCGCCCCTGGAGCGTGCGGGCTCACTCTAACTCGCGTGGCGGTCTGCTCCTGTGCCACGGATTCACCGGTTCCCCCCAGTCCATGCGGCCCTGGGCCGAGGACCATGCCGAACGGGGCTGGGCGGTCGAGCTGCCGCTGCTGCCCGGGCATGCCCGCACCGAGCGGGAGCTCGCCGAGACGCGCTGGCAGGACTGGTACGGATGCGTGCGTGATGCGGCGCTGGACCTCTCCCAGGAGCAGGGCCCGATCGCTGTCGGCGGCCTGTCGATGGGAGGCGCCCTCGCTCTCGCACTCGCGGCCGACCCACAGCTGCGAGGACGCATCGCGGCCGTCGTGGCGGTCAACCCCGGGATGACGCTGCCGCCGGCGGCGAACTTCGCAGAGCTGATCGCGCCGGTGGTACGGACGTTGCCGGGCATCGGCTCCGATATCGCCCTTCCCGGCGCAGTCGAGGAGGCGTACGGGAAGATGCCCCTGCGCGCGGTCGCGCAGCTGCGACGGTTCTTCCGCCGCACCCGCCAGCAGCTGGGTGCGGTGGAGGTGCCGCTGCTGCTGGCCACCTCGAGCGTGGACCACACCGTCCCGCCCACGGACAGCGACATCGTCGCGGCCGGGGTGCGCGGGCCCGTGGAGCGTCTCGCGCTGCCGCGCAGCTATCACCTGGCACCACTCGATCACGACGCGGAGCTGCTGTTCGAGACCTCCGCACGCTTCCTGGACCAGCAGGTCGCAGGCTCGGGAGGTGGAGGATGACCCCCGATTCCGGCAAGGCCCGCGACCCCCGGGACGTGGACGCCGAGTTCGCCAGGATGCTCGAGGGCGAAGGCCTGGTGCTGCGACCGGGTGACGCTCCGCGCGAACCTGCTGCCGCCGCCCACCGCGACACCGAGGACGAGACGCCGCCGGACCCGCAGGAGGACGACTCCCTGTGGTCCTTCAGCGCTGACTCGCCTGCGGAGCCGCCCAGCCCGGAATCGATCGCCAGGTCCCGGGCGCAGCATCCCGCAGCCGGGCTCGGCGACCCCACCGCCGGACTCCGAGGCGCCGCCGGCCCGCGGGAGCTGGATGACGACGAGGTCATCTATGGGGACTTCGAGCCCCCGGATCCTGATCTTCCGACGCCGTCAGAGGCAGCGCTGTGGTCCTGGACCGCGATGCTGGGCGGGTTCGTGCTGATGCTGGTCACCACGGTGACACCCTCCCTGCCCAGCTTCCTGGGCTGGATCGGCGGGCTCGCCGCACTGGGCGGGCTGGTCTCCCTGCTGCTGCGCGCGCCCCGAGAGCACCGCGACGACCCCCACGACGGGGCTGAGGTCTGATCGACGTGCTGTGAGCTCGCGAACGGCAGGAGACCAGACAGACCCATAGAGCCTGATCGACGTGCTGTGAGCTCGCGAACGGCAGGAGACCAGACAGACCCATAGAGCCTGATCGACGTGCTGTGAGCTCGCGAACGGCAGGAGACCAGACAGACCAATAGAGTCTGATCGACGTGCTGGGAGGGACCGACGACTCAGGCGCGAGCGAGATCCGCTGCGCCCACGATCCCGGCCCGGTTGCCCATGCTCGCGACCACGAACGGAGCCAGCGGCCGATGCGCCCGTGCGGTGAGGTTCTTGGAATAGGCCCTGCGCGCGGGGTCGAGGAGCAGCTCCCCCGCGGCAGCGACGCCGCCGCCGACGACCACGATCTCGGGATCGAGCAGGGCCGCGATCGAGGCCACCCCGGTCCCGAGCCAGGTCCCGATCTCGGCGATCAGCTCCTGCGCGCCGGGATCACCCTGCTGGGCGAGCCGGGTGATCATGGGTCCGTCGATATCCTTCCGCACCCCGCCGGCGGCTTGCACCAGGGGGCCCAGCAGCGGGTCCCCGGCGGAGGCACGACGCCTCGCGGTGCGCACCATGGCGGTGCCCGCGGTGTACTGCTCCAGGCATCCGCGTCGGCCGCACCCGCACCACTGGCCGTCGGGCACGGCAGTCATGTGAGCGACCTCCCCCGCGAACCCTGCGGTACCGCGCACGAGATGGCCATCCATCACGATCGCGCCACCCAGCCCGGTGCCCACCGTGACCATCAGCATGTGCTTCGCCTCGGTCGCAGCCCCGAAGCGATACTCGGCCCATCCCGCGGCGTTCGCGTCGTTCTCGATGACCACCGGCAGTCCGGTGAGCCGCTCGAGCTCGTCCGCCAGCGGATGCTGACGCCAGGCAAGATTCGCGGCGAAGTTCACGATGCGTCGGTCCGCCCCCACGAATCCGGCAGCGCCGACGCCCACCCCGACGACGTCGTGCTGGGCGCGCAGCTCGGCCACCGCGTCCGCCACTGCCGCCTCGATCAGCGCAGCGTCTGTGGCCGGAGTGCTGCGTGTGGTGGCGGCGATGATCTCGCCGTCCTCGTCGACCACCCCCGCCGCGATCTTGGTCCCGCCGATATCCACTCCGATGGAGAGCATGCCGCTCCTGTCCGCTTGCGCTGTGCCGTTGGCGGTGGCCGTCACGGGACCACCCGTGTCCATGTCCCACCTGCCTGTCGTGGCCCATCGTAAGCGTCTCCTGCCGTAGAATCGTATCGACCCCACCAGCGCTTCCGGACAAGCGTCCGGTACGCCGGCTGCACGCCACTGGCCGGATCAAAGGAGATTCGATGAAGCAGTTCACCTCCCCACCGCAGCATGAGAGCCGCCCCGAAGAGAACTCGACGGATCTGCTGCTCGGCAGGTTCCGCTCGAACCCTTCGGTGCCGATCTACGAACTCGTCCAGGACGACGGCACCTACTCGCCGGTGAGCACCGCAGATTTCATCGCCGAGGTGAAGCTCATCGCCAAGGGGCTGATCGCCTCCGGCATCGCCACGGGCGATGCCGTCGCGATCCTCTCCCGCACCCGGTACGAATGGGCGCTCCTGGACTGGGCGATCTGGTGGACCGGCGGCGTCAGCATCCCGATCTACGAGACCTCCTCCCCCAGCCAGATCCAGTGGATCGCCTCGGACTCCGCGGCAACCTTCGTCGTCGTCGAATCCACCCGCCACAAGGAGGACGTGGAGTCAGTGCGGGGAGATCTCCCCCAGCTCGAGAACATCGGGGTGCTCGATGACGGCATCCTGGAGGAGCTGAAGGCCCGGGGCGCCGACGTGAGCGACGAGGATCTCGAAGCCCGCCGCACGTCGCGCAGGATGGACGACATCGCGACCATCATCTACACCTCGGGGACCACTGGTCGTCCCAAGGGCGCGGAGCTCACCCACGCGAACTTCGTGGACACCACCCGCAGCGCCATAAACCTGCTGGGCAAAGAGGTGCTGCCTCCCGGATCCAAGTTGCTGATGTTCCTGCCGATGGCGCACGTCTTCGCGCGCCTGATCTCGGTGCTCGCGGTCGCCCAGCCGGTCACCACCGCCTTCACCGCGGACACGAAGAACTTGCTGCCGGATCTGGCCGCCTTCAAGCCGACGTTCCTGCTGGCCGTGCCGCGCGTGTTCGAGAAGGTCTACAACGGCGCGGAGGCGAAGGCGATCACCGGTGGCAAGGGCAAGATCTTCACCGCCGCCTCAGAGACCGCCATCGCCTATTCCAAAGCGCTCTCGGCAGGCAAGGTGCCCTTCACCCTGAAGGCCAAGCACGCCCTGTTCGACAAGCTGGTGTACGGCAAGCTGCGCGAGGCGATGGGCGGCCATGTCTCGTGGGCCGTCTCGGGCGGCGCTCCGCTGGGCGCGAGGCTGTCCCACTTCTTCCGCGGCATCGGCGTGACGATCCTCGAGGGCTACGGTCTCACCGAGTCCACTGCACCGATCAGCGTGAACCTGCCCTGGGATGTACGCCCCGGCACCGTCGGCCCGCCGCTGCCCGGTTCGACCGTCGCGATCGATGACAGCGGCGAGATCCTGGTCAAGGGCGTGATGATCTTCAAGGGGTACCACAACAACCCCGAGGCCACCGCCGAGTCGCTGCAGGATGGCTGGTTCCATACCGGGGACCTCGGCACGCTCGACGAGCACGGCAACCTCACCATCACGGGTCGCTCCAAAGAGGTCATCGTCACGGCAGGTGGGAAGAACATCTCCCCTGCCCAGCTCGAGGACCAGCTGCGCTCCCATCCCCTCGTCAGCCAGTGCGTGGTGATCGGCGATCAGAAGCCGTTCGTCGCCGCGATCCTCACGCTGGACGCCGAGATGCTCAGCACCTGGCTGAAGAACAACGGACTCCCCGACATGAGCGTTGCTCAGGCCGCACAGGACGAGCGCGTCCGGGCCGAGCTCCAGACCGTCGTGGACCGTGCGAACAGCTCCGTCTCACGAGCTGAGTCGATCCGCGCCTTCGAGGTGATCGATTCGGACTTCACCGAGGAGAACGGCTACCTCACCCCGTCGCTGAAGCTCAAGCGCAACGTCGTCGTCAAGGATCTCGAGGAGATCATCGACAGGATCTACTCGGGATCGAAGCCGACGGGCTGATCCTCGAGGGGGCGCGAGCGCTTCCGAATCTCTCACGGCCCCGATGGCCGGGTGACGCTGCGCATCTGCAGCAGCTGCCCGGCTGTCGGGGCCGCGTCATACCCTTCGACCATGTCTTCACGCGGCCAGTTGAGCTTCGATGATCTCGGTACCCCACTGGCAGAGGCCACCCTCGTGGTCGTCGACCTCGAGACCACGGGCACCGATGCCACGAGCGACGCGATCACAGAGATCGGAGCCGTGAAGGTCCGAGGCGGGGAGGTGCTCGGAGAATTCCGCACCTTCGTGGATCCCGAACGGCCGATCCCTGCCTTCATCGCCTCCCTCACCGGGATCACAGATGCCTCCGTCTCGGGCGCGCCGTCGATCCGCATCGCTCTGCCGATGTTCCTGGACTTCGTCGGCGGTGCCGCGCTGGTGGCGCACAACGCCCGCTTCGACATCGGATTCCTCAGCGCTCAAGCAGCGGCCTGCGAGATCAGCTGGCCGCGGCCGCAGGTCCTCGACACCCTCACCCTCGCCCGCACCGTGTTCCGACGGGACGAGGTGCGCAACCACAAGCTCTCGACGCTCGCCGCCCACGTCGGGGCGAGCATCACCCCGGACCATCGAGCACTGTCCGATGCCCGCGCCACCGTCGACGTCCTCCACGCGATCATCGAACGGCTCGGCCCAGCCGCGACCACTCTCGAGGACCTCAGCTCTGCCCACCGCCGGGTGAGCCCGGCCCAGCTGCGCAAGAAGCACCTCGCCTCGGCGATCCCCAGAGTCCCCGGGGTCTACCGCTTCCTCGACGCCCAGGGGGCAGTGCTCTACGTCGGGACCTCGCGGAACCTGCGATCGCGGGTGCGCACCTACTTCACCGCCGCGGAAACCCGTCGCAAGGTGCTCGACATGCTCCCTCGCGCAGAATCGATCGGAGTGATCGAGTGCGCCACGCCCACCGAGGCAAGAGTGCGCGAGCTGCGGATCATCGCGCAGGAGAAGCCGCCGTCCAATCGCCACGGCCTCACCCCGGAGAAGGCGCACTGGCTGCGTCTCGGAGCTGGTACGGAAGGTCTGCGCGGGGCGCGACTGGCCAGGACCGAGGAGGACGGCTCTGCCCAGATCGGACCGCTGACCTCTCGGCATGACATCGAGCCGCTGCGTGGGCTGCTCACCGACGCGATTCAAGGGCGCGGCGCCGCCCTCGAAACAGGTGCACGGGGCGTTCCCGCCCCAGACCCTGGCCACCATGAGCGGCTCCGGCGCGCCATGCTGGATGATCCCCGAGAGGTGCTCGATCACGTCGCGGCGCGGCTGCGTGCTCACGTCGAATCCTCACGGTACGAGGACGCGGAGAAGCTGCGCAGGCTTGCTCTCACCTATCTCGCAGCAGCTCACCGCGCCTCCCGCCTGCGCGCCCTCGCAACCGTTCCGCTGCTGATCTGCGCACGGCCGAGTGCAGAAGCTGTGATCGGCGGGCGAGGCTGGGAGCTGCTCGCCGTGCGGCACGGACGCTTCTCGGGGACCACTCTCGTACCGGCGCACAAGGATCCCCTGCCCTTCGCGCGGTCACTCGCACTCACCGGGATCGGTGAGGCGGAGCTGGCCGCACCGCTGTGCCAGGGCTACCACCAGGAGGCCGAGATCATGCTGGGCTGGCTGGAGGGGGAAGGGGTGCGCACGGTGCTGACCGACGGGGCATGGCAGGTCCCTGCTCGTGCGCGTTTCGACCAGGAGCATCTCGCCCGGCGCTTCTCGCGGACCGGCGAGGGTCCAGCGGCATAGGCTCGGGGGAAAGCACCCTGGCGCACTCGGCGCCCCATCGAAGGAGTAGCAATGATCACAGCCATCGTCTCGATCGTCGTCGAGCCCAGCCGGATCCCCGAGGTCGCCGAGGCGGTCGTCGACATCCCGGGGATCGAGCAGGTCTATTCGGTCACCGGTGACGTGGATCTGATCGCCGTGGCGAGGGTCCGTGCGCACGAGGAGCTCGCGACCGTGATCGCCGATTCCCTGAGCAAGGTGGACGGCGTACTCGACACCACCACCAACATCGCATTCAAGACCTACTCGAAGCGCGATCTGGACGCCGCCTTCGACCTGGGCATCAGCGGCTGATCGCTCCGGCTCGGGCCGAGCGGGCCCGGCACCCACGCCCGGCATCCACACGTGGCTGCGATGCCGGAGCTCAGCTCTGGCCCTCGGCCGCTTCCTGGGAGGCTGCCGCCCAGCGGAGGATGAGCTCTGCCGGACGACCCGAGTCGAGGGTGCGCCCGACCTCGTCGAAGGCGGCGGTGAAGCGCGCTTCGAATCCTTCCGATGCCGGCTGATCGATGCCGTCGAAGGCGAGCACGCCGGCTGCGGCGTTCAGCAGGACGGCGTCGCGGATGGGGCCCATCCGCCCACTGCGCTCGCCGGCGTAGAGGTCCCGTGCCACCTGAGCGTTCTCCTCGGCCGTCCCTCCCCGCAGGGCGTCGTGGCCGCTGCGAGGGACCGACAGCAGCTCCGCGGGGTCCAGCACATGCTCGCGCACCTCGCCGCCGCGCACCTCCCAGACATCCGACGGTGCTGTGACCGACAGCTCGTCCAGCCCGTCTTGCCCGCGGAAGACCAGCGCACTCGTATTCCGAGCGGCGAAGACCCCGGCGACGGTGGGGGCGATCCGAGCGTCCGCTACTCCCACTGCACTCGCCCGCGGGCGCGCAGGGTTCGTGATCGGACCCAGGATGTTCATCACGGTGGGGATGCCGAGTCCCCGGCGCGCCTCTGCCGCGTACTTCATCGAGGGGTGGAAGACCTGGGCGAACAGGAAGGTCATACCGATCCGCCCCACCAACTCCTCAACCATCGACACGGGCAGTTCCAGGCGCACGCCCAGCGCTTCGAGCACATCCGCGGAACCCGACTTCGAGGTGGAGGCCCGGTTCCCATGTTTGACGACGGTGCGGCCTGTCGCAGCGATCACCACCGACGCCATGGTCGAGATGTTCACGGTCTGGGCCAGATCCCCACCGGTGCCGACGATGTCGATCGACCGCGCCGGAGCATCGACCGGGCGGGCATGCGCGATCATCGAATCGGCCAGCGCCTCGAGCTCTGCGCTGGTGACACCCTTGGATTGCAGCGCGACCAGGAAACCGGCCAGCTGCACGGGACTGGAGTTGCCCGACATCACCTCGTCCATCGCCCAGACCGCCGCGGCACGGTCGAGCTCCTCGCCACGCACCAGACGTGCGGTGATCTGGGACCAGGTGGGGGTGTTCTCGCTCATGTGCTGATGATGTCATCATCACGAGCCTGATCGTCGACCTGATCACGGTGCGGATCACAGAACGGTCACGTCCCCGCACATGCCGGTCCACCTGCGCGGATCGGTCGCGTGTCCCGGTTCGTGACACGGCGTCAGGAGGGATATGCTGGCACGGTCCGCCCGGGGCGCAGGCCCCGCGTTGTGCCCGCTCGTCGTGTACTGGCACACCGATTCTGACCACACGACATAATGGTGACGTGACTACTGCGACCCTGCCTGTGCGCTCCGCCCCCGCTGCCGCCCCAGCGGTCGGCCGCCCGAACCCGACGCAGATCGGCACCCTCGTCTGGCTCGCCAGCGAGCTGATGTTCTTCGGCGGCCTGTTCGCCATGTTCTTCACGCTGCGATCCATGGCGCCGGATACCTTCACCGACGGCCAGTCGAACTTCACGCACGGCTTCGCGCTGCTGAACACCTCGATCCTGGTCTTCAGCTCGGTGACATGCCAGATCGGTGTCTACATCGCTGAGGGCCGGTGGCCGAACGGAACCACCTTCACCCCGCGCAAGCGCCGTGAGGGCTCACTCTTCAACATCGCCGGCTGGGGAATGATCGAGTGGTACACGCTCACCTTCATCCTCGGTGCGATCTTCGTCTCCGGCCAGGCCTACGAGTACACCGAGCTCGTCCACCACGGCGTGACGATGTCGTCCTCGCCGTTCAGCTCCGTGTTCTACCTCTCCACCGGATTCCACGGCATCCACGTGATCGGCGGGCTCATCGCCTTCCTGATGGTTCTCATGCGGGCCTACGCCTCGGAGAACTTCACCGCGCACGAGCAGGTCTCGGCCATCTGCATCTCGTACTACTGGCACTTCGTCGACGTGGTGTGGATCGTGCTGTTCTTCATCGTCTACATGCTCGATCCGATCCTCTCGCTCGGGAACTCCGGTCACGTCATCCCGGTCGACTTCAACTGGAGGGTCTTCTGATCCCCGGCGACGCCCGAGCTCCTTCGCTCGTGGCGTCCTCCTCGCCTGGTACTCCCCGCTCAGTCCGTCCCCTCCACGAATCGAGGTCCGAACCGTGAAGGCTCTCGCCGCACGTCGTCATCACCCGATGGCGCTACTCGTGATCCTGCTGCTCGCGCTCGTCGCGACCGGCGGGCTGTACGCGGCCCTGCAGCCGCAGACGGCCCAGGCCGAGGCCTACACGCAGGACGACATCGACGCCGGCGAGGCGCTCTTCCTCGCCAACTGCGCCACCTGCCACGGCCGCAACGCAGAGGGCCTCATCGACTCCGAGGGCAGCACCCTCGGCCCGTCGCTGATCGGTGTGGGCGCCGCCGCGGTCGACTTCCAGGTGGGCACCGGCCGTATGCCGATGCAGCACTCGGGTGCGCAGGCCGCCCGCAAGCCCCCGCAGATGAACGACGAGCAGACCAGCCAGCTGGCCGCCTACGTCGCTTCGCTGGGCCCCGGTCCTGCGATCCCGGCCGACGAATGGCTCGACACCAGCAAGGGCGACGCCACCAAGGGTGGCGAGATCTTCCGCATCAACTGCGCCATGTGCCACAACGCCGCCGGTGCCGGTGGTGCGTTGACCCGCGGCAAGTACGCCCCGCCGGTGACCGGCGTGGAGCCCAGGCACATCTACGGAGCCATGGAGACCGGCCCGCAGAACATGCCGGTCTTCAACGACAACAACCTCTCCCCCTCGGACAAGCGTGACGTCATCACGTACCTCGAGACCCTCGAAGAGAACGGCTCCCCCGGCGGTATCTCCCTGGGCTCGCTCGGTCCGGTGACCGAGGGTCTGTACGTGTGGACCATTGTCCTGTCCCTGCTCCTGGGCTGCGCTGTGTGGCTGGGGGCGAAGGCCAAGTGAATGCGAGCATGAACAACAATCTCGACGGCAGCTCCCCTGCCCGTGGCGTCAGCGCCATCGCACCCAAGGAGGGTGGCGGCTTCCCGAACCCGGGCCTGCCCCCTCACGTCCACCGCCAGGCGGATCTCTCGAAAGCTGCGGAGAAGCGCGCCGAGCGACTCGTTGCTGGCATGTTCGTGCTCAGCGTCGTGGGCACCGTCCTCTTCATCGCGGCGTACTTCCTGGTGACCCCGACGGGGATCAACCTCTTCGCTGAGGACGGCACCCCGAAGGCACTCTGGTGGTCGAACCTCACCACCGGCCTGGGCTTCGCGATCGCGGTGTTCTTCATCGGTGCAGCCGCCGTGCACTGGGCCAAGACCCTCATGCCCGACGAGGAGATGGTCGAGGAGCGGCACGACATCCGCAGCTCCGACGAGACTCGCGAGATCGCCGCCGGCATCATCACCGACGGCCTCGCCGAGTCCGGCGTCGCACGCCGCCCGGTGATCGTCACCGCCATGGTGGCCGCACTGGCCGCGCTGCCGATCGCCGTGCTCGCACCGCTGTCCACCCTGGGCCCCCTGCCGGGCGGCAGGCTCCACCACACCTTCTGGGGTCAGAACAGCGGACAGCGTCTGGCCCGAGACCACGACGGCACGCCGATCAAGCTCTCGGACGTCGCGATGAACTCGATCTTCCACGTCATGCCCGAGGGCCTGACCCACGAGACCGATCACTTCCTGGAGGAGCGCGCGAAGGCTGCTGCTGTGCTCGTCCGCATCGACCCAGCGCTCAGCAAGAACCCGGAGAGCATGGCGATGGGCGTCGAGGGCATCCTTGCGTTCTCGAAGATCTGCACCCATGTGGGCTGCCCCGTCGCTCTCTACGAGCAGCAGACCCACCACATGCTGTGCCCCTGCCACCAGTCCACCTTCGACGTCACCGACGGCGCAAAGGTGATCTTCGGCCCGGCACACCGTCCGCTTCCCCAGCTGCCGATCGAGGTGGACGACGAGGGCTACCTGGTCGCCCCCGGTGACTTCACCGAACCGATCGGGCCCAGCTTCTGGAACATCCACAAGGAAAAGTGATCTAGTGACGACCACGACTCCCAGTACCCGGAAGCAGACTTCCGACGCAGAGAACTCCTCGCGCGTGTACAAGCTCGGCGCGGTAGGCGGCGACTGGCTCGACCAGCGCGTCGCCGGCGGTGGCCTCGTCAAGTTCATGGCCCGCAAGATCTTCCCCGACCACTGGTCGTTCATGTTCGGCGAGGTGGCGCTCTACAGCTTCGTCATCCTGCTGATCTCGGGAACGTTCCTGACGATGTTCTTCGACCCCTCCATGGAGGAGGTCATCTACAACGGACCGTACGAGGCGCTGCAGGGCGCCATGATGTCCCGGGCCTTCGAATCCACCCTCGAGATCTCCTTCGAGGTCACCGGCGGTCTGCTGTTCCGGCAGATGCACCACTGGTCCGCGCTCGTGTTCATGGTCGCGATCTTCGTGCACATGTTCCGGGTGTTCTTCACCGGCGCATTCCGCAAGCCGCGTGAGCTGAACTGGCTCGTCGGCTTCTCGCTGATGGTGCTCGGGATGGTCGCGGGCTTCTCCGGCTACTCCCTCCCCGACGACGTGCTCTCCGGCAACGGCCTGCGAGTGATCGACGGCCTGATGAAGGCCATCCCGGTCGTGGGTACGTATCTGTCGATGCTGCTCTTCGGTGGCGAATTCCCGGGCACTTCCGTCATCCCGCGGCTGTTCACCATTCATATCCTGCTGGTGCCCGCGATGATTCTTGGATTGATCGCGATCCACCTGGTGCTGCTGGTGCTGCACAAGCACACCCAGTACCCCGGGCCTGGTCGCACCGAGCGCAATGTCGTCGGCTTCCCCGTGTTCCCGGTCTACGCGGCGAAGGCAGGCGGATTCTTCTTCCTGGTCTTCGGCGTCATCACGTTCATCTCGGCGACCACCTCCATCAACGGTGTGTGGAACTACGGACCGTACGATCCCTCGCCGGTCTCGGCAGGTTCGCAGCCTGACTGGTACATGCTCTGGACCGACGGCGGATTGCGCCTCATCCCGGGCTGGGAGTCGACGATCTTCGGCTACGTGCTCTCCTGGAACATCCTGATCCCGATGGTCATCTACGGGGCCCTGCTGGGCGTGCTTGCCCTGTACCCGTTCATCGAAGCGTGGGTGACCGGCGACGATCGCGAGCACCACCTCAACGATCTGCCGTACAACACCCCGGTCCGCACCGGAATCGGTGTCGCCTGGATTATGACCTACCTGATCCTCGCCCTGGCCGCGACCAACGACCTCATCGCGATCGCGCTCCAGCTGTCGATCAACGACCTGACCTGGGCTCTGCGCATCTCGTTCTTCGTGGTGCCGGTGCTGTCCTTCTACATCACGAAGAGACTGTGCCTGTCGATCCAGCGTCAGAAGCGCGACCTGGCGCTGCATGGCGAGGAGACTTCCCGGATCGTGCGCACGGAGACCGGCAACATGATCGAGATCCACAAGCCGCTCACCGATTACGACCGCTGGGTGCTGGTGCAGCACGACGACTACCGACCGCTCAAGGCCGGCAAGGGCGTCTCCTCACTGCGGGCGAAGGCCACGAGCTTCTTCTTCAGTGACCGGATCTCGCCGGTCACGCCCTCTGAGCTCCGCGAGGCTCTCGAGCACGCGGGCCACGAGAAGCACATCATCGATGAGCTCACCGGTGGGGACTACCGCACCCCCGCCGAGAAGACTCAGCACTGAGCCGCTCGCGGCATCAGCGAGTTCGATAGCGAAGGGCCCCGAGGATCATTTCCTCGGGGCCCTTCCTCATGGGTGGACGTGATGGGTTGAGCTAGCGTGCGGCCTCATCATCTGCTCTCGCTCCCCAGCGGCTCTCCCTCCTCATCTGCCTTGGCTCCCCAGCGCTCCCCACCTTCTGAGGACCGGACGACGCTACCCCGGGAGCCGAGAATGGCTCCGGGGCGCGGAGCGACGAGACAGCCGTCGTTTACGAGGAACTCACTCCAGGTGCGGATTCAGGGGTCGGGAGGCGCGATCCTGCCGCCTCCCCGCCACCGCATCGGTGAGATAGCGGGCTGCCAGCAGGCCCAGACTGCGGTTCGTACGACGTAGCCGGCGCACACAGCGCAAGGGGGCGACGGCTGGATCCAGTCCTGCATCGGCGAGCACATCCCTCGCCCAGACAACAGCGTCCTCGAGACCGTCCTTCCCGGGAAAGAGGCGGCACAGCTCCTCCTGTGCCCGGCCCACCGGATCTGCCACTCCGCCGATCATGTTCACTCCCCTGGCTCGCTCTCGGGCGCCGGTACTCCAGGCGCCCAGACACCGGGGCACCCCGGTGGGCTCACACGCTACACGGCCAGATCGCCTGATCGTCTGGACTTGAAAGCGCTCATACCGCCCTGCATAAGGCGGTGCGCCGCCTGGGCGGCGAAGCCGCCGTACGCGGCCCCGTAACGCCACCAGAGCCACCAGAGCCACCAGAGCCACCAGAGCCACCGTGCACCGCCGGCAGCGATCCATCCCACGCCCGTCGGATAATCGAGTTAATAGTCTGTACAGGAGCGAACGCACTCGTAACGCTGCAGTACCTCATAGGGCGACATCGGGGCTAAGGCGCTCATGGAAGCTCCCCAGTTGCGCTCACCGGGTGACACCGCCGGCAGACATGCTTCAGAGCCAGTCACAACCGCCCTGCGCGGGCCGAGACCACTAGAGCGCAGCACCACGCATCGCGGGGAGCAGGCCGCTCACCGCAGCGCGCAGGGCGCTGAACTAAATCCACCGCTCCCCCTTGGCGATCGCGCGTTTCGCGCTCGCACCCGGCTGAACCGGCGTCCAGCTCCACAACTCTGGCTTGGTTCTAGTGGGTTGCGGGAGGAGTCCGCTGCCAAGAGCCTCTCTCACCGCGCTGCGGGAGTCAGACGTGGCCCCATTCCTACGAGGCTGGCCCCTGAGGAATCCACAGCTCGCCCAGCATATGCAGAGGGAACGGCCCCGGCGGTGGACTGCGCGGCGCCAGCGGCACAGGGGCGAGGAGCATAGGGCAGAGACGACGAGTAGAGGGCCTCGCATCGTCGACACGATGCGAGGCCCTCTGCAGCTCTGTCCCTTCGCAGGGAGGTGGAGCTCTTGATCAGTGCGCGTGCTGTCCCACCGAGAACTCCATGACCCACAGCAGGATCCCGTAGATGGAGAAGATGACGCCGAAGGCGAAGATCCACCAGCCGGCGGCAACGCCCAGGAAGCAGAGCGCAGCGCCGAGGGAAGCCCATAGGGGTGCCCAGCTGTACGGGGAGAAGCTTCCCTGCACGCCAGAATCGTCGGAGACCTCACCGTCCAGCTCATCGGACGCGCCGAGGTCGCTGTTCTTGGCCGCCAGTGAGGTCGCCATGGCGATCATGACCGAGAGCCCCGTCAGACCGAGCAGCGCGGGGAATCCGACGGGCTCGATGCCGAGAGGTTCGTACAGCCCGGTGAGGATGCCGTACGCGATCGCGACGATCAGGAAGAAGACCGCCAGGATCCAGAAGATCTTTGCCGTTGCTCTCATGTCAGTTCGTCCTCGGGTTCGCGGCGGGCTCCTCAGCGAGCATGTGGTCCTGCAGCGCGACCTCCGGGTGATGGAGATCGAACGCGGGACGCTCGGAGCGGATCCGGGGCAGGGAATGGAAGTTATGACGCGGCGGCGGGCAGGACGTCGCCCACTCGAGCGAAGCGCCGTAGCCCCACGGGTCGTCGACCTCGACCTTCTTGCCCTTGACGTGGGTCAGCACCACGTTGAGCAGGAAGGGCAGGGTGGAGACTCCCATGATGAAGGCGCCGACCGTGGAGATCTGGTTCATCCAGTCGAAGCCGTCCTCGTGGAGGTAGTTCACGTAGCGACGAGGGGCGCCGTCGACACCCAGCCAGTGCTGGATGAGGAACGTCATGTGGAATCCGATGGTCAGCAGCCAGAAGTGCAGCTTGCCGATCCCTTCGCTGAGCTTGTAACCGAACATCTTCGGCCACCAGAAGTAGAAGCCCGCGAACATCTCGAAGACCACGGTGCCGGCCATCACGTAGTGGAAGTGCGCGACCACGAAGTAGGTGTCGGAGATGTGGAAGTCCAGCACCGGCGAGGACAGGATCACGCCGGTCAGACCACCGAAGATGAAGGTGGTCAGGAAGCCGAGGGTGAACAGCATCGGTGTCTCGAAGGTCAAGGACCCTCGCCACATCGTGCCGACCCAGTTGAAGAACTTCACGCCCGTCGGCACGGCGATCAGCATTGTCATGAACGCGAAGAAGTCGAGCATCACGGCACCGGTGGTGTACATGTGGTGCGCCCACACGGTCACAGAGAGGGCGGCGATGGAGATCGTCGCACCCACCAGGGTCTTGTAGCCGAAGATCGGCTTGCGCGAGAAGACGGGGATGATCTCCGAGGCGATGCCGAAGAAGGGCAGCGCGAGGACGTACACCTCGGGGTGGCCGAAGAACCAGAACAGGTGCTGCCAGAGCACCGGTCCGCCATTGGCCGGGTCGAAGATGTTCGCGTCGAAACGGCGATCAGCGCCAAGCGCCAGCAGTGCGGAGGCCAGCGGCGGGAACGCCATCAGCACCAGCACCGCAGTGATGAGCGTGTTCCAGGTGAAGATCGGCATGCGGAACATGGTCATGCCCGGCATGCGCATGCACAGGATCGTGGTGATGAAGTTTACCGAGCCCAGAATCGTGCCGAATCCCTGCAAGGCAAGGCCGAAGACCCAGAGATCACCCCCCAAGCCCGGAGAGAACGTGGTGTCCGACAGCGGCGCGTAGGCGAACCAGCCGAAGGAGGCGGCGCCCTGCGGGGTGAGGAAGCCGGAGACGACGATCAACGAGCCGAAGCCGGTGATCCAGAAGGCGAACATGTTCAGCCGCGGGAACGCCATGTCGACGGCGCCGATCTGCAGCGGCACCAGGTAGTTGGCGAAGCCGTTGAACAGCGGGGTGCCGAACATCAGCAGCATGATCGTGCCGTGCATGGTGAACAGCTGGTTGTACTGGTCCTTGGACACCACGACCTGCAGGCCGGGCTCCCAGAGCTCGGTGCGGATGCCCAGCGCGAGCAGCCCGGCGAAGCCGAAGAACGCGAAGGCCATGCCCATGTACATCATGCCGATCAGCTTGTGATCGGTCGTCGTCAGGAGCTTGAAGAACTGCGTGCCGAGATTCGTCGGCCGCTCCTCCTGGAACCGGCCGGCCACCGACGTGCTCGGTGCGGCGGTGGTCTCGGTGCTCACTCGTTCTCTCCCTCGGTCCCGGTGGAGGCGGTCTCCTCGGTGTAGCGAGGACCGGCGTCATCATGCTTCTCGCGCATGCTCCACTCCTCCTGGTTGCGGTTCAGGTCGACACCCAGCTGACCCTCGTTGCCCTGCTGGCGCAGCTCCTCCATGTGTGCATCGAATTCCTCCTGGGAGACGACGACCACGTTGAACAGCATGTCCGAGTGGTACTCGCCGCAGAGCTCGGCGCACTTGCCGGCGTAGACGCCCTCAGTGGTCGGGGTGACCTGGAAGCTGTTGGTGTGCCCCGGCATCATGTCCTTCTTGTACAGGAAGTCCACGACCCAGAACGAATGGACGACGTCGCGCGAGTCGAGTCGGAACTCGACAGACTGACCGACGGGCAGGTACAGCGTGGGCAGCGCATCGGCGGCCGCATCATTCCCTTCGGCGTCCACCTCGCCGGTGGCGAAGGACTGGATGCCCGCTGGCTCGTGGACGTTCTGGTCCACGTAGTTGATGTCCCAGCTCCACTGCTTGGCCACCACGTTGACGGTGTAGTCCGGCTCCGCGACATGCATCTCGATCTCGCGGGCATCGCGCTGCGTGAAGTAGAAGAACGTCAGCACCATCACCACAGGCACGAGCGTGAACATCAGCTCGAGCGGCACGTGATAGCGCAGCTGCACCGGGAAGCCGGTGTCATTCTTGCGACGGCGGTAGGCGACTGCGCACCAGATCGTCAGGCCCCAGATCATGAGGCCGACGAGGACCAGCACAGTCCAGGAACCGACCCAGAGGTTCGTGATGCGCTCGGTCTGGCTGGTGACCTCCTGACCATCTGCCCGACCGGGCAAGAACCCGCGCTGCTGCGCCTGGGTGCAGCCCGCGAGGACCAGAGTGGCCAGGGCGAGGCCTGCTGCTGCTGCACGGCGTCCACGCCGCGCGCGCTGAGGGACCTGGGGGATCACAGAGGATGACCTTCCGCTCGTCGTCTCCACCCGCGACTCCGGGGCGAGCACGCTGGCTCTCCCCGGCCCCGTGGTGCGGAGCTGGTACTTATGTGGGCGGGACATACCCACAGTGCCGCGCCCTCTCCACGAGGAGAAGGCCGTGACAGGCCCCTGGGGCCCGCCACTTGACGGCACCCCGTCATCATACGGCTTTCCGGAGGTGGTGAGGCCACCTCGACTCGCCGCAGAGCGCCCTGCCCTGGGCTCCGTGACCGGTCCGTGATCTGCAGGTTGCTGCGGTCACATGAAAACAGGCCCGGTCCGGTGACCTGATCGTCACCGGGCCGGGCCCGTCTCGTCCGCAACGGACCCCGCCTCTGGGCAGGACCGCTCCGCAGGGGACTCAGCTGAAGGAGTCGCCGCATGCGCAGGAGCTGCCTGCGTTGGGGTTGTCGATCGTGAAGCCCTGCTTCTCGATGGTGTCGGCGAAGTCGATCACCGCACCGGAGAGATAGGGGCTGCTCATCTTGTCGATGATGACCTCGACGCCGTCGAACTCGACGACCTGGTCGTTGTCCATCAGGCGCTCATCGAAGTAGAGCTGGTAGATCAGTCCGGAGCAGCCGCCGGGCTGGACTGCGATCCGCAGGCGGAGGTCGTCTCGACCTTCCTGCTCCAGCAGCGTGGTCACCTTCTGCGCAGCGCCGGAGGTGAGGGTGACGTCGTGCGCCGCAGTCGGGCGCTCAGTGGTGGGCGTGGTCATGCGTTCCTCCTCGAAGCTCGTGTCCAGCCAGGATACGCCTCGGCGCTGCCGAACGGGGGGTGGAGGTCCCGGCGATCCGCCACACCCTCGGCCCCGGTGCCCGGGACGGGCGTGCATCGAGCTCGCCGCTGATTCACAGCACCCCGCGGAAGAGCGCGAGCAGGATCACTCCCGCGTATCCCAGCACCACGCCCGCGACCGCGCCGGTGGCCCCGTCCCGGCTGCGCCCGGTCAGCACCATCGACGCCGCTGCGACGAGCACGGCGATGACCGCGATGAGCCCCCACCACACGAAGAAGTAGCCGGCGATGAAGCCGATGATGATCCCGAGGAAGAGGAGCGGGATCATCAGGGGCGAGACGGTGGGGCTCCCACCGCCGGAGGGCTGGCCAGAGGTGTTCACTTGGTCCGCCCGTCGAGGGAGCCGGCGCTGCGCAGCAGCAGCGCTTCGGCGAGGCACACTCGTGCGAACTCGCCGAGGTGGAGGGATTCATCGACTCCGTGAGCTCTGGACTCGGGGTCCTCGACTCCGGTGACCAGCACCTCTGCTTCAGGGAACACCTCGAGAAGGTCGGCGATGAAGGGGATGGATCCCCCCAGCCCGGTATCCACGGCCGGCGTGTCCCAGGCACGGGCGAAGGCGTCGCGGGCGAGGTCCATGGCCGCGGACTCCTGGCGCGCGCTGTACGGCTTGCCCCGTTCGCCGCGGTGCACTGTGACCTGTGCGGTGGCGGGCGTGTGCCTCTCCAGATGCGTGACCAGTGCCTCCATCGCCGCATCTGGGTCCTCGCCCGGCGGGATGCGCAGCGAGACCTTGGCCCGAGAGACCGGCACCAGAGTGTTCGAGGCATCTCGCACGCTCGGCGCGTCGATCCCGATCACGGACAGCGCGGGCCTGGTCCACAGGCGCGAGGTGAGCGAGCCGGTGCCCGAGAGCTCGAGCCCGTCGACCACACCCGCGTCCCGGCGATAGTCGGCCTCGTCCATCTCGACCGTCGGGTCCGCTGCACGGATCAGCCCTTCGACGGCGACCTCGCCGTTCGCATCGTGCAGGGTGGCAAGCAGCCGGGAGAGCTGGGTGAGGGCGTCCAGCACCGGACCACCGAAGAGGCCCGAGTGGACGGCATGGTCCAGCGCACGCACCTCGACCACGAGATCGACCACTCCCCGCAGGCTGGTGGTCAGGGCAGGAGTGCCCACGGCCCAATTCGCGGAATCCGCGACGATGATGAGATCGGCGGCGAGACGATCCCGGTAGGTCTCGATGAAGGGACGGAAGGTCGGTGAGCCCGCCTCCTCCTCGCCTTCGATGAAGACCGTCACCCCGACGCCCTCGGCGGCGAGCTCCTCGCCGACCAGGCGGAGCGCGGTGACGTGAGCCATCACACCAGCCTTGTCGTCGGCGGCGCCGCGGCCGTACAGCCGACCATCGCGCTCGGCCGGCTCGAAGGGCGGGCTGGTCCAATCCGAGAGGTCGCCAGTGGGCTGGACATCGTGGTGGGCATAGAGCAGAACGGTGGGCCGGCCAGCGGCGGCAGGCGTGCGGCCGATCACCGCGGGGCTTCCACCATCGACCGACTCGATGCTCACTTCGGCCAGGCCGGCGCCGCGCAGCAGCTCGGCGACTGCCTGGGCGCTTCGCTGCACCGGGTCGCGGTCATAGCCGTCGAAGGCGATCGAGGGGATGCGGACGAGGTCCTTCAGATCATCGATCGCGGCCGGGAGCAGCGGTTCGAGACGTGCGCGCAGCGCTGCGATCTCGTCGGGGTCTCCGGGGGCGGCAGAGTGCCGGAGGGAATGGTCAGGAGTGCTCATGGACGTCACCGTACCGCCGGGGCTCCCCCGTGCCGAAGTGACGGCGCGATGTGACTGCTCACGCCGGGACGGATCCCAGGAGACGTCGCCTAGACTGCCCTGGTGATCTTCCGCAAGTCTGAGACTCCCCCGAACCCTGAGCCCGCACCGCTGAACGCGCGTCCCGGCTCCAAAGGGCGACCCACCCGCAGCCGCAAGGAGGCCGAGGCCGCTCGTCGCAGGCCGCTGGTGGTCGACGACCGCAAGGAGGCCCGCCGTCGTGATCGGGAGAAGGCCAGCCAGGAGCGCATGGAGGCGCAGCAGGCGCTGATGACCGGCGATGAGAAGAAGATGCCGCTCCAGCATCGGGGGCCGCAGCGCAGTTTCGTGCGCGATGTGGTCGACACGCGACGCAACATCGCCGAGCTCTTCTTCCCGATCGCCCTGATCTTCATGCTCGTGGCTCTCGTGCTGCCACTGATCCGCCCCGATCTCACGACGCTGCTGAGCACCGGCATGATCGTGGTGCTCTGGGGTGGTATCGCCCTGTGCGTGGTCGACTCGCTGTTCCTGCGGAAGCGGCTGCGACGCGATCTCACCGAGCGCTTCGGCGAGGTGCAGCAGGGCCTGGTGGGCTACGGGATCATGCGCGCGATCCAGATCCGCCGGTTCCGTCTCCCCCGCCCGCAGATCAAGCATGGTGAGCAGCCGCGCTGAGCCGGACTCCACGCGGCATCTGAGCCGCCCCCGGACCGCGCCGCAGAGGCACCGCACCGCGGGACAGCCTCTCGACCGCACGGGAGAACGACTGCACGACGGAACGGCCACCCGGCAGAACGGCCGACGCGATCTCTCGCGTCGGCCGTTCTGTCGTGCGTCTGCCTGCTCAGGCGTCGGTGGCCTCGGGGGCCGCCTGGGTCTTCGCCTTCTCCTCGCGCACGGCGGGCTTGGCGTCGACGCCGGCCTCCTTGCGCTGCTGCGGAGTGATCGCCGCGGGAGCCGCGGTCAGCGGGTCGTAGCCGTTGCCGGTCTTGGGGAAAGCGATGACCTCGCGGATCGAGTCCTCCTTCGCCAGCAGGGCGACGATGCGGTCCCAGCCGAAGGCGATGCCGCCGTGCGGCGGGGCGCCGAACTGGAAGGCGTCCAGCAGGAAGCCGAACTTCTCCTGCGCGTCCTCCTCACCGATGCCCATGACCTTGAACACGCGCTGCTGCACGGACTGGTCGTGGATGCGGATCGACCCGCCACCGATCTCGTTGCCGTTGCACACGATGTCGTAGGCGTAGGCCAGTGCAGACCCCGGGTCGGTGTCGAAGGAGTCCATGAACTCCGGCTTCGGGGAGGTGAAGGCGTGGTGGACCGCGGTCCACGAGCCCTCTCCCACCGCGACATCGCCGGCGGCGCGCGCATCGGCCGCGGGCTCGAACATCGGGGCGTCGACCACCCAGACGAACGCGAAGGCGTCGTGATCGATCAGGCCCAGACGCTCGGCGATCTCGGCGCGAGCGGCGCCGAGCAGTGCGCGCGAGGACTTGGCCTCGCCAGCCGCGAAGAAGATGCAGTCACCGGGGGTGGCCCCGGTGGCGTCGAGCAGCCCGGCCTTCTCCGCCTCGGAGATGTTCTTGGAGACCGGCCCGGTGAGGGAGCCGTCCTCTTGGACCAGGACGTACGCGAGACCCTTGGCGCCGCGCTGCTTGGCCCATTCCTGCCAGGCGTCGAGCTGGCGGCGAGGCTGGGACGCCCCGCCAGCCATGACGACCGCGCCGACGTACGGGGACTGGAACACCCGGAACGGCGTGTCCTGGAAGTACTCGGTCATCTCGACCAGCTCGAGGTCGAAGCGCAGATCCGGCTTGTCCGAGCCGTAGCGCCGCATCGACTCGGCGTAGGTGATCCGCGGGAACGGCGTCGTGACCTGATGGCCGCCCTTGGCCCAGACTGCGGTGAGGATCTCCTCGGCCAAGGCGATCACGTCCTCCTGATCCACGAAGCTCATCTCGACGTCCAGCTGCGTGAACTCGGGCTGGCGGTCGGCGCGGAAGTCCTCATCGCGGTAGCAGCGCGCGAGCTGGAAGTACTTCTCGACACCGCCGACCATGAGCAGCTGCTTGAACAGCTGCGGAGACTGCGGCAACGCGTACCAGGAGCCCGGGGCGAGCCGCGCAGGCACCAGGAAGTCGCGAGCGCCCTCCGGGGTGGAACGGGTCAGAGTCGGGGTCTCGACCTCGAGAAAGCCCTGGTCCAGAAGGGTGTCGCGAGCGGCACGATTGACGTCCGAGCGCAGGCGCAGCGCCTTGGCCGGTCCCTGGCGCCGAAGGTCGAGATAGCGGTAGCGCAGCCGCGCCTCCTCGCCCACCTCACTGTGCTCGTCGAGCTGGAAGGGCAGCGGGGCAGAGGCGCTGAGCACCTCGACGCTCTCCGCAGTGACTTCGATCTCGCCGGTGGGCAGCAGCGGGTTCTCATTGCCCTCGGGCCGCTTGCCCACCGTGCCCACGACCTTCAGGACGTATTCATTGCGCAGGTGCATCGCTTCGTCCTCACGCACCACCACCTGGGTGACGCCGCCGGCGTCGCGCAGATCGAGGAACGTCACACCGCCGTGGTCACGGCGACGGCCGATCCAGCCGGTGAGGGTGACGGTCTGTCCGATGTGCTCCTGGCGGAGCTCACCGGCGGTATGGGTGCGCAGCACGAGGTGTCCTTCTGAAGGGGTCAACAGGTCACGGCACCGTCATGCTCGGAAGCACGCGGCGGCCATCACGCAGATCGCGTGGACTGCTCAGCCTACCGCGCAGCGTGAGGGATCTCGCCACCGCAGCACTGTCGCACCGGCCATCACGCCCGTAGACTCGACGATGGTCCGACCTGCGAGATCGCAAGTCTGTTTTCGCCCAAGTTCGCCTGAGCCGCATCATGCCACCGCATGATCCTCGTAGCGCGAGATGTAGGGCGCCCACGCCCAATGAATGGGCAATCACGCCCTGCGACACGTTAGGGCTTGTTCACCCCCTGACTGTCGAAGGACACCATGACTGAAACCTCCCCTGCTGCTGCGCCCGAGAACGTCGACGCCACCGTCGAAGAGGCCGCAGCCGCCGCGCCTGCTGCCGAGGCCACCGCGCCGGCCACCGAGGCCGCCGCCCCCGAAACCGAAGCCCCCGTTGCTGAGGCCCCCGTTTCTGAGGCCCCCGTTGCTGAAGGCGAGACCTCCGCTGCTGAGGCCCCCGCCGCCGCCGAGGCTGAGGTCCCCGCCGGCCCCACCTTCGATGACATCGCCCTGCCGGCACCGCTGCGCCGCGCCGTCGACGAGCTCGGCTTCACCACCCCGTCGGCCATCCAGTCCCAGGCGATCCCGCCACTGCTGGAGGGTCGCGATGTGATCGGCGTCGCCCAGACCGGAACCGGCAAGACCGCCGCCTTCGGCCTGCCGCTGCTGGCCGCGATCGACCCGAACCTCCGTCAGGTGCAGGCCCTCGTGCTCGCCCCGACCCGCGAGCTGGCGATGCAGGTGGCCGACGCCATCGCGTCCTTCGCCACCTCGATCGGAGGCCTCGACGTGGTCGCGCTCTACGGCGGCTCCCCCTACGGCCCGCAGGAGCGTGCACTCGCCCGCGGTGCGCAGGTCGTCGTCGGCACCCCCGGCCGCGTGATGGACCACATGCGTCGCACCAACCTGCGCCTGGACACCATCCGCTTCGCGGTGCTCGATGAGGCCGACGAGATGCTGCGGATGGGCTTCGCGGAAGACGTCGAGGAGATCCTCTCCCACTCCCCCGCCAGCCGCCAGGTCGCGCTGTTCTCGGCGACCATGCCCTCCGCCATCCAGCGCGTGGCCCAGACCCATATGAAGGACCCGGTGCGCGTGAGCGTGTCCCCGCAGTCCTCGACGGTCAAGAGCGTCACCCAGTCCTACGCCGTGGTGCCCTTCCGGCACCGCACCGGCGCTCTGGCCCGGGTGCTCGCGACCTCCGAGGCGGAGGCGGCGATCGTCTTCGTGCGCACCCGCGCCGCCGCGGAAGAGGTGGGCTCGGCCCTGGTGGCCCGCGGACTGATCGCGGCCTCGATCAGCGGTGATGTGCCCCAGAAGGAGCGCGAGAAGATCGTCGAGCGGCTGCGCGACGGTTCACTGCAGGTGCTGGTCGCGACCGATGTCGCCGCCCGCGGCCTGGATGTCGAGCGCATCGGTCTGGTCGTCAACTTCGACGTGCCCAAGGAAGCCGAGTCCTATGTGCACCGCATCGGGCGCACCGGCCGCGCCGGCCGCACCGGCGAGGCGCTGACCTTCATCGGCCCCCACGAGCGGCGCCAGCTGAAGAACATCGAGCGGGCCACCAAGCAGACCCTCGCGGAAGCTGTGATCCCGTCGCCGCGCGACGTCTCCAAGCACCGCCTGGCCTCTCTGCTGAAGCAGGTCCCCGAGCGCATCGAGCGCGGTCGGCTGGAGCTGTACCGCGAGCTGATCGGCGAGTTCCTCACCGAACAGGGCATGGACCCGCTCGAGCTGGCCGCGGTGCTCGGCGCGATGACCGTCGGCGATGAAGGCCCCGGCTCCGCATCCGAGGAAGAGGAGTTCACTCCCTCGAAGCTCTCGGGCGATGACCGCTCCGGCGATCGCGGCTCCCGCGAGTCCCGCGAGCCGCTGCAGACTGAGCGCGGCTACACCTCGTACAAGGTCGGGGTGGGACACACCCACGGCGCACGGCCGCCGGGCATCGTGGGTGCGATCACCGGTGAGGGTGGTCTGACCGGGAAGGACATCGGCAAGATCCAGATCTTCCCGAACTTCGCCCTGGTCCAGATCCGCGGCTCTCTCTCCTCGGAGCAGATGGAGCGGATCTCCCGCGCCAAGGTCGGCGGGCGTGAGCTGCGCATCGGGCCGGATCATGGCCCCCGCGGCAGCAGCGGACCGCGCCGGGACGGCGATCGCCCGTTCCGCCGGGATGATCGTCCGCGCCGTGATGGCCGTGAGGACCGCGGTGGTCGCTTCGACTCCAAGCGCCGCCCGTTCCGTCGCTCTGAGGGCTGAGCGCCCCTCTCAGCGGACCCGCTGAAAGAGAACGACCCCGCCACCGAGATCGGTGGCGGGGTCGTTCTTCGTGGTCATACAACGCGGTCACGCAGCACAGTCACATTGCGTGGTCACACAGCGTGGAACTGTGTGGTCACACTGCGCGGAGTGGGATTCTCAGTCCTGCTTCTCCTGCGCCTCGGTGTACGCCTTGCGCACCTCATCCATGTCCAGGTTCTTCACCTGGCCGATGAGATCCTCGAGGGCGGACTGCGGCAGGGCGCCGGCCTGGGAGAACACCGGGATGCCCTCGCGGTAGGCGACCAGGGTCGGGATCGACGTCACGCCGTAGCGCATCGCCAGCTCCTGCTGGTCCTCGGTGTCGACCTTGGCGAAGGTGACGTCCTCGTGGGTGTCGGAGGACTCCTCGAAGATCGGGGCGAAGCGCTGGCACGGCACGCACCAGCCTGCCCAGAAGTCGATCAGGACGATGCCGTCCTCGACGGTCTTGTCGTGGTTCTCGGTGGTCAGAGTGAGCGTAGCCATGTCCCCTGGAACGCCGCGGCACCGAGGATCATTCCCTCTGCGCCGCGGCGTGACTCAGATCACCGGGCGGCTCAGGTGCTGGGCATCCCCGTGCCCGCCAGGATGCGCACGTTCCGGTCCTCCGTCGGCGGCTCCCAGGCAGCCGCATCGGCGACCGACTGCTCCCCGCTGCGGATGTCCTTGACCTCATCTGCGGCCCCGTCGGTGCCCGGGAACCAGATGAACGGGATACCGCGGCGATCGGCGTAGCGGATCTGCTTGCCGAACTTCGCCGCTGCGGGCGCCACCTCGCAGGCGATCCCGCGGCTGCGCAGAGAACGGGCGGCGGCGTCGCTGAGCGCTCGGTGCTCCTCGTCGGCGACGGAGACCAAGACGCATGTGGGCACCGCGCGGGAGGGCGTGGCGAGGTCCGCGGAGAGGAGCCGGGAGACCAGCCGGGACAGCCCGATCGAGAGCCCTACTCCGGGATAGGTGTGGCGGTTGTCCGCGGCCAGCGAGTCGTAGCGACCGCCGGAGCAGATCGAGCCGAGCGACTCATGCCCGGCCAAGAACGTCTCGAAGACGGTGCCCGTGTAGTAGTCCAGCCCGCGGGCGATGGAGAGGTCCGCCATGATCACGCCGGGCACCGCCGCCTCGACCCGCTCGAGGACCGCGGTGAGCTCGGCGATGCCCTGCTCGAGCATCTCGCCACTGCCACCGAGATCGCGCACCTGCTGAGCGAAGGAGCCGTCGCGGGTGCGGATCGCGGCGAAGTCGAGGCAGGCCTGCGCCTGCTCCGGAGTTGCACCGGTCTCGGCGAGCAGCAGATTCCGCACCGCCTCCGCACCGATCTTCGGAAGCTTGTCGAGGCTCCGCAGCACCGCGGACTGGTCCTCGAACCCGATCGAGCGGAAGAAGCCCTCGGAGAGCCGACGGGTGTTGGCATGGATCGTGAACGTGGGCAGCGGGAGCCGGTCGAGGATCTCGGCCATCACCGTGGCGACCTCGGCCTCGATGTGCCCGGGGAGGGTGTCCTGCCCGATGACATCGAGATCCGCCTGGTAGAACTCGCGGAAACGGCCGTCCTGGGGGCGTTCGCCGCGCCACACCTTCTGGATCTGGAAGCGGCGCAGCGGGAAGGCGAGGTCGTTCTGGTGCTCGAGCACGTACCGGGCCAGCGGCACGGTGAGATCGAAGTGCAGCCCCAGGGTGCGCGAGCGATCCTCGCGACCCGGATCTGCGCCCTCCTCTTCAGCGTGGAGGCGCCGCAGGACGTACACCTCCTTGTCGATCTCCCCCTTGCGCAGCAGCTGGTCCAGCGGTTCGACGGCCCGCGTCTCGATGCCGGAGAAGCCGTGCAGCTCGGCCACTTCGCGGAACACGTCGATCACGTGCTGCTCGACGAGGCGCTCCGCGGGGAGCCACTCCGGGAATCCTGACAGGGCGGCGATCTTCGCCATGCGGTGCACATCCTTCTGGGGTTGGGCCGAGTGCCGGGTCCCATTATCCCCTTGTCCCCTCCCGTTGTCGGCGATCGATGTATCGGAGGGCAGGACCGGTCCATCCAGATCCACCGGCCACGGTAGAGTTCCGTGACGTGGTTCTCCCCTCATCGGGGCAGTCCATGTGCCAGCCCGGCCGCCGACCATGGCGGCAGTGTCCCGCCCCGCAGCGGATCCCTTCGAAGGAGCTCAATCGTGAGCGAGTCCGAGACTCCCGTCCCCGCGTCGAACCCCGCCGCTCAGCCCGCCGAACCGGCCGCTGATCAGCCCTCGATCTCCCCGACCGCCCCCGATCCCGCGGCGGAGACCACCGACGCCGGCGCATCTGTCAGCCCTGCAGAGCCTGCGGCTCCCGCAGCAGAGACCAGCACCGAGAGCGATCCGGCCGCAGCTGCCCCTGAGGCGCCCGCTGCGGAGGACGTGGTGGACGACACCGCCGACGCCGCCGGTCCCGAGACGGGGCAGATTCCCGAGGCCGACGGTCCCACCGACGCCGAGGCTGGCGCCGACTCCGATTCCGACGCTGGCGCTGGCGCCGACTCCGACACGGAACAGGCGGCGGAGCCCGTCGGGGATCCGGCCCCCGCGTCCGCTGCTCCGACTCCGGCGCCGAAGCCGCCGGTGCCCGGGGCGCGCGGGCCACGGCCGAAGCCCATGGTCCCCTCCCCCGCGGCGATCGCGGCGAAGAAGCCCAGCGCCGCGCTGCTGCCGGTCGCGCCGCCGGTCACCGAGTACGCCCCTGAGCAGATCGCCGCGGCCGCAGCCTTCGGCACGG
The DNA here is from genome assembly GCF_052378395.1 of Brachybacterium sp. AOP29-B2-41. Lineage (NCBI taxonomy): Bacteria > Bacillati > Actinomycetota > Actinomycetes > Micrococcales > Dermabacteraceae > Brachybacterium > Brachybacterium sp. AOP29-B2-41. Next base: position 146,986 of record NZ_JBQSXR010000012.1, read on the forward strand.
TCGGCGAAGACGGGACCATCACGGTCCAGGACGGGACCCAGGTGCGCACCATCGGGACCGCCACGGGAACCGATCCTGAGGCGGCTCTCGAGCCCTACGCCCGGGGCTACCTCGATCTGGTGGCGTTCCTCGACCTCACGCAGTCCACGCTGAACGCTCCCGAGCACACCCAGAACGAACTGAATCGCCTCCTGGAGAATCTGCGGAAGAACCTCAAGGAGCCGCAGGTCGTCGGGGACATCCCGGCGCTGCGAGCCCGCGCCGGCGAGCTGCGGGAGCAGGCTAAGGAGAAGATCAGGGCGCTCGAAGCCCAGCGTACGGAGGGCCGCGAGGCCGCCGCCCGTCAGCGCAGCGAATTCGTCGAGTCCATCGAAGCGCTGGTCGCCACTGATCCCGAGCAGCTCTCCTGGAAGAACGCCGGCGACACGATGCGCCAGATGGTGCCCACCTGGAAGCAGATGCAGTCCGAGGGAGTCCCCCTGGACCGCCCCACGGAGGAGGCGCTGTGGAAGCGGCTCTCCGCGGCGCGCGCCACCTTCGACCGGATGCGCAAGCAGTTCTTCTCGCAGCTCGATGAGAAGCACTCCGAGGCCGCCAAGGTCAAGGAGGGCCTCATCGCGCGGGCCGAGGCGATGCAGGAGTCCACGGACTGGGGCACGACCGTCCGTGCATACAAGGATCTGATGGCCGAGTGGCGCGCGGCGCCGCGCGGCGGGCGGAAGAAGGACGACGCCCAGTGGAAGCGCTTCAAGGCCGCCCAGGACACCTTCTTCTCGGCGCGCAACGCAGATCTCCATGAGACCGAAGAAGAGCAGCGCAAGAACCTCGAGGTGAAGGAGTCCCTGCTGACCGAGGCTGAGGTCATCGACCCCACCAAGGACCTCGAGGGTGCCAAGAAGGCGCTGCGCTCGGTCCAGGATCGGTGGGAGGAAGCAGGCAAGGTGCCCCGCGGGGACATGCGGCGCATCGATGACCGCCTGCACGCCGTGGAGCGCGCGGTGAAGAACGCCGAGCAGGACGAATGGCGTCGCACCGATCCTCGGACCAAAGCACGTGTGGAGGGCGCCTCCTCGCAGCTGCACTCCGCGATCGCGTCGTACCAGGATGCGCTCGACAAGGCCGTCGCCGGCGGTGACCCGTCGAAGATCGCTGAGGCGGAGTCAGCTCTCGAGGCTCGCAAGGAATGGCTCGCAGTGATCGAGCGCTCCGCACGCGACCTCGGCTGACGCCGCCGACTGTCAACCACCTCGGCGCCTCAGCTCGCCGGCTCCGCGAGGAACGACCGTTCCTCCACCGCCCCGTCTGTCCACAGGACAGACGGGGCGATTGCCTTCGGTCCCCCTCCTTGCCAGAGTCGGTCCATGGAACTGCTCCTCTCCTCCCGCCGCACCGTCCCGCAGAACGCCACCGGTCCACCGGAGACGCCCCCGCCCCCGGGACTCGGTCCCGTCCGTGAGGTGCCGGGGCTGACCTCGATCGGCCTGTGCGCAGCCTGGTCAAGGCATGCGGCCGAGCTCGCAGTCCCCCTCGGTGCGGCCCTCCAGCGATGGGACGAGACCCCGTCCACCCACGCCCTTGTGGCCGACGGCTATCTCACCCGGATACTGCCGGGCATCTTCCTCCCACCCGATCTGCTGCGCAGCGCGGTGCAACGAGCGCTCGCCCTCGGCTGCGCTCTGGGCGCCCAGCTGCAGGCGCATCACGTCATCGCGGGTCCTTCAGCGGCCTGGGTGGTGCTGGGCGGGCCTTCACCGGCCTATGCGGAGCTGCTCTCCCCCGCCCATCGCGGCGATCAGGCTGGGGTGGTGCTGCGACACGCCCGGTTGCAGCCGGACGAGGTCGAGACGATCGGAGGGGCCCCGGTCACGATCCCGGTGCGCACTGCAATGGATCTGCTGAGGTTCGCTCCCCCATGGATCGCAGAGCCGACATTGCAGCGACTGGTCGCAAAGGGCCATGCTCAGGTTCCCCAGATTCGCCAGCGCCTGCACCGCATGCATCGCCACCCCGGCGTGCAGGCGGCCAGGGAGCGGCTCGAGCAGATGCTGGGAGATCAGCGGGTGAGCAGCGGGGCGCTCGAACCCACCGGTCTGCCGTCGGCCGTGACCCGATACACGTCGTAGACGCCTTCGATGCGCCGCACCTGCGCGAGGACCGACTGCAGATGGGAGGGGTCGGCGAGCTCGAAGGAGAAGAACGTGGTGGCAAGGCGATCGGTGTTCGAGTGGGCGGAGGCTGACTGCAGATTCACCTGCTGCTCTGAGATCACCAGTGCGAGATCCGTGAGCAGGCGGGGACGATCCAGCGCCTCGACCTTGATGTGCACGAGATAGGCCGTGCTGTGCCTCCCCGACCACGCCACCTGCACGATCCGATCCGGTTGCTGCTCCTGCAGCTGGATCGCATTCGCGCAGCTCTCGTGATGGACCGAGATCCCGGAGCCCCGGGTGATGAACCCCACGATCGGGTCCCCCGGAACCGGAGCGCAGCACTTCGCGAGCTTGACCCACAGATCCGAGTGCCCGTCGACGATGACGCCCTGATCCGTCTCGGAGGTATGCCGCTCCGCGCGACCACCACGAGGCCGAACCCGCGAGGGCAGCGTGATCTCCGCGAGATCCTCTGCGGCGCCCTCGGAACCGCCGAATGAGGCCCGCAGCTTCTCGACCACGTGCTGCGGACCGGTATGGCCCTCGCCGATCGAGGTGTACAGCGCATCCACCGACGCGAGGTTGAGGTCATCCGCGACGGTCGCGAGGGTCTCGTGGGTCAGGAGACGCCGCATCGGCAGATCCTGCCGGCGCAGCGCCTTGGCCAGCTCCTCCTTGCCCTTCTCGAGCGCCTCCTCTCGGCGCTCCTTCGAGAACCAGTGACGGATCTTGCTGCGGGCACGGGGCGACTGCACGAAGCCGAGCCAGTCGCGGCTCGGGCCTGCGTCGTCCGACTTCGAGGTGAACACCTCGACCACGTCGCCCGTGGACAACGACGACTCGAGGGACACCAGGCGGCCGTTGACCCGCGCCCCGATCGTCCGATGCCCCACCTCCGTGTGCACGGAGTAGGCGAAGTCGACGGGCGTCGCCCCCTGTGGGAGGGCCAGCACGTCCCCCTTGGGGGTGAAGACGTACACCTCCTGGGTGTTGATCTCGAAACGGAGCGAGTCCAGGAACTCCCCGGAGTCGGTGGTCTCCTTCTGCCAGTCCATGAGCTGGCGCAGCCAGGCCGCGTCGTTGGCGATGGGCGTTGCGTCCGCCCCGCCCTGCTGGGCGGCCATCGCCTTGTACTTCCAGTGCGCGGCCACCCCGTACTCGGCACGGCGGTGCATCTCCCGGGTGCGGATCTGGATCTCCACCGGTTTGCCGGTGGGGCCGATCACCGTGGTGTGCAGCGACTGGTACAGGTTGAACTTCGGCAGTGCGATGTAGTCCTTGAACCGGCCCTGCACAGGGGACCAGCGAGCGTGCAGCGTGCCCAGCACCCCGTAGCAATCCCTCACCGAATCAACCAGGACGCGCACCCCGACCAGGTCGTAGATGTCCGAGAAGTCGCGACCGCGGACGATCATCTTCTGGTAGATCGAGTAGTAGTGCTTGGGTCGCCCCGTGACCTCGGCCTTGATCTTCGCCTTGCGCAGGTCCTCGTTGATCTGCGAGGAGACGGTCGAGAGGTACTGCTCGCGGGCGGGCGCGTGCTGGGTGACCAGGGAGACGATCTCCTCGTACACCTTGGGGTAGAGCACCTGGAAGGAGCGGTCCTCGAGCTCCCACTTCATGGTGTTCAGGCCCAGGCGGTGCGCGAGCGGAGCATAGATCTCCAGGGTCTCCTTCGCCTTGCGCTCGGCAGAGGCGGCGGGGACATACTTCCAGGTCCGGGCGTTGTGGAGGCGGTCGGCGAGCTTGATCAGCAGCACCCGCACGTCGCGGCTCATCGCCACGATCATCTTCCGCACCGTCTCGGCCTGCGCGGCCTCCCCGTAGGTGACCTTGTCGAGCTTGGTGACCCCATCGACCATCACGGCGATGACCTCACCGAATTCGGCGCGCAGCCGCTCCAGCGAATAGTCGGTGTCCTCGACGGTGTCATGGAGCAACGCCGCCGCGACCACCTCGGCAGGAGACCCGAGCTCCCCCAGGATCGTCGCGACCGAGACCGGATGCGTGATGTAGGGGTCGCCGCTCTTGCGGGTCTGTCCCCTGTGCGCACGCTCGGCGACGGTGTAAGCCCGCCGGATGACGTCCAGGTTCTCCTTCGGGCTCACCGCGGTCATCGTCTCGAGCAGCGGCGCCAGCAGCGGATCCACGCCGGTGCCGGCGCGGGGCGCGAAGAACGACAGCCGGGAGCGGGTGCGCCGAGGGACCGGCGAAGAGGGTCGAGGCGAGGGGGCGGGCTGCGCCACCGGCTGGTTGCCCTGGTCGCCCGACCCGGCAGCGTCTGCCTTGGCCGGCTGGGATGCGGGCTGCTGCGACATGCACACCTCCTGGCTGAGATTCATCAGTCTACGCGCGGGTCACCGATGCGCGGACGGTGTCCGCCCACCGCTGCACCGCCGCGAAGCCCGCCGTGGATTCCGCTGTGGAGCGGGAGGCCTGGCAGGTTCAGTTCTTGAGGGTCCACACGGTGGACAGCGGCACGCCCGGCAGCTGGTCACGGCCGCCCAGGCCGTCGAGCTCGATGAGGAACGAGGCTCCGAGGATCTCGACGTCGAACCGTCGGGCAAGCTCGATGGTCGCCGCCGCGGTGCCACCGGTGGCCAGCAGATCGTCGACGACGAGGGTGCGGGCTCCGACGGGCAGCGAGCTCTCGGGCAGCTGGATCTCGGCGCTCCCGTACTCGAGGTCGTAGGTCAGCCCGACCGGATCGCCCGGGAGCTTCCCCGCCTTGCGCGCCGGGATGAAGCCGGCTCCGATCTCATAGGCCAGCGGCGCACCCAGCACGAACCCGCGAGCCTCGGTCCCGATGACGTACTCGACGCCCTCGGGGATCAGGGTCGTCCAGTAGCGGATCACGGCACGCAGCGCGTCCGCATCTCGCAGCAGCGGGGTGATGTCGCGGAACAGCACTCCGGGCGTCGGGAAGTCCGGGTACTCGGCGATGTGGGTGTGCAGCAGCGTCTCGATCTGCGCTGCGCTGGGCACGGAACCGCTCACCTGCGGCCTCCCTTCGGGGTGCTGCGCTGGCTTCGGTTCGAGCGGCGCGGCTGATGACGCTCACGAGCGATCGCCGGCTGACCGTCGGTCTCGGGCTCTTCGCGCTCCTCGGCGGACTCGTCGTCCGTGCCGGGACCCTCGATCGTGCCGGGATCCTCGACATCCGCTCCGACCGTCTCCGTGACGGACGTGGTGGGGTGTCGCACCGCGGGCGCCGCCACGCTCTCGCCCCGGCGCTCGCGCAGCACCTGATCGGTGTGCGCAGCGATCTCGGGCTCACGGCTGCGCAGCTCCACCAGGAATCCCGGTGCCAGGAAGATGGAGGAGTAGGTGCCCACGATGATGCCGATGAACAGTGCCAGCGAGATGTCCTTGAGCGTGCCGGCGCCGAGCAGGAACGCGCCGATCGCGAGGATCGAGCCGATCGGCAGCAGAGCCACCACGGAGGTGTTGATCGAGCGCACCAGGGTCTGGTTCGCAGCCAGCTGCACCTGGTCGGCGAAGGTGGTCCGCCGCTGGCGGGTGAGGCCGTCGGTGTTCTCACGGACCTTGTCGAAGACGACGATCGTGTCGTAGAGGGAATAGCCCATCACGGTGAGGAAGCCGATCACGGTGCCCGGGGTGATCTCGAAGCCCACCACCAGGTACACGCCCGCTGTGACCAGCATGTCGTGGACCAGCGCAGCCATCGCTGCCAGAGAGGCCTTGAGGTTGCGGAAGTACACAGCCATCATTCCCGCGACCAGCACCAGGAACACGATGACCCCCCGGAGCATCTTCTGGGTGACGTCCCCGCTCCACACCGGACCGATGTAGGAGGTGGAGATCGCCTCCGGCGAGACCTCGTAGGCGGCGGCGAGATCCTGCGCGAGGGCGGCAGTCTCCGTCGAATCGAGCTGCTCGGTCTGCACCCGCACGGTGTCCTGCCCGAGCACGGTGATCTTCGGCTCGCGGTCCGGCAGGTGATCGCGCACCACATCGCGGGCGGAGCTCTGCTCGGTGTCCGAGACTCCTGCGATCTGGAACTCGGAGCCGCCGGTGAACTCGATGCCGAGGTTCGGTCCGCGCAGGCCTGCCAGCGCAGCGAGCAGCACGATGCTGATCGCGCTGATCAGGTACCAGGTCTTCCGGCGGCTCACCAGCGGGATGATCCGACGCCCTGCGTGCAGGTCGTTGCCGAAACGGGCGAAGGTCGCGCTCATCGGCTCTGCTCCTCGGTGTCGTCCTCGCCGGTCACGGACCGGTCCTCGGGGTCGGGGCTCGTCTGCCCGGGGTCGTCAGGGTCACTCTCCCCGCCTCCCGCGAGAGCAGCCTGCTCCGCGGCCTCCTTCTCCAGGCGGGCACGGCGCACAGCGATCGGCTCCCGCACCTCCTCCGCAGCGCTGCCACGGCCTGCTCGCTCCCCGGTCAGCCGTACCCGGCCACGTCCGGCATAGGCAGGTACATCACGGTCCAGACGCGCCGGATCCAGCCCGCTCCAGGGATGGCCCTTGCCGAAGAACCGGGTGCGCACCAGCGCCTGCAGCACGGGATGGGTGAACAGGAAGACGACCAGCAGGTCGAGCACGGTGGTCAGCCCCAGGACGAACGCGAAGCCCCGCACCCCGCCGGTGGACAGCACGTAGAGCACCACGGCAGCGATCAGGTTCACGGTGTCGGAGGCGAGGATCGTACGCTTGGCGCGATCCCAGCCGTGGTCCACCGCTGCGACGATCCCGCGGCCCTCGCGGATCTCGTCACGAACTCGTTCGAAGTAGACGATGAAGGAGTCCGCGGTGAAGGCGATCGCGACGATCAGCCCCACCACACCAGCCAGTGAAAGGCGGTAGCCGATATCCGGGATGTTGGACAGGACGGTGAGCGTGGCGTACGTCAGCAGGCCCATGATCAGCAGGCTCGAGGTGGTGACGATCGACAGGAGGCGGTACTGGGTGAAGGCGTACAGGACCACCAGCGCCAGGCCGATGAGACCGGCGATCAGTCCCATCTGCAGCTGATCGGCGCCGAGGGTGGCGGAGATCTGCTGCTCGGACGCGACCTCGAACTCGAGCGGGAGCGCACCGAATCGCAGCTGGTCGGAGAGCTGGCTGGCCTCTTCCTGCGAGAAGTTGCCGGAGATGGACGCCTCCCCACCGGGAGACGGCTCCTGGACCTC
>NZ_JBQSXR010000013.1:0-133774 GCF_052378395.1 Brachybacterium sp. AOP29-B2-41
TGCTGGTCCAGTGGTGCTGGCGCCGGCTGATCGCACGGCGACGGGTGACGGTGCTGATCGACTGGGCCGCGGGGCGGGACGGGCAGCTCGCACGCGGGCTGCCGCCGGTCGGGACCGTCGATGCGCCCTCCCTCTGGGAGAGCCGAGCCGCCCGGTCCGTCATGGCCTGGACGACGGCGTTCGGCGGGCTCCTGCTCGTGATCCTGGCGTGGGACGCCTGGCCCGGGTTCTCACGGGCGATCGCCGATGGGAGGGCGCCGGGCTGGGAGGAGCTCGAGGTCGAGAGTTTCCTCCTCTGGCCTGCGCTGCTCATCACGGTGCTCGGCGCCGCGTATCTCCTGGGGCGGCGTCCGATGCGCATGATCGTGGGCCGCCGTCGACACGCTCTGGAGTGGCTGCCGACCTCGGATCATGCCCGGCCGGATGACGACGAAGACGATGCTGATGAGGCTGCTGAGTGGGATGACTCGGACGACTCAGAGGAATGGGACGACACAGAGAGCCTCGACGACGAGTAGGTCACGCAGCGCTCAGTCCTCGGCGAGCGCTCCGCCGGCCCGGGCCAGCCTCAGCGCGATCGCCTCGGCATGGCGCAGCAGCTGGGCGCCGGTGCCGGGCTCGGCGGTGATCGAGGAACCCGGCTGGGCGGTGCTGACGGGGACTCCGACCAGGAGCCTGCGTTCGTAGACCGTGCCATCCACCCCGACCGGCGCATACAGACCATCCACGGCGATCGAGCCGGTGAGCATCCGGCGCCGGGTGCCGCGGGAGGCCCAGAAATCCTTCTGCGCCTCCCCCCGCTCGCGCCAGGCGCCCAGCAGGGCGCTGCGGTAGGCGGGCAGATCCACCGGCGGCAGGTGCGCCTCGAGCACCCCGTCGCACAAGGTGGTCTCACCCTCGGCGCCGTGCACCGCGAAGCGGCCCGCCTCGTCGTCGATGTCCAGGTGCATGCGGGGGCCGGTGAACTCCAGCAGTCCCGCCTCGGCCAGGGCGAGCACCTGCCGTGCCCGCAGCACGGGCGGGCCCGAGGCCCAGGAGGCGAAGGCGTTGCGCAGATGGCCGTCGATGTCCTGCCGTACGGACTCGGTGGTGTAGGCGCCGAGATCGGTGAGCCGGTTGACCTGGATCCGCAGGGCGATCAGCACCCGATAGATCAGCACCCAGGCGGGATCGGGCTCGGCCGCGGCTCGCAGCGCCTCCTCGAGCACCTCCCGGGTGCTGCGCGCGGGATGCGGGTTCTCTCCCCCGCGTTGGCCGAAGGGGAACAGCAGCGGGAGCAGTGCTTCGTCGCGGGCGAGCTCGGGGAATCCGCCTCTGTGCAGTGCTCTGCGCAGCTCCGCGAACATCAGCGGCATCACGTCGTGCTCGTGGTCCACGCCGGCGGCGCGCACTGCGAGCTCGAGCACCCGCTCCCCCGTGAGCACCTCGGGAAGGTAGGGCTCGGGCATCTGCGCGCCGAGATCGGGCTTGGGCCGGTAGACCATGCCGGAGCGGGAGCCGACCACCAGGAGCGGCTCGCCGCCCCCGGGCACATAGCGCAGGCCCGACGGGGCGGTGTGATCCGACTCGAAGCGGCCGCCGGCAGCGGCGGTGAGCATCCCGATCGCGTCGTAGAAGTTCAGGCCCATGCCCTGGACGGCGACGGCCTCCCGTCCCAGCAGCGAGGCGTAGTCCACCTCGAGCGGGTTCGCGGGACCGAGATGGACCAGGCCGTGACGCTCCGCGGCGTCGGCCAGCTGCTGCGAGCGGGGGCTGAGCGCGGTGGGAAGGTGCCCGAGCGCGAGCGCGACCGCGTCGGCGCGCAGCACGCGCCCGTCGGACAGCCGCACGCGCTGTGGCCCGTCAGCCTCCCCGGTCACGTCGACCGCTTCGGCGGCGTGCTCGACGATCCGCAGCCGGGCGGGATCGGCGTCGGCCTTCGCCGTCTCGAGCACATGGGCGAGGTAGCGGCCGTGGGCTGCGCGGGAAGCGAAGTCAGTGGGCGCGAGCCCCTCACCGGCGAGGTGGTCTGCGAGAGTCTCTGTGCGTGAGGCAGGGAGCACCGCGTGGCACGATTCGTCGGGGTACATCGTGGTCTGGCGGGTGGTGGTGTTCATCAGCAGCACCTCGGACTGGTCGTGCCGCCAGACCGCACCGCCGCGCCCCACCAGCGGGTCGATCAGATGCACCGTGAGCGCGCCGCGCCACTCGGAGCTGGTCGAGGCCGCGACCAGGCGCTCGATGATGGCGGTGCCCCGCGGTCCTGCCCCGACGACGGCGACGGTACGGACGGGATCGGTGGCTGCGGTCATCCCTCAAGTATGGCGCGGCCAGCACACGGCTCTGGACGAGATTCCGTCCTCATGGCCCCTGCGGGTCCGCCGATCTGGGACCATGTCGGCATGTCCACTCCCGCGCCACCGCCGAGGCACCTGCCGCGATCCGAGCCGGCGAATCCCAGCGGTCCGTTCGGCGGGCGTCAGGCTGCGAGGCTCCGGGCGATCGTCAATGCCGATCTGCTGCCCGAGGAGCGCGCTTCGGCCGACGCACTGGTGATGACCGCCTGGCTCACCACCGCACAGCGGGCGCAGTACGCGCCGTCACTGCGCGCCGGCCAGCACACCGAGGAGTTCGTCCAGCGCCTCGCCGATGAGCGCCGGGTGGTGCTCGAGGAGGGCGCCGATCCGGTCGCCGATGAACTCGACTCTGCGGCCCAGGCCGAGCAGGACGCCCGGCAGCTGCCGCTGCGGCTGGTCGAGGCGGTGCTGCTGCTGGTGGTGCTGGGGTGCTTCGTGGCCACGGTCGTGCTGAGCATCCGCTCCGAGGGGTCCGGGATCTCGGATCGTCTCCCGGATCAGGCGCTGCCGCTGCTCGGGACGCTCGTCGTGGCCGCGCTGCTCGCTGCGATCATCGGGAAGATCGCGACCCTGCGACGGGACCGGATCCTGCTGGACTGGGCGGCCTCGCGCCCCGGACAGCTCGGCCGGGGGCTGCCGCTGCGCCGCCCGCTGCAGGGCGAATCTGCCGGACCCGCGCTCGTGCAGGCCCTGGGCCCGGCCCTCCTGGTCGGCGCCGGAGTGCTGGCGATCGTCAGCGGAGCGGCGATCCTGCTGATCACCCTCATGCTCGGAGACGAACAGGGACTGGGCGAGTACGCACCCTGGATGCTCGGGGGCGGGGTGGTCGCGCTGGTCGCCGCGGTGCTCACGATCTATCTGCGCCATCGTCGGCTGCTGAAGGTGGCCCGTCGCGCGCGGGCCGCGGAGTGGATCGGGCAGACCTCCGAGCTCGACGCCTGACCGGTCAGGGAGCCGACGCCGTCACTCCTCAGCGGCCAGTCCCTGTTCGCGGGCATAGCTCTCCCACTGCCCGGCGACCGGGATCCGGCGCAGATCGCGTCCCAGCAGCGAGATCAGCGCCCCCAGCAGGGTGATGCTCGCGAACATCAGCATCGTGGGCAGGGGCCCGACGACCTCGAGGCCCCAGCCGGCGAGCACTGGCCCCAGCGGCATCAGCCCCATCGAGACCAGGCCCATCAGCGCACCGATCCGCCCCTGCATCGCCACCGGGGTGAGGTGCATGAAGAAGCCTTGCGTCGCAGCGTTCAGCGGGGCCAGGCCGAGTCCCATCAGCGCATACGCAGCTGCGATCCAGAGCATCCCCGGGGCGAAGGGGATGAATGCCCCGACCATGGCCATCAGCAGCAGCGGCGTGATGACCACCGCCCCGGTGGGAACTCGGTCCACCAGGCGCGGTGCGGCGATGGCTCCGAGCAGAATCGACGCGGCAAGCACCGTATTCAACAGGCCGATCCGCGCCGCTGACACACCCCCGGAGGCGAGGTTCAGCAGCACTGCGAGGATCAGACCGTTCAACCCGAGGTTCACAGCGACGGCGACCCCCATCAGCTGCAGGCGGATGCGCTGGGAGAGCACCCAAGAGACGGCCTCGCGCAGCTCATCCCGTACTCGGGTCGGTGGCGAAGGCTCAGTGCGGGGGTAGTACTTTCCGCGCATCGAGAGGGTGGCGAGGACGGAGCCGAGATTGCCCAGCAGCTGCATGAGCGGCGGGCAGAGAATCGACAGGCCCAGCAGCGCGCCGCCGAGCGGGCCGGCCCCCATCTCCACTGCGGCTTCGCGACCTTCGTTCACCGCGAAGGCGCGGGGCAACAGGGCCGGCGGCACGATCTGCTTGAGCATCGCGTTCGAGGCACTCCCGAAAAGGGTCCCTCGGAGCCGATCCGCGAACGCGAGGGCGGCGAGCGTGATGAAACTCCCCCACCCTGCCGCGAGCACCGTGATGAGCACGGCCTGCACCACCACCCCCGTCACCCCGGCGAGCAGCCGTAGGCGCCGCCGCTCGTAGCGGTCCGCTAGCAGCCCGCCCGGAATCATCCCGACCAGGACCCCCAGACCCTGTACGAGCCCCACCAGCCCGGTCGCACCGAGTGAGTCCGTGACCATCAGGGTGATCAAGGGGAAAGCGAACGTCCCGATCCCGGCGCCGAGGTCGAGGCAGAGGTCCCCCACCAGCCAGCGGTGGTACTCGAGGTTCGCACGCAGTGTCGGCGTCGGCGCGGGCGTGGCGGCAGTGGTCGTCATGACCGGAACGTTACTTACACAAGACATGGTGCGCAATAGATCTTGCGCAAGTGATGTTGTGCAAGATCTCTAGCGCACGGGCCAGTGCGCATCACGCGATTCTCCGTAGACTGCGGAGATGAGCAGCGACGCGCCGACGGGCGAGGACGAGAGGACACCGCTGGTGAGCTCGGCAAAGCCGGAATACGCGACCCGCGACCAACTGCGGGCGATGGCCCATCCTCTGCGTCTGGAGATCATGGAGCGGGTGGGTCGCAGGGGCACCGCCCGCGCCGCGGATATCGCCGCCGATCTCGGTCTTCCCGCCAACTCGGTGAGCTACCACCTGCGGATCCTGGCGCGCGGAGGCGTCATTGAGGACGCGCCGGAGGCTGCCCGTGATCGGCGTGACCGAGTATGGCGCCTCGCTCAGACATCCTTCAATCACGGTGGCAGCAGCGCTCGCTCCGTGAATGACCCCGACAGCACTGACACGGAGTACCTCGCCGCGTCCGGAGCCACGGCCCTGGCCGCCTTCGAGTGGATGCGTTCGGCCTTCAGTGCCGAGATCGCCCGCTCCCGGGCCGAGGATGTGTCCCCGGAGGACGGGCTGGGAACCATGCACGGCACCTCACTGCGCCTGTCCAGGGAGCAGATGCGTGAGCTGAATCGCCTGGTCTCCACGAAGGTTCGGGAGTACAGCCAGCTGAACCGCGATGAACACGACGCAGACATCCTGGGCGATCCCGATTCCGACGGTGTCGCATTGACGTTCCGGGTCCTCTGGGCGGCCGTCGGAGAGCAGTCTCCAAAGCGGGATAAGTAGCCTGCACCTGAGTGTGCTTTTCACCCCGCCGCGTGGTTGCGACGGGCATTCCACGGTGCATGCTTCGTAGACTCTCCCCGTGACTACGCTGCCGACGTCCTCCCCCGCCACCCACGCCTGGGGCATCGGCCTCAGCACCCTCGCCGCGGACGGTTCCACCCTCGACACCTGGTACCCCGCCCCGCAGCTGGGAGCGGTTCCCGAGGCTCCTGAGAGCCACCTTCTGCATGCCCAGCTGAGCTCCGCAGCGCGCGCTGACGAGGTCCGCGGCACCGCCCAGGAGGCGGTGGTGCGCGTGATCGAGCTCGCTGCCGCCCCGATCGACGCCGCCGACGCCTACCTCCGCCTGCACCTGCTCTCCCACCGGCTCGTCCAGCCCAACGGCCAGAACCTCGACGGACTCTTCGGCGCGCTCACCAATGTGGTGTGGACGACTGAGGGGCCCTGCGCCGTGACCGGCTTCGAGGAGACCCGCCTGCGCCTGATCTCCGCAGGCCGCACCCCCACCGTGCTCAGCGTCGACAAGTTCCCCCGGATGGTCGACTACGTCATGCCCACCGGCGTGCGCATCGGCGACGCGGACCGGGTGCGCCTCGGCGCCCACCTCGCCGAGGGCACCACCGTGATGCATGAGGGCTTCGTGAACTTCAACGCCGGAACCCTGGGCGCCTCGATGATCGAGGGCCGTATCTCCCAGGGCGTCGTCGTGGGCGACGGCTCCGACGTGGGCGGCGGCGCCTCCACCATGGGCACCCTCTCCGGCGGGGGCACCGAGCGCGTCAGCATCGGTCGCCGCTCCCTGCTGGGCGCCGAGGCCGGTGTGGGCATCGCGATCGGCGATGACTGCGTGGTCGAGGCGGGGCTCTACCTCACCGCGGGCACCAAGGTCGAGGTCATCGGAGAGGCGGGCACCGTGGGGGAAGGGATGGAAGGGGCCCACGTGGTCAAGGCCCGTGACCTCTCCGGTGTGCCCAACCTGCTGTTCCGTCGGAATTCGCTGAGCGGAGCGGTGCAGGCGGTGGCCCGGAAGGGCCAGACCGTCGAGCTCAACGCCGCCCTGCACGCGAACTGACGGCGGACCAGGAGCACCCGGGATGACGGCGCGCGCCGGACGGCGAGCACGGGGTCGGAGCCGGTCTCTTGCCCGCCATCTCGTGGTCCCGCTGGTGATGGTGCTGCTCTTCGCGGGTATCGCGGGCGGCAGCTATGTCGCGCTGCAGCGCTACGGCTCACCCGCCCATGAGGGCACCTGCGTGGCCGCCGGGCTCGGCACCACCCATCGCTACAGCACGGAACGGGTCGCCAACGCCGCCCTCATCAGCGCGACGGCCGTGGACCGGCAGCTGCCGCCGCGAGCGGCGTCGATCGCTCTGGCGACCGCCTATCAGGAGTCGCAGCTGCGGAACATCGACTACGGGGACCGCGATTCACTGGGACTGTTCCAGCAGCGGCCCTCGCAGGGCTGGGGCACCGAGGCGGAGATCATGGACCCGATCTACTCCTCCAACGCCTTCTATGACGTGCTGGAGACGATCCCCGACTACCAGAGCGCCGACATCAACGACGTCGCCCAGGAGGTCCAGCGCTCGGGCCATCCCGAGGCCTACCGAGATCACGAGACCGAGGGACGGCTGTACGCCTCGGCGCTGACAGGGCAGAGCGGCGCGAACCTGGTGTGCACCCTCGACTCCGTCGGCTCCGTCGTCTCCCCCGAGCAGGTCCGCGAGGAGCTCGCACGCCAGTTCCCCCGCGCTCTCGGGTCCGGCCGGGTCACCTCGACCCTGGCCGCGGCCTCCGGCGCGGCACCGCAGCTGCCGGCCGACGCCGGAGCGACCGCGTTGGTGATCGATCCGGGCGGCGACGACGCGATCGGCTGGGCCCTCGCGAACTGGGCCGTCGCCCGCGCGGCCGACGACGGCGTGGTCCAGGTGTCCTACCAGGGACGGGTCTGGGATCGCTCGCTGCGCGGGGACGAGGCGGCGAGCTGGACCGCGACCGGCGGCGGCGCGACAGACCGCGTGGTGGTGCTGGTCAGCGGGCGCTGAACCGGCTGCGCAGAGCGTGATGCGCGTGCATGGCCTGCGGTGCGGACTGTACGCGCCGCGCCAGCCTCAGTGCACCGTGAGCCCGCGGGCGCGGAACTGGCCCCGCACCCGCTCCATGACCTCCCGACTGGGCGGCTGAGCATCACGCAGCCTGTACTCCATCCCGAGCGTGTCCCACTTGTCCTGGCCCATGTTGTGGAAGGGCAGCACCTCGACCCGCTCGATCACGTTCTTCCAGCGCTCCACGATGTCCGCGACCTTCTCGACGTTGTGCTCGCCGTCGGTCCAGCCGGGCACCACTACGAAGCGGAGCCAGATCGGGATGCCGCGGCGTGCGAGCCGGTCCCCGAAGTCGATGGTCGGCTGCAGCGTGCGGCCGGTGAGCGCCTGGTAGGACTCCTCGCTGCCGGACTTCACGTCCAGCAGCACCAGGTCGACATCATCGAGGAAGGCGTCGGACGCGACCCCGCCCAGGTAGCCGGAGGTGTCGATTGCGGTGTGGACGCCCATCTCCTTCGCCGCGCGCAGCACCTTCCCGGCGAAGGCGGGCTGCATCAGCACCTCTCCCCCGGAGAGGGTGAGCCCGCCGCCGGACGCGGAGAACACGCGCCGGTAGCGGCGGATGCGGCGCACGATCTCCTCCAGCCCCACATCCTGCCCGCGTCGCATCTCCATCGTGTCGGGATTGTGGCAGTACACGCACCGCAACGGACAGCCGGCGAAGAAGAGGGTCAGCCGCGTGCCGGGTCCGTCCACCGCGGTGACCAGCTCCCAGGAGTGGAGGGAGGCGACCTGGCCCTTCCTGACCGCGGTCAGCCGATCGGATCTCTCGAGCTCGACCTCAGCCATGCCCTCGATCCCCGCACCGGTGCGCCGGTTCCGGGCGGGTGTGGCCAGCAGGTCAGCGCTCTGCTCCATGCCCTCAGGCGCCCTGGTGGAAGGTGCGGTCCAGCACGTCCAGCTGCTGCTCACGGGTGAGCTTGACGAAATTGACCGCATAGCCGGAGACCCGCACGGTGAGGTTCGGATAGTCCTCCGGCCTCTCCATCGCATCGACCAGGGTGTCCTTGTTGAGCACGTTGATGTTCGCGTGGAACAGACCTGATTCCATCTTGTTCTTCGCACGGTTGGCCTTCATCGAGGCCAGGCGTTCGGCGTAGGTCGTGACGGGGCGGGTGGTCATGGCTGTCTCCTGAGTGGTGGTGGAGGAGTTGGCAGTGGCGGTCCGGTTGGCTCGGGTGGTCACTGCTCCCCCATCTCTTCATCCATCACGAAGCCGGCGTCGAGGATGCCGACCAGGTTGGTGACCTGCTCGCCCTTGGTACGACCCAGGCCCTGCGGGGTGATGGTGTTGGTCAGCGAGATGCCGTCGAGGGCATCGTGGTAGTCGAGCTTGCCGACGCTCAGCATCGAGGCGACCATTCCGTGGGTGTCGGCCCCGTTCGCGGGGTTCGCTCCAGGAGAGAAGGGGGTGCCCGCGCGGTGGCCGGAGGGGAAGGACCCCGTGGCCTTGCCGTAGACGACGTTCGAGGTGATGGTCAGCACCGACTGGGTCGGGATCGCCTCGCGGTACATGGGGATCGCGGTGATCTTCTGCATCACCGTGTGCACGATCGTCGCGGCGATGTCGTCGGCGCGGTCGTCGTCGTTGCCGTAGCGGGGGAAGTCGCCCTCGGTGAGGTAGTCGACCACCAGCCCGGTCTCATCGCGCACCGGGGTGACCTTCGCGTGCTTGATCGCCGAGAGGGAGTCCGCGACGATCGAGAGGCCGGCGATGCCGCAGCCCATGGTGCGCACGATCTCGCTGTCGTGCAGCGCCATCTCCATCGCCTCGTAGGCGTAGCGGTCGTGGCTGTAGTGGATGATGTTCAGCGCCTCGACGTAGGTGCCCACCACCCAGTCCAGCATCTGTTCGTACCGGTTCCAGACCTCGTCGAAGTCCAGCGGGCCGTCCCCGGAGATGGGTGCGAACTCGCGCTCGGTGGTGATCTGCTTCCCGGAGACCTCGTCGCGGCCGCCGTTGATGGCGTAGAGCAGCGCCTTGCCGGCGTTGACCCGGGCGCCGAAGAACTGCATCTGCTTGCCGACCTCCATCGGCGAGACGCAGCAGGCGATCGCCGCATCATCGCCCCAGCGGTCACGGATCTGCTGATCGGACTCGTACTGGATCGAGGAGGTCTCGATCGAGATCGCCGAGCAGAACTCCTTGTACCCCGCCGGCAGCTCGGGGTCCCAGAAGATGGTGATGTTCGGTTCCGGGGCGGCTCCGAGGTTCCGCAGGGTCTGCAGCAGCCGGAACGAGGTCTTGGTGACCTGCGCGCGGCCGTCGGCGGAGAAGCCGCCATCGGACCAGGTCGCCCAGTAGGGATCGCCGGAGAAGATCTGGTCGTAGTCGATCGTGCGCAGGAAGCGGACGATGCGGAGCTTGATCACGAGCGCATCGATGTACTCCTGGGCCTGCGACTCGGTGATCGTGCCCGCGGCGAGGTCCCGCTCGACGTATACGTCGAGGAAGGCGGAGAGGCGGCCGATGGACATGGCGGCGCCGTCCTGGCTCTTCACTGCGGCGAGATAGGCCATATAGGTCCACTGCACGGCCTCCTGCGCGTTCGCGGCAGGGCGGCGCAGGTCCAGACCGTAGGACTCCCCCAGTCGCATCAGCTTCTTCAGTGCCCTGATCTGCTCGGAGTGCTCCTCGCGGTAGCGGGCCCAGTGCTCAGAGAAGGGCTGGTCGGCCACCGCATCCTTGGCGCGCTGCTTGTCGGCGATGAGGAACTCGGCGCCGTACAGGGCCAGGCGGCGGTAGTCGCCGATGATGCGGCCGCGCCCGTAGGAGTCCGGCAGCCCGGTGATGATGTGGCTCGAGCGGGCGGCGCGGATCCGCGGGGTGTAGATGTCGAAGACGGCGTCGTTGTGGGTCTTGCGGTACTGGGTGAAGATCTTCTTGACGTCCTCGTCGACCTCCTTGCCCGCTTCCTTGATGGCGGTCTCCACCATCCGCCAGCCGCCGGCGGGCATCATGGCGCGTTTGAGCGGCACATCGGTCTGCAGGCCGACGATCACGTCGTCGTCCTCGCTGATGTAGCCGGCAGGGAAGGCGTCGACGTCCGCGGGGGTATGGGTGTCGACGTCGTAGACGCGGCGACGGCGCTCCTCGGAGAGATAGTGAGTCTCGAGGTGGTCCCGGACCCGCAGCGTCTTCTCGGTGGGGCCGGCCAGGAACGAGGCGTCCCCGCCGTAGGGGGTGTAGTTGCGCTGGATGAAGTCGCGCACCTCGATCCGCTCCTGCCAGGGACCGGGGGCGAAGCCGTCCCAGGCGTCCTGGCCTGCGGCCTCGGTGCCGGGGCGATCGGTGGTGGCAGTCGTCATCGGGTCCTCCTCGCTGGGCGGAAGGGCCTCGGCACTGCGGGCCCTTCACGGATGTCTTCAGGCTAGGGCGAGGAACGCTGCGGGAGCGGGCGGAAGGTCCCGACGAGAACGCCCTGACCATCGACGCTCCTCACGGGGAGGGGTCGCACGGTCAGGGCGCTCACGTGCGGGCGGTCTCGGGAGACCGGTGACCTCAGAGGCGAGGGATCAGCCGCGCTTCTCGATGTCGGACTGGAGGGCGGCCAGGCGCAGCTCGCTGGTGCCGGTGCGGTCCTCCATCGCCGTGTAGTCCCGCTCGGCATGGCCGGTGTAGATCTGGCGGGGGCGACCGATCTTGGTCTCCGGGTCGTGGACCATCTCTTCCCACTGGGCGATCCAGCCCGGCAGGCGGCCGATGGCGAACAGCACCGTGAACATCTCCGTGGGGAAGCCGATCGCCTTGTAGATCAGGCCCGTGTAGAAGTCGACGTTGGGGTAGAGCTTGCGCTCGACGAAGTAGTCGTCCTTCAGCGCGATCTCCTCGAGCTGCATCGCCAGCTCGAGGCGGGAGTCGTTGACACCGAGGCGCTCGAGGACGTCGTCGGCGATCTTCTTGACGATGCGGGCGCGGGGATCGTAGTTCTTGTACACCCGGTGGCCGAAGCCCATCAGCCGGATGCCGTCCTCCTTGCGCTTCACCTTCTCCATGAAGTCGCCCGGGTCCATGTTCTCGGCCTGGATCTGGTCGAGCATGTCCATCACCGCGGCGTTGGCGCCGCCGTGGGCGGGACCCGAGAGCGCGCCGATCCCGGCGGAGATCGAGGTGAACAGGTTCGCCTGGGCGGAGCCGACGAGTCGGACCGCGGAGGTCGAGCAGTTCTGCTCATGGTCGGCGTGCAGGATCAGCAGCTGCTCCATCGCGCGCACCACGACCGGGTCGGCGATGTAGTCCTCCACCGGGAACCCGAACGTCAGGCGCAGGAAGTTCTCGATCAGCGAGAGCCGGTTGTCGGGATAGAGCAGCGCGTGACCCTGGGCGATGCGATGCGCGTAGGCAGCCATCGTGGGCATCTTCGCGAGCAGCCGCACGGCGGAGATCCGCACCTGCTCCTCGTCGAAGGGATCCAGCGAATCCTGGTAGAAGGTCGACAGCGCCGAGGTGCCGGCCTGGAGCACAGCCATCGGGTGCGCATCGCGCGGGAAGTTGTCGAACATGCGCTTGAAGCGCTCATCGAGCAGGGTGCGGTGCTCGACCTTCGCTTCGAAGTTGTCGAGCTGGCCCTTGGTGGGCAGCTCGCCGTTGATCAGCAGGTAGGAGACCTCGAGGTAGCTGGACTTCTCCGCGAGCTGCTCGATCGGGTAGCCGCGATAGCGCAGGATCCCCTCGTCGCCGTCGATGTAGGTGATCGAGGACTTGGCATTCGCGGTGTTCATGAAGCCGGGGTCGTAGGTGACCTCACCGGTCTCCTTGCGCAGGGGGCCGATCGCGATGCCGGAGTTCCCCTCCACTGCGGGGACGATCGGGAGATCGAGGGTCTTCTCCCCCAGGTTGAGCTGAGCGGACGTCGTCGTGTGATCCATGGGCTCTCCGTTGTGCGTGGTCGGATCGGTACGGCGCGCAAGGGCGCCGGAGGTGTCAGAGGCGCTCGAGGCGCCGGGCGGCGGCAGCGATCCGCTCATCGGTCGCGGTGAGGGCGACCCGGACGAAAGTCCCGCCAGCAACACCATAGAACATCCCAGGGGCCACCAGAACACCGCTGTCTGCGAGGCGCTGGACACTGGTCATCGCGTCCTCGCCGAAGGTGGTCCAGAGGTACAGGCCAGCCTGGGAACCGTGGATCGTGCCGCCTGCAGCCACCAGCGCGGGCTCGAGCACCGCGCGACGAGCGCGATAGATCTCACGCTGCGCAGCCGGGGCACGATCATCACCGAGAGCCGTGACCATCGCCGTCTGGAGCGGGCCGGGGAGCATCATCCCGGCCTGCTTGCGCACCGCCACCAGCTCGCCCACCAGAGCGGGGTCGCCGGCCACGAAGGCCGCCCGGTAGCCGGCGAGGTTCGACTGCTTGGACAACGAGTACACGCACAGCAGCCCGTCCAGCGAGCCGCCGTTCACTCGCGGGTCCAGGACCGAGGGCACCTCGTCCACGGTCCAGGGCAGCAGCGCGTAGCACTCGTCGGAGGCGACCACGATCCCGTGCTCCCGCGCCCAGGTGACGATCGCCGCCAGCTGGGCCACGTCCAGCACCTCACCGGTGGGGTTCGACGGCGAGTTCAGCCACAGCAGGCGGATCCGCGCGGCGGCACCCGGCTCCGGCAGCGCGGCATCCCCGTATGCCGCCAGGGCAGCGAGGTCCAGCGGCATCGACTCCGCACCCACGAACCGAGCGCCCATGTCATAGGTGGGATAGGCGATGTGCGGGAACGCAACTGCCTCCCCAGGGCCGATGCCGAGCTGGAAGGGCAGGTGCGCCACCAGCTCCTTGGAGCCGACGGTGGGCAGCACGCCCTCGACGCCGAGAGAGGCGGGGGCACCGCGGTGACGATGCACGAAATCCACGATCGCCTCCCGCAGCGCGGGGGTGCCGATCGTGGTGGGGTAACCGGGGCTGTCCGCGGCGGCGGCGAGGGCCTGCTGCACGGAGGCGGGCGTCGGATCGACGGGGGTGCCGACGGAGAGATCGACGATGCCGTCCGGGTGGGAGGCGGCGCGCTGCTTCGCCGGGGTCAGGGCGTCCCAGGGGAATTCCGGCAGCCGCGCGGCCAGACTGCGACGGGCTGCCGGAACGGTAGGAGATGCGGAGACGGCAGGAGATCCGGAAGACGGAGCGGCCACGGCTCAGGCCAGGGGGTTCGGCTGCAGCGGGAGGGCTTCGATGATGGGGTGGTCCTTGTCGATCACACCCATCTTCGCCGCACCGCCCGGGGCGCCGAGATCGTCGAAGAACTCGACGTTGGCCTTGTAGTACTCGGCCCACTGGTCCGGGGTGTCGTCCTCGTAGTAGATCGCCTCGACGGGGCAGACGGGCTCGCAGGCTCCGCAGTCCACACACTCATCGGGCTGGATGTAGAGCATCCGGTTGCCCTCGTAGATGCAGTCCACGGGGCACTCGTCGACGCAGGCACGATCCTTGACGTCGACACAGGGCAGAGCGATGACGTACGTCATGAGCGGCTTCCTTCCGTCGGAGACTCCCCCATTCTGTCATCCCGCCTGCGCCGCGTGCCCTGCGACGAGGCGGCGGGCCACGGAGGTGATGGGACGCACATCCGGCGATCGACACCGGCCGAGCTGACGGCAGCGGCAGCGGCAGCGGATAGCCTCGAGTGATGGCTGAGCATGATGATGACCGGGTCCGCGCCGGTTGGGCGCCCTTCCTCCAGGACGGGCGGCGCGTGGTGCTGCGCTATGCGATCGACCGGGAGTCGTCCCCGCATGGGGAGTCGATGAGCGATGCGCTGGGGACGATCCTCGCCACCGACGAGCTGTCGGTGGAGGTGATGACCAAGCGTGGCGCGATGACAGTGCTGCGGGCGTTGGTCATCGCGGCGAAGGAGGTTCCACCGCCTCCGGTGCGACGGCGGGGGCCCGCCGCGCCCTGAGGATGTAGTCGATGCCTGAAGCCGTGTGCAGCACGACCCCGATCCAGAAGAGCACCTGCGCGGCGGGCACCAGGGACGGGGCCCAGGCAGCGGCCGCCACCAGCAGGAATACAGAGCCCATCAGCACGAAGGTGCGGATCTTGCCGAGC
Organism: Brachybacterium sp. AOP29-B2-41; assembly: GCF_052378395.1. NCBI lineage: Bacteria > Bacillati > Actinomycetota > Actinomycetes > Micrococcales > Dermabacteraceae > Brachybacterium > Brachybacterium sp. AOP29-B2-41. Next base: position 14,531 of record NZ_JBQSXR010000013.1, read on the forward strand.
CAGGAGACGGAGATCCGGCCGCCCAGGGCCGCCTGGGTGGCGAGCACGACCATCGCCACGTCGACGATCAGGATGATCGCGAGCGCAGCCCAGGGCAGCAGGTCGGCGACAGCAAGGCTGAGCACGATCGCGACCAACCCCACCCGGTCGGCGATCGGGTCGATGATCGCTCCGGTGCGGCTGGTCTGGTCCAGTGCGCGGGCCAGCAGCCCATCGATCCAGTCGGTCGAGGCCCACACCAGCAGCAGCACCACCGCGAGGGTGTCGGGACCGTCCAGCAGCAGCAGGCTCACGGGGCCCAGCAGTGCGAAGCGCAGCAGCGTGACCAGGTTGGGGATCGTCGCCCAGTCAGGTCGGGGGCGCTTCGGAGCGGTCATCTGCTCAATTTGCCCGAGTACGGGCCCTGCGCACAAGGGTGATCAGGCCTGCGATCAGGAAGGGGATCACGAGGCCGAGGCCCTGGACCACCCAGCCGGAGTACTGGGGCTCGGTGCCCAGCATCGCCGGCATCAGCACGCCGCCGCCCAGGCCTTCGCCCAGGAACGGCATCGCCAGCAGGCCCCACAGGCTGCCGAGCACCAGCAGCGGGAGCCGCGACCCGGTCGCTGCCCACAGGAACACGCTGGTGACCACTTGGAACAGCGCCCCGAACAGCAGACCGACGGGCAGGCGGAGACCTGCCACCGGGAGCTCCACCCGGTGGAGGGTGATCATCAGCAGCACCGAGACGATCGCGAGCACCACAGCCATCGCGGCCTGGGTGAGCCGGGCGGCGAGCGAGGTGGTGTCCACTCGCCGCACCGGCTGCTGCTCGACGGTCACCAGGTCACTTCCCCGACTTGGCCTTCGACGTCGCACGACGACGCTCGTTGGCATCGAGGACCACCTTGCGGATGCGCACGACCTCGGGGGTGACCTCGACGCACTCGTCCTCGCGGGAGAACTCGAGGGACTCCTCGAGGGTCAGGCGGCGCGGTGGCACCAGGTTCTCGAAGGAGTCCGACGACGCGGCACGCATGTTCGTCAGCTTCTTCTCCTTCGTGATGTTGACGTCCATGTCCTCGTTGCGGGAGTTCTCCCCCACGATCTGGCCGGCGTACACCTCGGAGGTGGGCTCGACGAAGAAGGAGCCGCGCTCCTGGAGGTTGATCATCGCGAAGGGGGTGACGCTGCCGGCGCGGTCGGCGACCAGGGAGCCCGTGGCGCGGAACTCGATGTTCCCCATCCACGGCTCGTAGCCGTCGTTGTAGGAGGCGGCGATGCCATTGCCGCGGGTCTCGGTCATGAACCGGGTGCGGAACCCGATCAGGCCGCGCGAGGGCACCACGAACTCCATGCGCACCCAGCCGGAGCCGTGGTTGCTCATGGTCTCCATGCGGCCCTTGCGGGACGCCATCAGCTGGGTGACGGTGCCGAGGTACTCCTCGGGGACGTCGATGGTCATGCGCTCCACGGGCTCGTGGGTCTTGCCGTCGATCTCACGGGTGAGCACCTTCGGCTTGCCGACGGTGAGCTCGAAGCCCTCGCGGCGCATCTGCTCGACCAGGATCGACAGCGCCAGCTCGCCGCGGCCCTGCACCTCCCAGGCGTCGGGGCGCTCGGTGGGGAGCACCTTGAGGGACACGTTGCCGACCAGCTCGGCTTCCAGACGGTCCTTGACCTGGCGGGCGGTGAGCTTGTGGCCCTTGCCGTTCTTGCCGGCCAGCGGGGAGGTGTTGATGCCGATGGTCATCGAGATCGCCGGATCGTCGATGGTGATCAGCGGCAGGGGCCGCGGATCGTTCAGATCCGCGAGGGTCTCGCCGATCATGATGTCGGGGATGCCGGCGACGGCGACGATGTCGCCGGGGAGGGCGGCGCGGGTCATCGGCTCGCGCGAGAGGCCCTTGGTCTCCAGCAGCTCGGTGATCTTCACCTGCTTGGTGGTGCCGTCCTGGACGCACCAGGCGACCTGCTGGCCCTTCCTGAGCTCACCGTTCTTGATGCGCAGCAGGGCGAGGCGGCCCAGGAACGGGGACGCGTCGAGGTTGGTGACGTGCGCCTGCAGCGGCACCTCGTCGTCGTAGACCGGAGCAGGGATCTGCTCGAGGATGGTCTTGAACAGCGCTTCGACGGTCTCCTCCTCGGGGAGGGTGCCGTCGGCCGGCTTGGTGATCGAGGCGCGACCGGCCTTGCCGGAGGCGTAGACCACGGGGACATCGAGGACGGCATCGAGGTCGATGTCGTCCATCTCCTCGGAGAGGTCGGAGGCCAGGCCCAGCAGCAGGTCGGTGGCCTCACCGACGACCTCGTCGATACGGGCGTCGGGACGGTCCACCTTGTTGACCACGAGGATCACCGGCAGCTTCGCGGCGAGCGCCTTGCGCAGCACGAAGCGGGTCTGTGGGAGGGGGCCCTCGGAGGAGTCCACCAGCAGCACGACGCCGTCGACCATCGACAGTCCACGCTCGACCTCGCCGCCGAAGTCGGCGTGGCCGGGGGTGTCGATGACGTTGATGGTGATGCCGTCAGGCTCACCGATCTCCGCAGCCGACGGTCCGACGTAGCGGATCGCGGTGTTCTTCGCGAGGATCGTGATGCCCTTCTCGCGCTCCAGCTCCCCGGAGTCCATCGCCCGCTCACCGTGGTTGTCGTGATCGGAGAAGGCGCCGCCCTGGGTGAGCATGGCGTCCACCAGAGTGGTCTTGCCATGGTCGACGTGGGCGACGATCGCGACGTTTCGCAGGTCGGTACGGTGCTGGAGAGTCATACGCGGAAGCTCATTTCGGGTTGCGCTGCGGGCAAAGGCCGAGCAGCGCCCGGTCGCACTGCAGGTGCGACCCGCTCCAGGGCCTTAGTGAGTCTATCTGCCAGCGGCCCGCCCGCCAGGGGGTGGGAATGAGACGTTCGACGCCATCGCACCGATTGCCAGGGTCAGCGGCACAGCCAGCACCACCCCGAACACCAGCGAACCGATCATCGGCTGGGAGAAGTACGACGGAGGTGTCTCCCCGGCCACGTACGCCCTCACCGTGATCCCTGGCTCGTAGAAGAACTGGCCGGTGAACAGGGTGGCGAGGAAGATCCAGGTGACCGCCACGGCGACAGGATCGGCGATCAGGAGGGCGCCCGCGAGCAGGTGCTGGGGGCTCCGCGCCCGGCCCTGGCGGGCTTCTATGCGGCGGGCCTCTCTGGGGCGAGCCTCTCTACGGCGGGCCTCTCTGGGGCGAGCCGCTCCATGGGAGGCACCTGCGTCCAGCGATGCCTCGGCCTCGAACCCTGCCCCTCGCTCCTCCGGAACCTGTGCCGCACGAGCCTGGCCGGCGAACAGGGCGATGAACATTCCACCGAACCCGAGCACCAGGACGGCCAGGGTGATCGCGACGACCTCCCCCTTGAGGAGCACGCCGACCATGTCACCGCCCGTGCACCAGAGCTCCACACAGCATCCCGAGCCCCGTCCCGGCCACGATCCCGGCCGCCCGCCGGAGGCTCATCCATCGCACCAGCACGGGCCAGAGCAGATGGATCCCGAGCGTGATGTCAAGCTCGAGGACGAGGCCGCCCAGGAACCCGCCAGGCGTGTGGTGGGAGGTCCTGGGGCTGGGCGTGTGGGACCAGGCTGCACGCCTGGCCCGCCGCATCCGTGCGTCACGCTCCTCCTGCTGGGTCAGCGGCGGGATCATCTCCCCCAGCCCGCCACCAGCGGCCCGGCGGGCTCGCGCCCGCGCAGCCTCGCGGGCGATCGCGTCATCGGTGTCGTCGGGCTCGCCGGGCAACCGGTCAGAGCTGAGCGACCTCATGCTCTCAGACGTGTCCGGCGCTCGCGAAGGGGTCGATCGGGCCGTCGTCGATCTGCGGGCCGTCAGCCTGCTCGTCGTCGGCGTCGACCTCGGGGGCCTCCACAACGATCGTCTCCGAGCCCGCGAGCGGGATGGAGCCGCCGGGGATCGCTGCGAGCAGTCGCTTGGTGTACTCCTGCTGCGGGGAGTGGAAGACCTCATCGGTGGTGCCCGGCTCGACGACCTTCCCCTTGTCCATGACCAGGGTGTTGTCCGCGATCTGGCGGACCACCGCCAGATCATGGGTGATGAAGAGGTACGTCAAGCCCAGCTCGGCCTGCAGGTCGTTGAGCAGCTCGAGCACCTGGGCCTGGACCAGCACATCGAGCGCGGAGACCGCCTCGTCACAGATCACGACCTCAGGATCCAGGGCGAGGGCGCGGGCGATCGCCACGCGCTGGCGCTGGCCGCCCGAGAGCTCGTTGGGGTAACGACGCATCATCTCCGCCGGCAGCGCGACCTTGTCCAGCAGGTCGCGCACCTTCGCCTCACGGCTCTTCGCATCCCCGATCCCGTGCAGCCGCAGCGGCTCCTCGATGGTGCGGAAGATCGAATACATCGGGTCGAGAGTGCCGTAGGGGTTCTGGAAGATGGGCTGGACCTTGCGGCGCAGGGTCTTCAGCTCGGCACCGCGGTACGTCCGTACGTCCTGCTCTTCGAAGAGCACCCGGCCCGACGTGGGCTCGAGCAGCTTGAGGACCATCTGGGCGACGGTGGACTTGCCGGAGCCCGACTCCCCCACGATCGCGGTGGTGGTCCCCCGCTCGATCTCGAAGGAGACCTTGTCCACGGCGGTGAACGGCGTGGACTTCCACGGCACGTTGCCACGGATCGGGAACTCCTTGGTGAGCTCCTCGACCTGGATCACCGCATCGGTGCCCCCGGCGGCCCCGGAGTGGGCGACCGCCTGCTCCTGCGCCTGTTCGCGGATCTCGACCCGCTCGGTCGCCGAGACCAGGCGCCGGGAGGCGAGCGAGGGGGCAGCGCTGATCAGACGCTGGGTGTACGGATGCTGCGGATTCTGCAGCAGCTGGAGCGCAGGCCCGGACTCGACGACCCGACCCTTGTACATGACCACCAGGTGCTGGGCCCGCTCTGCGGCCAGCCCCAGATCGTGGGTGATCAGCAGCACCGCAGTCCCGAGCTCCGCGGTGAGGGTGTCGAGGTGGTCGAGGATCTGCTGCTGCACCGTGACGTCGAGGGCGCTGGTGGGTTCATCGGCCACCAGCAGCTTCGGCCGTGCGGCGAGACCCATCGCGATCAGGGCGCGCTGCTTCATGCCGCCGGAGAACTCGTGCGGGTACTGCCCGGCGCGGCTGGCGGCATCGGAGAGGCCCGCCTCCTCGAGCAGCTGCACGGAGCGGGCCCTGGCCTCGGCCCCCTTCGCGATCCCGTTGGCGACGAGGGTCTCTCGGATCTGGGAGCCCACCTTCCACATGGGGTTGAGGTTGCTCATCGGGTCCTGCGGGACCAGGCCCACCTGGTCCCCACGCAGCACCCGGATCTCCTTCTCGGAGACATGGGTGATGTCGCGGCCCTCGAAGAGGATCTGCCCGCCGGTGATCGAGCCGTTCTCGGCCAACAGGTGGGCGATCGCCATGGCGGTCGTCGACTTGCCCGATCCGGACTCGCCGACGATCGCGACGGTCTCTCCCGGGTACACCTCGAGGCTCGCGCTGCGCACTCCCTTAACCGGACCGCTGGAGGTGGTGAAGGTGATCTCGGGATCACGGGTCTCCAGCAGCGGCTGGTCGCGGTTCGCGGGGGCTCCGGCCGGGGTCGGGTTCATGGAGGTCGTGGTCATCGCTTCCTCGCTTTCGGGTCCAGGGCGTCGCGCACGGCGTCGCCGAGCATGATGAAGCTCAGCACGGTGATCGCGAGCGCGAGGGAGGGATAGAACAGCATCGACGGCTGGGTCCGCAGCGCATCCCGCGCGGCGGAGATGTCACCGCCCCAGGAGACGGAGCTCGTGGGCAGCCCGACGCCGAGGAAGGACAGGGTCGCCTCGGCCACGATGAAGACACCGAGGTTCACGGTCGCGGTGACGATCACCGGGGCGATCGCATTGGGGATCACGTGCTTGAGCAGCACCGTCGAGCTCGAGGCTCCCAGTGCCACCGAGGAGGTCACGTAGTCCTGGCTCTTGGTCGAGATCACCGCGCCGCGCATGATGCGGGCGACGTTAGTCCAGCCGAAGACGCTCAGCACGCCGATCACCGTCCATGTGTTCATCTCGCCCAGCCTGGTCGCGACCACGATCGCGTAGCCCTCGATCGGCTCGAAGAAATACTGGCCGAGCTGCGCGTTGGCGGCGTTCGCGCCGTAGTTCCAGGCGTTGACGAAGTCCTGCGCGGTGACCGGGGTGGAGCCATCCGAGTACGTCAGGCCCTCACGGATCTTGATGGTCCAGTTCTGGTTGTCCTCGGTCTCGATGGACTCCGCGAGGTCGTTCTCGGCGGAGCCGTCGGCCGTGTAGTAGACGAGCCCGGCGAAGAGCATCACGATGATGCGCCCGCCGCCGACCTCGCCGGTGTTGGTCGGGATCAGCGGGTTCTCGGGCTCGGTGGTGTTGGCGTAGATCGGCTCGCCGGTCCCACCGCCCGCACCGCCGTCGCTTCCTCCGCTGCCCCCGCCGGTCCCCCGTCATCGCTTCCGCAGGCTGCGAGGGTCAGGGCGGCGGCACCGGTGGCGGCGGTGCCCATCATCATTGATCGGCGCGAGATGGCCCTGGAAACTCCTGTGATTGCTCGAGAGCGTGGGCCGCACATCCATGCGCGGTCCTATCCAGTCTGCACCAGCAAATGTCAACTGCATTCCATGTGCTGGTAACACTTCGGTCTCGGCACTGTGCTGCGCATCTGTCCAGGCCTCAGGGAACACCCATGGGAACACCCGGCAGGGGCTCCGCAGGATCTCTCCCCGCAGTGTTCAATGGCCATATGACTGTTCCTACCTCGCCCGCTGCCCCCATCGACCCCACCTCCACCGACGCCTGGGCCGAGCTCGAGGCGCACAACCTCGAGCTCGAGGGTTCCCTGCGCGAATGGTTCGACACCGATCCGCAGCGCGCCGAGCGCTTCACCCACGACGCCGCCGACCTCCACGTCGACCTCTCCAAGAACCTCCTCACCTCCACGACCATGGACCTGCTGCTGCAGCTGGCCCGCGAGGTCGGCGTCGAGGAGCACCGCGACGCGATGTTCGCCGGCGCCCACATCAACACCACCGAGGACCGCGCCGTGCTGCACGCCGCCCTGCGCCGCCCCGCCGGCTCCTCCCCCTCCCTCGAGGTGGACGGGCAGAACATCGACGAGGACGTGCGCGGCACCCTCCACCGGGTCTACGACTTCGCGGACAAGGTCCGCTCCGGGGAATGGACCGGCGTGACCGGCAAGCGCATCGAGACCGTCGTCAACATCGGGATCGGCGGCAGCGACCTCGGCCCGGTGATGGTCTACGAGGCGCTGAAGCCCCTCGCCCAGGACGGGCTCGAGGCGCGGTTCATCTCGAACATCGACCCCACCGACGCCTACGCCAGCACGCAGGATCTCGACCCCGAGACCACCCTGGTGATCGTCGCCTCGAAGACCTTCACCACTCAGGAGACGCTCACCAATGCGCGCCTGGTGCGGCAGTGGCTGCTCAGCGGCCTGCGGGAGAACGCGGGGCTCACCGCCGAGCAGGAGCAGGAGGCCGTGGCCAAGCACTTCGTCGCGGTCTCCACTGCGCTGGACAAGGTCGAGGCCTTCGGCATCGATCCCGAGAATGCCTTCGGGTTCTGGGACTGGGTGGGCGGGCGCTACTCGGTGGACTCCGCGATCGGCACCGTGCTCGCGACGGTGCTGGGCCCGGATGTCTTCGAGGAGCTGCTGGCCGGGTTCCACGCGATGGACGAGCATTTCCGCACCTCGCCGGCGGCGCAGAACGTGCCGCTGCTGATGGGCCTGGTGAACGTGTGGAACGTGAACTTCCTGGAGGCGGAGACCCACGCGGTGCTCCCCTACTCCCAGTACCTGCACCGCTTCCCCGCCTACCTCCAGCAGCTGACCATGGAGTCCAACGGCAAGTCCGTGCGCTGGGACGGCTCCCTCGCCACCACCGAGACCGGTGAGGTCTTCTGGGGCGAGCCCGGCACCAACGGCCAGCACGCCTTCTACCAGCTGATCCATCAGGGCACGCGGCTGATCCCGGCGGACTTCATCGCCTTCGCGACCCCGAACCATCCGCTCCAGGACGGCGACCAGGACGTCCATGAGCTGTTCCTGGCGAACTTCTTCGCCCAGACCAAGGCGCTCGCCTTCGGCAAGACCGCCGAGGAGGTGCGCGCCGAGGGCACCGAGGGCGCGCTGGTCGCGGCCCGCGAGTTCTCCGGCGACCGCCCGACCACCTCGATCATGGCGCCGAAGCTGACGCCGTCCGCGCTGGGCCAGCTGATCGCGCTGTATGAGCACATCACCTTCGTGCAGGGCGTGGTCTGGGGCATCAACTCCTTCGACCAGTGGGGCGTGGAGCTGGGCAAGCAGCTCGCCAAGGGCCTCGCTCCGGCAGTCGCCGGGGATGAGCAGGCGATCTCCGCGGAGGACGCCTCGACCGCCGGGCTGATCCGCTACTACCGCGAGCAGCGCCAGCAGGGCTGATCGAGGACACATGACGACCGGATCTGCGCGGAGCGGGAGAGCACGACGCCTCTCCCGCTCCGCGCTGCTGCGCAGCGTCCTCCTCCCTCTTGCCGCCGTGGCGTCGGCGCTCGCGGTGCTGGTGGCGACCGGCGTGGTCTGGCCGGGCCGGATCTTCGCGCACGGCTATGAGGTCCGGGGCGCCGATGTCTCCTCCTACCAGGGGGAGATCGACTGGCCGACCTTCGCGGGCGACGACCTGGACTTCGCCTACATCAAGGCGACGGAGGGCTCCTCGTACGTGGACGAGCAGTTCACACAGAACTGGGAGCACGCCCGCGATACCGGCCTCTTCGTGGGCGCCTACCACTTCGTGAGCTTCGAGAGCTCCGGGCGCTCGCAGGCCCAGCACGTGATCGACACCGTGGGCGGCGACGGCGCTCTGCCGAACGCGGTGGACATCGAGTTCTATGGTGACTATTTCGAGGATCCGCCCTCACGGGAGGCGGTGGACACCATTCTTGCTCCGCTGCTCGAGGAGCTCACCGAGCACTACGGCGTCCCGCCGGTCATCTACACCACGGCCGACGCCTACGACCTCTACATCGCAGGCGCCTACCCGGACTCCCCGATCTGGATCCGCTCCGTGGTGCTGCCGCCCGATCTGAACGACGGCCGCGGCTGGACCTTCTGGCAGTACTCCCACCGGGACCATCGTGATGGCTACGACGGCGAGGAGCGCTACGTCGACATGAATGTCTTCACCGGCTCTCGTGCCGAGCTCGCCGCACTCGCCTCGGTGGAGCCGACGGATCAGACTCAGGCCAGGTAGTCGACCTCGCGGGTCTCCTTGCCGATCAGCAGCGCGACGGCCGTGATGATCGCGGCGAGGGTCAGGTAGCCGCCCACCAGCCACAGCGGCCCGTCCAGCAGCTGCCATAGCGCGATCATCGCGTAGGGCGCGGGGGCCGCTCCGATCACCGAGGCCATGTTGTAGCTGACGGCGCTGCCGGTGTAGCGGACGTCCGCCGCGAACATCTCCGGCAGGAACGCCGCCATCGGGCCGAAGGTCAGGCCCATCAGGGTGAAGCCGAGGATCAGGGTGGCCATCACGCCCACCGTCCCGGCCTGCACCATCGGCTCGATGAGGAATCCGAAGATGCCGATCCCGGCGGTGACCGCCAGCAGCAGCTTCCGGCGTCCGAGGCGGTCCGCGAGCGGGCCGGAGACCAGGGTGAAGATGCCGAAGAACACGACCCCGATGATCAGCATGGTGAGGAACTCCGGGCGGTCATAGCCGAGACCGGGCGCGAAGCTCGCCGCGTCGAAGGGCTTGCCGGCGACCTCCGCAGCGGCGCGAGCGGTCTCCTCATCGGCCGCCGTGGTGCCGACGACCATGAGGAACGCGGTCATCAGGTAGAAGAGCACATAGGTGGCGACCATGGCGATGGTGGCGAGGACGAGCGGCTTCCAGGCGGTGCGGAACACGCGGGCGATCGGCACGGCGGCGACCCGCTGCTCGTCGATGACCTTCTGGAAGGCGGGGCTCTCCATGAGCTTCAGCCGCACCCAGAGGCCCACGATGACGAGGGCTGCGGAGAGCAGGAACGGCAGCCGCCATCCCCAACTCATGAACTGCGCCTCGGTCAGCTGCAGGCTGAGGGCCACGAACAGCAGGTTCGAGAGGATGAATCCGATGGGGGCACCGAGCTGCGGGAAGGTGCCGTAGAGGGCGCGCTTGCCGGGCGGGGCGTTCTCGGTCGCGAGCAGCGCCGCGCCGGACCACTCCCCGCCCAGGCCGATGCCCTGGCAGAAGCGCAGCAGCACCAGGAGCGCCGGGGCGAGCACGGTGAAGCCCGGGGTCGAGGCGGTGGGCAGGACTCCGATGAGGAAAGTCGCGATCCCCATCACGAGAAGGCTGGCCACGAGGGTGGTCTTCCGGCCGACTCGGTCTCCGAAGTGCCCGAAGATCAGGGAGCCGAGCGGACGGGCCACGAAGGCGACGCCGAAGACGGCGAAGGAGCTCAGCAGCTGGTTCGCGGGGCTCTGCGTGGGGAAGAACAGGGCCGGGAACACCAGGGAGGCCGCGGTCGCGTAGGCGTAGAAGTCGAAGAACTCGATCGTCGTGCCGACCATGGAGGCGGTGATGACGCGCCCGCGGGTGTTCGCCGGGGCGCCGGCCGGTGCCGAGCCGGGTGCCGGAGCAGCGGGGGGAGACGAGGGCAGAGCAGTATTCACGACGAGCGACCCTAGACCTCGCATTCCGCTATTCGGACCTTGTTGCCACACTTTGAGACGGACGATGGCGCGGGGCGCGGCGCGTGGTGAACCGTGCGAGGTCCGGAATTCACCGACCGGCCACCAGGAGGTCATCCCGGAACGACGTGCAGCGCTTTCCTGAACGCGGTCTCATCACGGTCCGGCAACGCACCCGGCAACCGACGGCAACCTTCGTACATCCTGCGGAAACACATCGACCATGTGGGCGTCGGCTGCTGCTGCGGCCGCCCCTCCGATGTGGGAGGGAATGTCGTCGCTGTCAAGGAGGACCGCGCATGTCACGCCACTCTGTCTCCCGTTCGAGCGTCACCCCGACCCGTCGGGCCGTCACGCTCGGCGGCACCGCCGCGCTCGCGGCGACCGCCCTGGCCGCCTGCAACCCAGGCGGCTCCGATGGCGGTGGCGGCGGAGGCGAGGACCCCGCCCCGGTCGCCGAGCAGGACACTGCCGAGTTCGCCGGCAAGACCCTCAGCTACCTCTACTTCACAGACGGGCCCGACGAACAGGCCACCCGGGACCTGATCGCACAGTTCGAGAAGGAGTACGACGTCACCGTCGAGCTCGAGATCGTGCCCTTCTCGGACATCACCACCACCTTGCAGGCTCGTCTCTCGGGCGACCAGGCACCGGATGTCGCCCGGGTCGCGGCGACCGCACCCTTCGCCGGCGATCTGCTGCTGCTGGACGACTACCTGGGCGCCGACTATCTCTCGGAGTTCACCGAGGGCGTCCAGGTGGGGATGACCGACGCCGACGGCAAGATCCAGGCGATCGCCTCCGACCTCACCCAGAACGGTCCCTTCGTGAACGCGGACCTGTTCGAGCAGGCCGGGGTCGCACTGCCGGAGGCCTGGACCTGGCAGGAGATGGTCGACCTCGCCACCCAGGTGCAGGAGGCCACCGGCACCGAGTTCGCCTTCGCCATGGACAAGTCCGGCCATCGCCTCTCCACGATCCTGTCCCAGGGCGGCACCTATCTGGTCCAGGACGGCACCAGCTCGCTGGACCCCGCCGCCGCCGCGACCGCACTGCAGCCGCTGGTGGACATGATCGAGGCCGGCACCTCCCCCAGCGACTTCTGGCTCGACTCCGGGACCAAGTACCAGGGCGCCAACGAGGTGTTCCTGGCCCAGCAGACCCCCGTCTACCTCTCGGGCAACTGGCAGGTCGCCCAGTTCGACGCCAATGCGGAGTTCGGCTGGGCGACCATGCCCAACCCCACCCAGGTCGCCGGTGGCGGCTTCCCCGGCGGGAAGTTCATGGTCGGCTTCGCCGCCGGCCCGGAGAATCAGCTGGCTGCGACGTTCCTGCAGTTCATGAACTCCACCGAGTCCCAGGAAGCGTTCATCACCGCGTCAGCGTTCATGCCCACCCGCGCCGACCTCACCGAGTCCGGCGTCGAGTACCCGGTGCGCAACGAGGAGATGGGCGTGTTCGTCACCGACCTGGGCGAGACCCCGGCCGAGGCCTACGCCGCCTGCTACGACCCGAACTTCGATGCCGCGGCGCAGGAGTTCATCTCGGAGTTCGCGGAGGTCGTCGCCGGGAACAAGGACCTCGCGACCGCGATGGAGGATCTGCGCACCTCGATCGACGCGATCGTGGAGCAGGCCTGATGTCCGCGACCACGGCACCCGTCCCCGTCCGGAGCCCACGGCGCCGGCGGGTGCCGTGGTCGCTGCGGGCGGCTCCCTATCTGTTCCTGCTGCCGAACATGGTCATCTTCGGCCTGTTCACGATCTACCCCGCCTTCAGCGGACTGAACATCTCGCTGTACAGCTCCCGCAACGGCCGCACCTTCGAGTGGGCGGGCCTGGGCAACTACGAGCGGATCTTCGCGGACGACGACTTCTTCCAGGCGATGTTCAACACGATCATCTTCGTGATCGCCTTCGTGGGGCTCTCGGTGATCATCTCCGTGCTGCTCTCGGTGCAGCTGAACGCGCAGAACATCGGCAAGTCCTTCTTCCGTTCGGTCTTCTTCCTGCCTGTGCTGCTGAGCCCGGTGGTGGTGGGCATCGTCTGGCGGTGGCTGCTGGAGCGGAACGGGGGCCTGGTCAACGCCGCGCTCGAGGCCGTCGGCATCGGGCAGGTCCCGTGGCTGGTGGACACGAACCTCGCGATGCTGAGCGTGGTGGCCGTGAGCCTGTGGGTGAACGTCGGCTTCTACACCATGATCCTGCTTGCCGGCCTGCAGTCGATCGATCCCAACCTCTACGAGGCAGCGAGCCTGGACGGGGCGAATCCGATGCGCCAGTTCCAGCACATCACCTGGCCGATGCTGGCTCCGACCACGATGGTGGTGCTGATCCTGTCCACGATCCACGGCTTCCAGGCCTTCGACGTCATCTACAACCTCACCGGCGGCGGGCCCGTGGGAGCCACGACCCTCCTGGTGCAGTACGTCTACGACAACGCCTTCGGCCCCCAGATGCAGTACGGGATGGCGGCAGCCGGCTCCGTGGTGCTGTTCGTGGTGGTCATGGGCTTCACGGTGCTCAACTGGTTGCTGGGCCGACGCGCGGAAGCGGTGTGATCCGATCATGACGACAACCTCTGCCAAGCCCACCACCTGGACCTCGACCTCCCGCACCCGCGTGCGGCCCCGGGACGTGGTGCGCACCGTCAACCTCACCGCGCTCGCGCTGCTGGTGCTGATCCCGCTGCTGTGGACCGTGCTCGGCTCCTTCAAGAGCCCCTCCGAGCTGGCCCAGCGCCCGCCCACCATGCTGCCCCAGCAGTGGCACCCGGAGAACTACGTCGAGGCGCTCACCGGGTTCGACATGCTGCGCTACCTCACCAACAGCGTGATCGTGGTGGTGGTCGCGACGGTCCTGACGCTCGCAGTGAACTCGATGGCCGCCTATGCCCTCTCGCGCTACAACTTCCGAGGCCGGGACCTGCTGTTCCTGGTGACGCTCGCGACGATCATGGTGCCGCTCCAGGTCATCCTCATCCCCGTCTACCAGGTGACCGCGTCGCTGGGGCTGACGAACTCGCTGTGGGGCGTGATCCTGCCGGCCATCGCCACCCCCACCGGGGTGTTCCTGCTGCGCCAGTACATGCTCACGATCCCTGACGAGCTGATCGACTCCGCACGGGTGGACGGGGCGCGCGAGTTCGGGATCTTCTGGCGCGTGGTGCTGCCGCTGTGCAAGCCGGCGCTGGCGGTGCTGGCGATCTTCTCGGTGCTGTGGCGATGGAACGACTTCCTGTGGCCGCTGGTGGTGACCAATGAGCGCACCCGCACCCTGCCGGTGGCGCTGCAGCGCTTCGCGAGCCAGGAGGTGGTGCCCTTCAATCTGGTGCTCGCGATCTCGGTGGTCTCGATGATCCCGGTGCTGATCTGCTTCCTGGTGTTCCAGAAGCAGATCGTCCAGGGCATCGCCGCCTCCGGCATGAAATGACCTCCCGGGTGCGGAGATCACGAGAGGGTCTCCGCTCCCGAGACGTGCCTGCGGGAACACGGTTTCAATGGAAGAATGCTCGCGGCAAGCCTGTACTTACCTGAGGGGGACTCATGGAACTGTTCGTACCCGTCGTCGGCGTCATCGTCGTCGTGGCGGTCGTCCTGCTGATCGCGCTGATCGTCCTGATGCGCAGCTACCGGATCGCTGCGCCCAACGAGGCGCTGATCATCACCGGCCGCAACGCGAAGACCAGCCCGACCGGCGACATCGATCTCGAATCCGGCAGTGCTCGGGTGATCATCGGCGGCCGCGCGATCGTGCGACCGATCTTCGACCGCGCCTTCGTGCTGAGCCTGAGCTCGCGCCAGATCCCGGTCGAGGTCGACGGCTACTCGATGAACGGCATCTTCCTGCGCCTGCGCGGGGTGGCGCAGGTCAAGGTCGGTGGCAACATCGACGACGTCCGCAAGGCTTCGCAGCGCTTCCTTGATCAGCAGCAGCAGATCGACCACTACACCCAGGAGATCCTCTCCGGCACCCTGCGCGCTGTGGTCGGCACCCTGAGCGTCGAGCAGATCATCCGTGACCGTGCGTCCTTCGCCTCCCAGGTGCAGGCCGAGTCCGAGCACTCGATGAACAACCAGGGTCTGGTCATCGACACCTTCCAGATCTCCGCCATCGAAGATGACGGCTCCTACCTGCGGGACTGGGGACGCCCGGAGGCAGCACTGGTCGCCAAGCGTGCCGCGATCGCCGAATCGGACGCGAACCGCGAGTCGACCCAGGCCAGCAACCTCAACCTCCAGCAGGAGGCCGAGTCCAAGCAGGCCTTCGACCTCCGCAATGCGGAGATCAAGGAGGAGACCGACGCTCGGCAGGCCGTCGCCGATGCGTCCGGTCCGCTCGCCCGTGCTGCCCAGCAGCAGCGGATCATCGAGCAGGAAGAGATGATCGCGGTCCGCAACAACGACCTGCGCGAGAAGCAGCTGGTCGCCGAGGTTCACAAGCCGGCCGAGGCCAAGCGCTACGCCGAGCAGCAGGATGCGGACTCCAAGAAGTACACGCGCATCGCCGAGTCGGAGGCCCAGCTGACCGACGAGCGCAACCGCGCCGAGTCCCGCAAGGTCACCGCGGACGCCGAAGCCCACGCCATCGAGGCCCGCGGCCGCGCCGAGGCCGAGGTCGAGCTGCAGCGTCGCTCCAAGGACGCCGAGGCTGTTCGGCTCGAAGGCCAGGCAGAGGCCGACGCCCTGCGTGCCAAGGGCGAGGCCGAGGGTGCGGCAATCCGCGCCAAGGGCGACGCCGAGGCGGAGACCACTCGTGCTCGCGCCGAGGCCTACAAGCAGTTCAACGACGCCGCGGTGCTCAACCAGGTGCTCGAGGTCCTGCCTGCCGTCGCGAACGAGCTGGCAGCCCCGTACTCGAACATCTCCAACCTGTCGGTGTTCTCCACCGACGGCGAGGCGAAGATCGGACAGAACATCTCGGTGGGCCTCGCCCAGGTGCTCGACATGGTCAAGTCCACCACCGGGGTCGACTTCCAGGACACCCTCAAGCGCGCCGCCGACGGCGGTCGCGTGGTGCGTGAGCAGGCCGAGCACACGGAGGGCGCCTCGCGCACCGTCCCGTCGGCCGCTGCTGGCACCGACGCTGAGTCCGGCTCCGGCTCTGACGCCGACGCCGGCTCCGACAGCAAGGCCTGATTCGTCGGAGCGATTCTCCTGAGCGCCCCGGTCCCTCCACGCGGAGGGGTCGGGGCGCTCTGCTGTCCGGGCAGCTCCGGGCGCTTAGCTGTCCGGGAAGCTCCCTGCTCCGCAACCTGCTGTTCACCGGCAGGTTTCCCGGGGTCTCAGCAGGCCGGTAGTCCTTCCTCTGCCGCCTCGAGAAGCTCTAGGGTGGAGCCATCTGGCGAGACGGTACGCACCGTTCGCCGCCCCACGCGAGTCAAGAAGAGGCCCTCCCCCATGAAAATCGGAATCCTGACCTCCGGCGGCGACTGCCCCGGCCTGAACGCCGTCATCCGCGGCGCGGTGATCAAGGGCGACAAGTACTTCGAGGACGAGTTCATCGGGTTCAAGGACGGCTGGCGGGGCGTGATCGAGAACGAGTGGATGACGCTCCCCCGCCGGCGGGTGCGCGGCATCGGGCGCATCGGCGGGACCATCCTGGGGACCTCGCGTTCCAACCCCTTCGCCGACGGCGAGGACGGCGCCGAGCTCGTGCGCCGCCATCTGGACGAGAATGACATGGACGCGATCATCGCGATCGGCGGCGATGGCACCCTGTTCACCGCGAACCGGCTCTTCGAGGCAGGCATCCCGGTGGTCGGGGTGCCGAAGACCGTCGACAACGACCTCGACGCGACCGACTACACCTTCGGCTTCAACACGGCGGTGGAGATCGCCACCGAGTCGTTGGACCGGCTGCGCGTGACCGGGGACTCCCACCATCGCTGCATGGTCGCCGAGGTGATGGGGCGCAGCGTGGGCTGGATCGCCCTGCACTCGGGGATGGCCGCGGGAGCGCACGTGATCTGCCTGCCGGAGTTCCCCCTGTCCCTCGACGAGATCTACGCGCATGTGAAGTCAGCCTTCGACCGTGGCCGAGCCCCGCTGGTGGTGGTCGCGGAGGGATTCGTCCCCCGGGATGCCCCCGAGGACTTCATGAAGTACGACCTCGACGAATTCGGGCGGCCGCGCTTCGGCGGGGTGGCCGAGGTGCTGGCCCCGCTGATCGAAGAGCGGCTCGGCATCGAGTCCCGAGCCACAGTGCTGGGCCACATCCAGCGCGGCGGCGAGCCGACCGGCTACGACCGGGTGCTCGCCACCCGGCTCGGCACCGCTGCCGTGGATCTCGTCCATGAGGGCGGCTTCGGTCGGATGGTCGCGCTGCGCGGCACCGAGATCGTGAACGTCCCGCTCACCGCGGCGATCGACAGCGTCAAGCGGGTGCCGGAGTCCCGTTGGCGCGAAGCCGAGGTGCTGTTCGGCTAGCGCCGGAGCGCCGCCACAGCGTCCTCGAGGTGGGGGTACTGGAACCGGAAGCCGACCTCGTCCAGCACGCGCGACGTGGCGTGGCGCCCGGTGAGCCCCAGTGCGGGGTCGGTGCGCATCTCTCTGCTCAGCTCTGCAGCGGCGTGTGGTCGGCACCGATCTCACCGAGCAGAGCCTTGGCATAGGAGGCGTGCACGGACTCCTCGTCGGAGGGGTGGTACATCCCGGCCCGCACGTCCCGGGAGAGTCGCTCGAGCTCGCTGCGGCGGAAGTACTGGGCACCGCCGCTGGCGCGGAGCACCTGGTCCACCGCCCTGATCGCCGTCTCGGTGGCCCGGGACTTCACCCCGGAGAAGTGCAGGAACCAGCGCGGGCCGTGGTCGGTCACGCCCGGCCCCTGCACCCCCGTCCCGAGGGCGTCGAGATCCGCCATCACCTTCTCGATCTGCAGGATCACGCCGTCCACCCCGATCGCGGCATCGGCCAGGCGCCAGCGGATATCGGGGTCATCCGCGTGGACGATGCCCTTGGTGGCGTTGCGGCGGGTGATGGCGACCTGGGTGCCGACGGCGAGCGCACGCTCGGCGATCCCGGTGTACACCGAGGCGATGAGCAGCTCGAAGGCGCCGAAGATCCCCATCACGAAGAGATCGGGGTTCGGGCCGACGGGGGTGGTGGTCAGCACCCGATCCGCGCCGACGGGCGCCGCGTGAAGCCTGGTGGTGCGGGACTGCGAGGCGCGCATGCCGTGGGTGTCCCAGTCGTCGAGCACCTCGACGGAGTCGCTGCGCTCGATCACGCCGAAGACGAGCCGCGGATCCGCTTCGGTGGCCTCGGCGACCCTGCCGTGCACCACCAGCCGGTCCCAGACCGGGGCGAGGGAGGTGAAGATCTTGGTGCCGGAGAGGCGGAAGCCGCCACCGGACTGCACCTCGGCGCGAGTCGCGGAGTCGAAGAGCATCGCGTCATTGCCGGGTTCGGAGATCCCGAAGGCGAACAGCTTCTCCGCTGCGGCGTCCTCGAGGACGGTGCGCATGGAGTCCACGCCGAGCCGGTGGGCATGCAGCGCCGCGCCGGTGACCACCAGGTGCATGTTCATCGACAGGGCCGTGGCCGGTGCCGCCTGGGCCAGGCGGCGCTGGATCCGGGAGGCCTGCAGCAGAGAGGCACCGAGCCCGCCGAGCTCGGTGGGCACCAGCAGGCGAAGGTAGCCACGTGCTCGCAGATCCGCGAGGTCGTCCTCCGGGAAGGTGTTCTCCCGGTCATGGGTCACCGCGCGTTCGCGGAAGGTGCCCAGCAGCGCCTCCGGCAGGAAGGCGTCAGGGTCGAGAGCGGGGTCTGCGGCGTCGGAGATGTCGGAGGCGTTCATGACCCCACGCTAGAGCACCCGCGCTGAGTGCGTCTGCCCCCTCAGACGACGGCGAGCTCGCTGTACTTCCCCTCCGCGTCCACTCCCCGGATGAAGAACTGCACCTCACCCGTGGGATCGTAGGGAAGGGTGAAGGCGCCGGTGCCTCCGATTGAGGTCCAGGCGTATTTCTCGGTACTGCGCCATTCATAGTTCACTGCCCCGAAGTCCGTGGGCTGAGGCATGATCCTGTCCCCGGTCTGGAAGGGGGCGCCTCTCTCGATCGTGATGCTGATCGGTTCGTACGGCACATCGCCCCAGGCGGGGGTGGTGAAGGTATGGGTGACGGTCTCGCTCTTCAGGCCCTTCTCGTTCACCGCATAGGCCGTGACGGTGTAGGTGGTCGATTCGGCGGGTTCGCACGTGGTGTTCATGTTCGATGAGCTCACGACTGTCCGATTGCAGGACAGGCCCTGCGGCTCGACCACGACGTGCTTGAACGGAACACCTCCGGAATCCGCCGGTCTGGTGAGGTAGACAGCGATCCGACAGTTCCCCGGTGAGTGACAGATGAACCCGGAGTCGTCGGCCTTGATCACCGGCGTGCCGGGCTTCGCGTACGGGGTGACGGAGGCCGTGGGGGCGGAGGGGGCGCTCTCTCCGCCCGCGAAGCGGTTGCGGGCCTGCACGGTGAAGCGATACGCGGTGCCGTTGTCCAGTCCGGTGATCCGCACCGCTTCGATCTCGCCGTCCACCGTCTTGGATCCGCCGTCCCAGCGGATCACGTACTCCTTGATCGGGGTGCCGTTGTCCTCGGCGTGCTCCCAGGACACCGCGGCGGTGCCGTTCGGTCCCTCCCCCTCTCCTTCGCTGGGCAGGGTGGCGGTGACCTGGGTGGGTGCCTCGGGCACTGCGAAGGGGACCACTTCGTTCGAAGAACTGGAGACCGCGCCGCGGCCCACCACATTCACGGCGGTCACGGTGAAGCTGTAGCTGGTGTTGGGATCCAGGCGGTGGAAGGTGTGCGACGTGGCATCTGCATCTGCCGTCTCGCTGGTCCCGTCCGAGCTGGTGACGATGTACGAGGTGATGTCCTCGCCGTTGGCGGTGTCGTCATCCGCCGCCGGCCAGCTGACCTTCATCCCGCCGCCGAGCGGATCGTTGACCCGTTCCGCGGTGACCTTCCCCGGCAGCTTCTTGGGCACGCCCGCCGGGTGCTCCGGAACTGACCAGTCGGACCATTCCGAGGGCTGCTCGGACAGGTTGCTGGCGCGCACCCGGAAGCGATGGACCTCGCCGTTGCGCAGGGGCTCCCAGAGCACCTGCATCGTCGCGGCGTCCACGGTGCGCTCCTTGAGCGCTCCGCTCTCGCTGATCTGCATCTGGAGCGTGTACTCCTGGAGCGCAGATCCCTTGTTCACCGGGGCGCGCCAGTCGACCGTGAGACCGCCATCGCCGCGGGTGACGGCGGGCGCTCCCGGCGGCTCCGGCCGCACATCCGGGGTGGCGGGTGCCGAGGGCGCCGAGATCGGTGAGTCCCCGACCTCGTTGTGTGCGATGACCTGGAAGGTGTATTCGCTGCCGTTGGCGAGGCCGGTCAGGGTGCAGGAGGTCGAGGGGCACTCCCGGGACACCGCCGGGCCGGTGGCCGAGGTGACGGTGTATCCGGTGATCGGGGCGCCGTTGTCGTCCCCGGCGGTGAACACCAGCTCGACGCTCCCGTCCCCGACCTGGCCGATCCGCGGGACCGACGGGGCCGCGGGCTTGCCGCGCACCGTCGCGAGGATCTCGCCGCTGACCCGGCGCTCCGGGTCCCCGGTCTGGTCATCCACGATGTAGGACGCGCTGAGCACTCCGGCGAAGTCCTCGTCCGGGGTGATCACCACCTGGTCACCGCTGATGTCCACCGATCCCTCGCCGTTGATCAGCTGCGCCGAGACCAGGGTGAGCGGATCACCGGGGAAGGGGTTCGAGTCGTTGGCCAGCACCGGCAGGGAGGCGGTGCGGCCGGCGTCGATCTCGGCGTTGTCCAGCACTGCGGAGGGCAGGGGGCGCTTGCTCCCGCCGACGAGGAGCTGGAAGTCGGCAGACACCGGGTCGGTGCTGCCATCGGTCACCGTCACCGGGACCTCCACGCTGGCCCCGCGCACCGCCTCCGCCGAGGCGCTTGCCGTGAGGGTGCTCCCGTCGACCGCGATGCTCACCCCGACGGGCAGCTCGGCCCCGGCGAGCGCGAACCGGAGGTCGTCCCCGTCCGGGTCCTCCGCGGCGGCGGTCAGATCGAAGGTGGTCGCCGCACCGCCCTGCTCGAGCTCGAGCGAGGCACCGCGGAAGGTGGGTGGAAGGTTCGTGTCCCCCGGCAGCACCTCGATCGGGATCACCAGCTGACCGGACGCGGCGGTGGCATCACCGGCTGGCCCGTCGGAGACCTCCAGGGAGATCGAATCCCGGCCGGCGAAGTCCTCGGCGGGCCGGTAGCTCAGCGTGCTCTGGTCCACGACCAGCTGACTCCCGTCGGTGTGCTCCGCACTGACCGTGGCCGCATCGAGGATCTGCGCGCCGGCAGCGCCAGGACGCACCCTCACCAGCAGCGGGTCGCTCAGGTCGATGCTGAGCTCGCTGCCCGCGACCACCTCGAGGGTGCCGCCGGCCCATACCGGGGCGATCATCGAGGTGCCAGGCACCCAGACATAGCCGGTGGAGGACTGCCCGTCGACGTCGGTGATGCGGTAGCGCAGCCGCTGCTGCTGCGCGGAGGGCACCAGGGTCAGGATCCCCGACTCGTCCAGTACGGCGTCCTCGCCGCCCTCGCTACCCTCGCCGACGTCGCCGTCGCCGAGCAGCTCGACCTCGAGGTCGTTGATGCTGCCGTCGGGATCGCGGTCATTGGCCAACACATCGACCTGGATCTCGGTCATCTCGGGGTCCAGGACATCTCTGGGGTCCACGAAGTCATCGATCGCGACCGGTGCCCGCAGCGGTGCATTCGGATCCACCCGCACGGTGAGGGTGGCGGCGCTGCTGAGCTGCCCATCGGAGATCTCGTGGAGCACCGGATGGGTTCCCGCCTCGGCAGGCGTCACCACCGTGATCAGGTCCGTGCGCTCACCCTCTGCCTGTGGAACCACCTCGAGGTCGGTGGTGGCGGAGACGGTCTCATGCAGCAGCGTCAGGGCGTCGCCCTCCGGATCGGAATCGTTCTCGAGCACCTGGGCCTGGACCTCGCGCTCGGGCCGGACGTCGATCACGTCGTCCACCGCGTAGGGCGGCTGGTTCTGCTCGGACGGGGCGGCGGTGCCGATGAGCACCTCGGCGGTGCCCACGGCGCCGGAGCGATCCATCACCTGGTAGCGGAAGCGGTCGGTGCCCACCGATCCCTCGAAGGGCACATACTCGATCCAGTGACCGGTGGCGCTGGTGACCTCGCCGAGCTCGGGGACGGGGTCCGAGATGCCCATCAGCATCACCGAGTCGCCGTCGGGGTCGATGCCGGTGGTGGAGACCGGGATCCGCACCGGGGCGCCCGCCACGGCACGCGCGACCAGGTTCTCCGGGCGGGGCGGGGCGTTGGAGGCATCGATCGGGACGATGCGCACGGTCAGCCGGGCCGCGCCGCTGCGTCCGGTCTCATCCACCACCTCGTAGGTGAGGGTCGCCTCGCCGCTCGCGTCGGGTGCGGCGGAGAAGCGGATCTGCTGATCATGGAGCTCGGCCTGGCCGAGGTCCTCGGATCCCGCGATGTCGGTGAGGTCGCCGAGGTGAAGGTCCGAGTTCGTGGGAGAGAGGTCGTTGTCGAGCACGTCGACCAGGACCATGTCACCGGCGCGCACCACGGCCTCGTCCGGGGCGCCGACGGGGTTGGCGAACTGGGTGTCGGTGCGGGCGAGCATCACCCGGATGGTGCCGGTGGAGCTGCCGGTGGAGTTGGCGACTTCGTAGGTCAGCGGCACCGGTTCCTCGGTGACCTCCGCCCCGGGGGATGCCTCGACCCGCACCAGGTGGTGGCCGACCACGGTCGCCTTCAGCCCGCTGCCCTCGGGGAGCTCCACCGAGCCCAGCACCAGCACCCCTCCGGTGGGGTCCACATCGTTCTCGAGCGGATCCAGCAGGGTGTCGCCCCCGGTGGTGACCAGCCCCATGTCATCCACGGCGACCGGCAGCATCGCATCGCGGCCCGGCGGGACCACGTCGATCCGGATCAGACCGCGCGAGCTGGCCGCCGGAGCGGAGACCGTGTAGCCGACGTAATAGGTCCCCTCCGCTCCGCTGACGCTCACGGAGCCGGTGACCAGGTCCGCGTCGATCTCGAGCCCCTCGACCTCGTCGACATGGGTGAGCTCGAGGGAGCCGCCTGCGGGGTTGATGTCGTTGGCCATCGGCGCGAAGGTCGCAGAGCGGCCGGCGACCACCTGCACATGGTCCGTGGTGGTGATCGGCTCGAGCTCCGTATCGGTCACCGACTCCACCTCGAGGACGTCCTCGGAGGTCTTGCCATGCTCGTCACGGAACGTGAGGGTGATCTGCTTGGTGCCGATCACCAGGCCGGCGTCGTCGAGGGTGACGGTGCCATCGGCACGAAAGCTGAGGAGGTCCTCGGGGGCGATGCTCGCATCGGCGAGGTAGAAGGCGTCTCCCTCCGGGTCCTCCCAGTAGGGCAGCACGTTGAGGGTGACGGTGCTGCCGGAGAGCACCTGCACCCGGATGGCCTGATCGGCGGGGACCGGGGCAGTGTTCTGCGAGGGTGGGTGCACGGTGAGGGTGACGGTGGCGGTATCGGTGCCGCCGCGGCCGTCCTCGACCTGATAGGTGAAGGTGGCGGTGCCGCTCGCGGAGTCCTCGACCGCGATCTGCAGCTGCGTGCCGCCCCGGATGGGGGTAACGGTGCCGATGCCCGGCTGCTCGCCGCTGAGCTCGGCGAGCAGCACGTCCCCGTCGGGGTCGCTGTCATTGCGGGTCACCGGCAGCACCACGTTCGCTCCGGCGCGCACCCCGTACTCGTCGTCGTTCGCGGTCGGGGGGCGGTTCTCCTGGTCGCGGTCCGCCTCGACGTCGGTGATGGTGGAGGTGACCGTCTCGGTCTCCTTCTCCTTGTCGTTCTGCTGGATGTCCTGCGTGATCACCCAGTCATCGACCATGGTCATGTCATCCCGGATCATCCAGGAGAAGCCTTCGACGTGGTCGTTGAGCACCACCAGGTCGCGATTGACCCGCAGCACCAGCTCGGAGGAGGCCGTCGCCTCCGGCACCACGCCGGAGGCCGGCTCCGCTCCCTCGCAGAGGCGGAGGTAGCGCTGTGAGCCGTTCCAGGCACCGTAGCTGCAGCCGGCGACCTGGGCGGGTGCGGCCGGGGTGCCGGTCCCGCCCGCCGGGTGCGCCACCGGTGTGCCGCCGTCCATCGGGACCTGGAGCAGCGAGTCCGTGGTCGCGAGCACCACCTGGTCGGAGTCACCGCCCGGCTGCTGGAGGGCGACGCCGCTGGCATCGGCGACCCCGCTGGAGGTGAGGTCGACGGTGCGCAGCTCGGTGCCGAGGCGCAGCAGTCTCTGCTCCCGATCCAGCACCACGGGCTGCTCCGCGACCGCGGTCAGGGCGACCGAGCCCTCCCTCGTGGAGATCCCGCTGACGGTGATCGGGTCCCGCGTCTCGGGTTTCGCGGTGTCCACGCCGCGTGGGAAGGTGTGGAGCTGGTCGCCGTCGAGCACGAACACGGTGCCGGAGGTGGTGACGGTGACCTCCACGGCGGAGCCGCTGGCCTCGTGCACGGGCTCGACTCCTCCCGGGGTGAAGGCGGCGGCCTGCTCCGGGGTGAGGATCCAGACCCTGCCATCGGCGGCAGCGATCGCCACCCGGTCCCCGCCGAGCGCGAGGGAGGACTCCGGTGGGAGCTCGACGACGCCGCCGCGCAGCACGGAGGCGGTGTTCAGGACGCTGTAGCCACGGGCACCGACGGCGAGGACGACGTAGCCCGACTGCACGATGTCGAGGTCGTCACCCCTCAGCGAGAGGCGGGCGTCGAGCTCCTCGGCGTCCACGTTCAGGCGGCCGACGAACCCCTCAGAGCGATTGGTGACCCAGACCCCGCCATTGGAGACGTCGATGTCGGAGGACTGCAGTCCGGGATAGCGCAGCGCGAACGCTGTGAGCACGAGGGCGAACAGGGTGATCACGGCACTCGAAGCAACCGCTGTGCGGCGTCGACGTGCGGCTGCGGCCCTGGCGCTCACTGCGGTGTTCCTCCCCCGCCGCAGTGCATCCCCGGAGGCCCCCCGTCCGGGCGCCTGCCTGCGGCCGTCACATCGTACCGCTCGGTCGGGCGCCGCGGACAGCACCGCCCGCGATGTCTACCCCGGATCGCTCAGCAGCTCATCCCCCAGCAGCTTCAATCACCAGCAGTTCGCCCTTCAGCCCTTCACGCACCTGCACCTCAGCCGGTCATGCGCACCGTCGCGACCACGGGGCGATGGTCCGAGGAGCGTCGGGTTCCCACCTCGACGCTGCTGACCTCGATCTCGCCGCGCACCCAGAGCGAGTCAATGCGCCGCACGGGAAAGCGGGCCGGATGGGTCGCGAGCCTCAAGCTGCGCAGCGGCGTCATGACCACGTCGAGCTGAGCGTGAATCTGTGAACGCGGGCCTACCCTCCGAGCGGACTCCACGACTCGAGCCGTGGACGCGCCGTCTCCTGAAGCCGCCTCCTGGGCAGCATCTCGCCATAAGGTCTGGGCAGCATCTCGCCATCCGGTGGCGGCGAGAGCGGCCAGTTCCGGAGTGGAGGGATCGGCGTTCATGTCCCCCATCAGCAGCGCCGGTCCCGTGAGGTCCGCAGCGTGGCGGACGATGCCCTGCACCTGGGCGGTGCGGTGCGCGCGGCCGGCATTGTCGAGGTGGGTCACCAGCACGTCGAGCTCCTGCTCCCCCGGCCCACGGATCCGCGCATAGAGCACGCCGCGGGGCTCCGTCGGCGGCGCGCAGCCAGGGTGGGCGGGCAGCAGGGCGAGGGAGTGCCTGAGGATCTCGTGGCGGGTCAGCAGGGCGAGCCCGTAGCGGCGGGGCGGCTCACTCTCACGGGCGGGCGGCAGCTCGAGAGCGGCACCGAAGCAGACCTGCATCCCCAGCAGCTCCCCGAGTCGTGCGGCCTGATCCTCGTGCCCGGAGCGGGGTCCGAAGCCCTGGTCCACCTCCTGCAGGCCGATCACCTCGGCATCGAGCGCCGCGATCTCGCGGGCCGTGCGCGCGAGATCCACCCGGCCGTCGTCGCCGAGCCCGTGGCGGATGTTGTAGGTCGCCACCCGCCACGTGCTCATCGCATCACTGCAGGCAGCTGGGGCCCAGCAGCGTCTTCAGCGAGGCGTACAGCGCGGCCGAGGGGTTCACCGAGAGCCGCTTGTCCAGCTGCATCAGGGTGGTGCGGCCCGGCTCCTGCAGGCGCAGCCGCACCTCGCTGGCGCCGGGATTGTCCTCCAGCACCCCGCGCAGCTCGCTGACCACACGCTCGGTCGCGCGGGTCGCCGGCAGGGCGATGACCACGGGCCCGTCGGCCCCTCCCCCGGTCTCGGGGACGGTCATCTCCATCACCCGCAGCTCCGGCATGCCCTTGGAGGTGTCCACCCGCCCCTTCATCGAGACGATGAGATCCTCAGCGAGCTCCCCGGCGACCGTCATATAGGTGGAGGGGAACAGCAGGCAGTCGATCGAGCCCTCGAGGTCCTCGACGGTGACGATCGCCCACATGTCACCCTTCTTGGTGGTCTTGCGCTGCAGGGTCGTGATCAGCCCGGCGATGGTCACCATGGCGCCGTCCTCGACGGCACCGTCATCGGCCAGGGCGCTGATCGTGGTCGAGGAGTTCTGGGCGACGACATGCTCGAGCCCGTACAGCGGATGGTCGGAGACGTACAGGCCCAGCATGTTCCGTTCGAACGCGAGCTTCTCCTTGCGGTCCCACTCGGGAAGATCCGGGATCGTGATGGTCGCTGCGGAGCCGGTGGTCATGTCTCCGTCGTCCGCGCCGCCGCCGAACACATCGGCGAACAGGTCGTACTGGCCCTGAGCCTCCTTGCGCTTCACATCGACCACGGAGTCCACGGCGTCCTCATGGATCAGCACCAGCGAGCGACGGTTCGCGCCGAGCTGGTCGAAGGCACCGCCCTTGATGAGGGACTCGATGGTGCGCTTGTTGCACACCGACAGCGGGACCTTGTCCAGGAAGTCGGTGAAGGAGGTGAAGGCGCCCTTCTCCTCGCGGGTGCGGATGATCTCCTCGACCACGTGGGCACCGACGTTGCGGATCGCCGAGAGCCCGAAGCGGATGTCCTCGCCGACGGCGGAGAAGTACAGATCGGACTCGTTCACATCCGGCGGCAGCACGGTGATGCCGCGGTGGCGGCAGTCGCCCAGGTACAGGCCCAGCCGGTCGCGGTTCTCCTGGGTGGAGGTCAGCAGCGCGGCCATGTACTCGGTGGGATGGTTCGCCTTGAGGTAGCCGGTCCAGTAGGACACCACCCCGTAGGCGGCGGAGTGCGACTTGTTGAAGGCGTAGTCGGCGAACGGCATGAGGGTCTCCCACAGCGCCGTCACGGCGGCCTTGGAGTACCCGTTGTCCTGCATACCGGCCTCGAAGGAGGCGAACTGCTTGTCCAGCTCCGACTTCTTCTTCTTGCCCATGGCGCGGCGGAGGATGTCGGCCTGACCGAGGCTGTAGCCGGCGACCTTCTGCGCCGTCTGCATGACCTGCTCCTGATAGACCAGCACGCCGTAGGTCTCGCCGAGGATCTCCGAGAGGGGCTCCTCGAGCTCCGGGTGGATCGGGGTGATCTCCTGCAGCCCGTTCTTGCGCAGCGCGTAGTTGGTGTGGGAGTTCATGCCCATCGGGCCCGGACGGTACAGCGCCGAGACCGCGGTGATGTCACCGAACTGGTCGGGCTTCATCTGCCGCAGCAGGGTGCGCATGCCGGAGCCGTCCAGCTGGAAGACGCCCAGGGTGTCGCCGCGCTGCAGCAGCTCGTAGGTCTTCTGGTCGTCGAACGGCAGGGTCTCCAGGTCCGGCGGGACCTTCCCGTTGCGCTCCATATTCGCGATCGCGTCGGAGAGCACGGTGAGGTTCCGCAGCCCCAGGAAGTCCATCTTCAGCAGGCCGAGGGTCTCGAGCGTGGGGTACTCGAACTGGGTGATGATCTGGCCGTCCGAGGGGCGGCGCATCATCGGGACGATGTCCTTCAGCGGGTGGCTGGACATGATCACGGCGCAGGCGTGCACGCCCCAGCCACGGGTCAGCCCCTCGACGCCCCGGGCGACCTCGACGACCTTCTGGACGTCGGGATCCTCGTCATGCAGCCGGCGGAACTCCCCCGCCTCGGCGTAGCGCTTGTCCTCGGGGTCGAAGATCCCGTTGACCGAGATGTCCTTGCCCATCACGGTGGGCGGGAGGGTCTTGGTGAGCTTGTCGCCCATCGCGAAGGGGTAGTCGAGCACGCGGGCGGCGTCCTTGAGCGAGTTCTTCGTCTTCATCACGCCGTAGGTGATGACCTGGGCGATGCGGTCATCGCCGTACTTGCGCTCGACGTACTCGATCACCTCGCCGCGGCGGCGATCATCGAAGTCGACATCGAAGTCGGGCATGGACACGCGGTCGGGGTTCAGGAACCGCTCGAACAGCAGGCCGTGCTCGAGCGGGTCGAGGTCGGTGATGCGCATCGCGTAGGCGACCATCGAGCCGGCGCCGGAGCCACGGCCCGGGCCCACCCGGATGTCCTGCTCCTTGGCCCACTTGATGTAGTCCGAGACCACCAGGAAGTAGCCCGGGAAGCCCATCTGCAGGATCACGGAGACCTCGTAGTCGGCGCGCTTCTGCACATCATCGGGGATGCCGGAGGGGTAGCGGTACTCCAGGCCCCGCTGGACCTCCTTGACGAACCAGGACTCCTCGTCCTCCCCGGGCGGGGTGGGGAAGTTCGGCATGTAGTTCGCGCCCTCGTCGGTGGTGCGGAACTCGACCTCGCACATCTCGGCGATGGTCAGGGTGTTGTCGCACGCCTCAGGGAACTCGCGGAACAGCTCGCGCATCTGCCGCGCCGACTTCAGGAAGTAGCCGGAGCCGCCGAATTTGAAGCGGTTGGGGTCGTTCAGGCGCGAACCGGAGTTGATGCACAGCAGCACGTCCTGGATCTGCGCATCGTCCTCGGTGACGTAGTGGAGGTCGTTCGTGGCCACGAGCGGGGCGCCGATCGCCTTGCTCACCTCCAGCAGGTCCTTGGTGACCCGCTTCTCGATGTCCAGGCCGTGGTCCATCAGCTCGATGAAGTAGCTGTCCTTGCCGAACATGTCCTGGAACTCGCCAGCGGCCTTGACCGCCTCGTCGAACTGCCCCAGGCGCAGGCGGGTCTGGACCTCGCCGGAGGGGCAGCCGGTGGTCGCGATCAGGCCCTCGGAGTACTTCGAGAGGATCTCGCGGTCCATGCGCGGCCACTTGCCCATCTGACCGTCGAGCGACGCCTCGGAGGCGAGCCGGAACAGGTTGTGCATGCCCGGGGTCGACTTCGACAGCAGGGTCATGTGGGTGTAGGCGCCGCGGGCCGAGACGTCATCGCCGGCGGCCTGCTGCTCCTTGGTGCCCCACTGCTGGCGGGTGCGGTCATGGCGGCTGGTCCCCGGGGTCACATACGCCTCGACCCCGATGATCGGCTTGACGCCGGCATCGGTCGCGGCCTTGTAGAACTCGTAGGCGCCGAAGAGGTAGCCGTGGTCGGTGATCGCCACCGCGCTCTGCCCCTGCCGCTTCGTCTCGGCGACGAGTTTGTCGATCTTCGCAGCACCGTCCAGCAGGGAGTAATCGGTGTGCACATGCAGATGCACGAAGTCATCAGAGTCCGCGGAAGCCATACCCACCAGAGTAGCCGTGGAGCCTCCGACCGAGGGATTCAGGGAGGGGTCGGAGAGGTCACCCAGCACCTCCGGCGTGTCGCCCGGCCCGCACCGGGCGCGCCGGGCGCGCACCGGGGCTCACCGCGGTGCGGAGACCTCCGCGTGGGTGCGCAGGATCCCCTCGGTGGTGCCCTGCGGAGCACGGCCGATCCCGCATTCGGTGGCCACCCCGAAGGGCTGGTTCAGCGCGGTGGACGCTGCGGCGATGCGCCGCCGCGCCCCCTCGGAGCCGTCCTCGCGGTGCACCAGCCCGAGGTACAGCTCGTCCAGCCGTGGCAGCTGCGCGAGCGGAGCGAAGTACGCCGCATCGTCCCGCTCGATGGGCACCGGCAGATGCAGCCAGGTCAGCTGCCGGGCGGCGCTGTCCACCAGGGCGTCGGCGAGCTGCACCAGCGTGGCGGCATCGCGCGGTTCGACGAAGTGCCGCTCCCCCGCATCGCCGTAGCAGAGGTGCACCCCGGCCTCGACATCCAGCGGCACCGCATCCACCAGCGCCGCGAGCCGGGTCACGATGCCCGCCAGCAGATCCCCACTCCACCAGCCCTCCATAGGGCTGCCGTAGCCGGAGGCACCCTCGAGGATCCCCAGCTCGCTGGCCACGTCCCACTGGATCGCGAGGTCCTCGTGCGGGATCGCCTCGAGGATCTCCTCGAGCTCGCGCAGCAGCGCTTCGGTGTAGATCGGCTCGATGGCGGCCCTGTCCGCACCGGTGAAGAAGGAGGAGATCACTGCGACCGGTGTCGGCAGGGAGACCTGGAAGCGGATCCCCTGCGCGATCACGCCCTGCTCGCGCAGCCGGGCGAAGATCGGATAGGAGTCCTTCGCCGCGGCGGCGTAGCCGAGCGGCGGCAGCGTGATCCCGGCGGGGTCGACGCCGTCGGCCAGCCGCAGCGGCCGCGCATCGATGCCGGCGCCGAAGGGGATCGGCTGCTCGCCGACGCGTTCGATGCCTGCGGCCTGGCCGAGGACGTCCGGCTGGAACATGATCCAGTGGAATCTCTTCCCTACCTCGCCGTCGGGGATGCGCCGGACATGGCGGCCGAGGATCTCCGCCACCGTGCGCATCGTCTTCTCGGCATCATCGAAGTTCACGCTGCCCGTGAGGAGGGCGCCCTGGGGTTCGGTCATGGGGACAGCCTACGGAGGTGGGAGCTCCGGTGCCGGATGCTCCAGCGTCTCGCACTCAGCTCTCGCGTCTCGAGTCTCGCGCTCGGCACGTGCGTCTCAGGAGCCGCTCATGCCGCTCAGCTCCTGGTGCCGTCTCCCTCGGCCTGCTGCTCCCGCCGGGTCTCCTGGAGCAGGGAGTCCAGGTAGTCGTGGACGTCCTCGAAGCTGAGCGAGCGTTCATCGCGGCGCGGCGGGATGCCGCCGACGAAGGCACCGCCGTGCCAGGCCATCGAATCATCCGGGAGCGTGGGATCGTCAACGCGCCACAGATCGATCGGGATCGCATGGGCGACGAGATCACGGGCGACCTCCTCGGCCTGGGCCGGGCTCCCTGAACGCTGCAGCACCGAGACCAACAGCGACTGCGCCGCCCAGGCCACGGCATCGTCCCGGGAGTCCTCCCCCGGGTCCACGGATTCCTGCACCAGGGCGGCATAGCTCGCGGCCAGCTCGTCGGCCCCATCCTCGAAGTGGTCCTTGGCGACCCGGAGCGCGACCCGCGGGACCAGATCCCTGGCTTCCCAGAGGACCGCCGCGCCGACCAGCGCCATGCCCACGCCGGTCGGGAAGTCCGGGTCCAGCGCCATCGGCGTGGATGGCGCCTTGCCGGCGCGACGGTCGTCATCAGCCGCGAGATAGGTGCGCACCGCCTCGGCGACTGCCTCACGGGCCCGCTCAGCATCGCGCAGCGTGACCTCGGCACCGGCCGGATCGATGCCCAGGCGGCGGGCGACCCGGAGGAACGGGAAGTCGGGACGGTCCAGCGCCGCCTCGTGGGAGGGCGTCAGCGCACGGGAGATCTGCTCATCGTTCATCCTTCGACGCTACCGCCTGCCAGACTGTGCGCGTGCCCGCCACCGCTGTGATCCGCCTGCGCCCGCTGCATGTGGCCGATGTCCCGGTCTTCTCTTCCTGGGGCCAAGACCCACGCTTCGTCGAGCACGCCGGGTGGAGCCCCGGCCTCCCCGATTCCGAGCTGCGCGCGTTCTGGACCGGTCTGGTGAACACCCCGCCACCTGAGCTGCTGCGCCTGGGCGCCGTACGGGATCAGGTGCTGATCGGCTATGTCGACCTGCACGGCGTCGGACCGTGGGAGCGCGAGCTCGGCTATGCGATCGGCCCCAGCACCTGCTGGGGGAAAGGGCTCGGCACCGCGGTCGCAGGGGCCGCTCTCCACTACGCCTTCGACGTGCTGGGCCTGGAGTCGGTGTGGGCGGAGGCACTGCCCGCGAATGCAGCATCGCTGCGGATCCTGCAGCGGATCGGGATGCGGAGCACCGGCAGCGGAGAGCAGGAGGAGTTCCTCGGGGGGACCGGGCGCTATGAGCAGTTCCGGATCACCCGCCGGGAGCATGCCCGGCTCAATGACCCCGCAAGGCCTCCAGCGCCGACTGCAGATCTGCCGTGTACTGCGAGACGAACCTGACCTCCTCGCCGGTGGCGGGGTGGATGAAGGTCAGCTCCATCGCGTGCAACCACTGGCGAATCAGGCCCACCCGCTCGGCGAGACGCGGGTCCGCGCCGTACAGCGGGTCGCCCACCAGCGGGTGATGCAGCGCGGCCATATGGACCCGGATCTGATGGGTGCGTCCCGTCTCGAGGCCTACCTTCAGCAGGGTCGCGCCCTGCAGGGCTTCGAGCGTCTCGTAGTGGGTCACCGAGTGCTTGCCGTCGCTGCGCACCGCGAACTTGTAGTCGTGCTGCGGGGAGCGCCCGATAGCGGCCTCGATGGTGCCCGCCGGCTGCTCCGGGGTGCCCTGGCAGACCGCGTGGTACACCTTGCCGACCTCGCGGGCACGGAAGGCATCCTTGAGGGTGGTGTAGGCGCGCTCGGTGCGTGCCACCACCATCAGCCCGCTGGTGCCCACGTCCAGGCGGCTCACGATGCCCTGCCGCTCCGCGTCGCCGGTGGTGCGGATGCTCACGCCCGCGGCGGCCAGATGGCCCAGCACGGTGGGGCCGGACCAGCCGGCGCTCGGGTGCGCCGCCACTCCCACGGGCTTGTCGATCACCACGATGTCGTCATCCTGGTGGATCAGGCTCATGCCGTCGGCGATCTGCGGCCGGACCTCGACCGCGGGCTTCTCGTCCGGCAGCTCGACGTACACCATCGCGCCGGGCTCGAGCCGGGTGGAGCGGGCCGGGACCTGGCCATCGACAAGGACGCCGCCGTTCGTCACGAGCTCTGCGGCGCGGGTGCGGGAGAGACCCAGCATCCGTGAGATGCCCACATCGATCCGCTCCCCGGCGAGCCCCTCGGGCACCATCAGCGTGCGGGAGGAACTCATTGCTTCTCCTGCACGGTGTCATCGTGAGTCGGCTCGGTGTCGTCATGAGCCGGCGCAGTGTCGTCGGCGGCGCCAGCGGCTGGCGCGGTGGCGTCGCCAGCTGGCGCGCCACCTGCAGCTGCGGTATCGGCAGCGGCGTCGCGACGTGCCGGATCCGCGTCGACCCCGAACAGGCCCAGGGCGACGATCAGGATCGCGCCGCCCACCACGGCCATGTCGGCGACGTTGAACACCGGCCAGTTGGGCAGTTCGAGGAAGTCGACGACGGCGCCGCGGAAGGGCCCCGGATCGCGCAGCAGGCGGTCGTGGATGTTGCCCAGCGCGCCACCCATGATCAGACCGAGGGCGACGGTGTACCAGGGCGAGCGGACCGCCTTGACGGCGAAGACGATCACGCCGATCACGATCGCGATCTGCAGGCAGGTGACCACCGGGGTGATCTCCGAGCCCATCCCCCAGGCCGCCCCGCTGTTGTACAGCAGGGTCAGCTGGAGGATCTCACCGATGAACGGCTGGGGATCCAGCAGGGGCAGCGACTCCACCGCCCAGTTCTTGGTGATCTGGTCGATCACGGCGAGGACCGCGCCGATCCCGGCGATGGTGCCGAGGACTGTTCCACGGCTCAGACGGCGACGAGCGCCGGACCCCTGGGGCCCGGCGCTCGTCGGCGTGGAAGCAGGGGTGTTCACAGACCGAAGTTCGCCTGCTTGTCCTGCGTCTCGCTGCTGTCGAGATCGCTGAGCTGGTTCTCGAGGTAGTTGCGCAGACGGTTGCGGTAGTCGCGCTCGAAGTTGCGCAGGCCTTCGATGGTCTTGTCGAGCTCTGCCTTCTTGGTCTCGAGGTCGGCGAGCGTGGTGCGGGACTTCTCCTCGGCCTCGCCGACGATGCGCATGTGCTCGCCGTTGGCCTCGCTGATCAGACGATCGCGCTCGTCCTCACCGTTCTTGACGTACTCGTCGTGCAGACGGTTCGCCAGGGCGATGATGCCGGCGGCGGACTGATCGGGGCTCTCCGGCGCCGGCGCGGCCACGGGGGCGGGCTGCTCGACGGCCTCGTCCTCGACCACGGCCTGCGGTGCGGTGGCATCGATCTCGACCTCATCGTCGGCGCCGATGGGCGTGGTATCGATGATCGCGTCCGTCTCACCGGTCGCGGAGACATCGCCGACGGGTGCCGCTGCACTGGTGCCGGTCTCGAGCTCGGCGATGCGGTTGTGCGCCTCCTCGAGCTCCTTCTTCAGGCGCTCGTTCTCAGCGAGGAGTTCCTTCAGGCGAGGTTCCACGTCGTTGTCGAGGAAGTTGTCGACCTCGTCCATGTCGTAGCCCTCGGAGAACCGGACCGGCGTGAACCGCTGATTCTGTAGGTCTTCGGGCATCAGAGCCATGGGTCACCTTTTCTTAGTGCGGGAGTTCAGATGCGCGGTGGGCGCGGCGCGTTCAAGCCTAGCGGATGCTGCAGAGGTTCCTGGACCGGAGCCTCCTCACATCGCCATTCCGCCGAGCACCCGCAGCAGGATCCATCCGAGGACCAGCAGGATCATCAGGCTGAGGTCGAGCGCCACCGCGCCGATCCGCAAGGGCGGGATCAGGCGGCGCAGCCCCAGCACAGGAGGGTCGGTCAGCGTGTAGACGACCTCGAACAGGACCAGCATCAGCCCCGAAGGCCGGTACTCCCTGGCATAGGACTGGATCCACTCGAGCACGAGGCGAGTGATGAGCAGGAGGAGATACACCAGCACTGCGAGGTACAGCACTCCTGCGACGATCTGCACGGGAACGCTCAGCTCTGGTTGTAGAAGCTGCCCTCGTCGGCCGAGGTATCCCCGTCGACCTGGACGAACTCCGGGGAGAGCAGGAACACCTTCGAGGTGACGCGCTCGATGGTGCCGCGCAGGCCGAAGACCAGCCCGGCCGAGAAGTCGACCATGCGCTTGGCGTCGCCGTCCTGCATGTCCGAGAGGTTCATGATGACGGGGACGCCGTCACGGAACGACTCGCCGATCGCCTTGGCGTCGTTGTAGGACCGCGGATGGATCGTGGTGATGCGGTGCATCGACTCCTCCACTGCCGGGGCCATGGCCACCACGTTCGAATGCTGACGGATCGGGGTCACCTGGGCCTCCCGTTCTGGTGCGGCCTCGGGGCCACGCTCGGTGCGGCGGGACGGTGCGGCAACCTCGTCATGGCGGAGCCGTTCGTCCTCGTAGTACTCGTCATCGACCTCGTTGGCGAGGCCGAGTGCGACCATGGCGTTGCGCCAGGTTCCCATCGCAGATCTCCCAGTCTGTTGTTCACGCTGACCAGGGCTCCAGGGAAGCACGGGGAGTGCGCGGGAGCCCTTACCCGTTGAAACTACCGCAGGGATTTCCTCGACCCCGGGAGGTGCCCGGCGTGTCGTGAGCGTGTCTGGGCGGGCGCGTCACTCGCGGCGCAGGATCCCGGCGAAGCGCCCGGTGGTTGCCTGGCGGCGGTAGGAGTAGAAGCGTTCGTCCTCCAGGGTGCACGGATGGTCCGCGTCGATGGCGGAGGGCGGGATACCCGCCGCGGAGAGCACCTCGATCGCGCCCGCGCGCAGATCCACGGAGGGCGTGCCCCAGGAGGTGGTTGCCCAGGTGGCGGGCAGCAGCCGTGCCGACTCCTCCCGCATCGCCGCGGGCACCTCGTAGCAGGCACCGCAGATCGCGGGCCCGATGCTCGCCGTGAGATCCGCCGGGCGGGCCCCGAACTCTGCCATCCCCTCGATGGTCCGCTGCAGGACTCCGGCCAGCAGTCCCACGCGCCCGGCATGGGCTGCAGCGATCGTGCCGGAGACGGGATCGCTCAGCAGCACCGGCAGGCAGTCCGCGACCATGATCGCGAGCCCCACATCCCGGCGATCGGTGACCAGGGCGTCGGCGGTGACCACCGGCGCGGTTCCCGTCGGTGGAAGCACGTGGACGTCCGCGGAGTGGACCTGATCCACGAAGATCAGCGGCACTCCGAGCTCAGTCTCGAGCAGCTCCCGGTTGCGGGTGACGGATCGCTCCTCGTCCCCGACGTGGCGCGCGAGGTTCAACCCGGCGTGCTCACCCGTGCTGACCCCGCCCTCACGCCCCGTGAACAGGGCACGGGCCCCGCGAAGTCGCGAGGCCCGTGCAGGAAGTGCTGAGGTCACTTGAGGAAGGACGGCAGATCGAGGTCGTCATCGTCGGACGGCGGCTCCTCGATGTGCGGGGGGCGTGCCGGCTCGCGCTCGGGGGCTCGCGGTGCGGGCTGCGGCGCGACCCGCTCCTGCTGCGAGTACTGCCCGCCCTCGGTATCCGCCGCGTCGAGCACCTCGGTCTCGGGCTCGGTCGCGCTCGGTCGCGACGGGGAGAAGGCCTGCTGCGGCAGTCCCCAGGCCCCGGGCGCACCGGAACCGGCCGCTCCGGCGCTGGCCCCGTGGGCGGTGCGCTGCTCCTGGTGGGGAGCGCGCGGTGCCGCTGCGCGGGGCTGCTCGGCGCGCGGCTGCTCGGCACGGGGTGCCGGGCGATGCTGCGGGGTGACGTCCTGGCGCTGGGCCGGACCGCCGCCCTCGAAGCCGGCCGCGATGACCGTCACGCGCACCTCATCGCCCAGGGCGTCGTCGATGACGGAGCCGAAGATGATGTTGGCATCGGGGTGGGCGGCCTCCTGGACCAGGCGGGCCGCTTCCGAGACCTCGTACAGGCCGAGGTCGCTGCCGCCCTGGATGGAGAGCAGCACGCCATAGGCGCCGTCGATCGAGGCTTCGAGCAGGGGGCTGGACACCGCGAGCTCGGCGGCCTGCAGGGCGCGGTCCTCGCCGCGGGCCGAGCCGATGCCCATCAGGGCGCTGCCGGCGCCCTGCATGACGGACTTGACGTCGGCGAAGTCCAGGTTGATCAGACCCGGGGTGGTGATGAGGTCGGTGATGCCTTGGACACCGGAGAGGAGGACCTGGTCCGCGCTCTTGAAGGCGTCGAGCATGGAGACCTGCTTGTCCGCGATGGAGAGCAGGCGGTCATTCGGGATCACGATGAGGGTGTCGACCTCGGCCTGGAGTGCGGCGATGCCGGACTCCGCCTGAGTGGAGCGGCGACGGCCCTCGAAGGTGAAGGGGCGGGTGACCACACCGATGGTGAGGGCGCCGAGGCTGCGGGCGATCTTGGCCACGACGGGGGCGCCGCCGGTGCCGGTGCCGCCGCCCTCTCCGGCGGTCACGAAGACCATGTCCGCGCCGCGGATGACCTCTTCGATCTCCTCGGCGTGGTCCTCGGCGGCGCGCTTGCCGACCTCGGGATCGGCGCCGGCGCCGAGTCCGCGGGTGATCTCCTTGCCGACGTCGAGCTTGACGTCCGCGTCGGACATCAGGAGTGCCTGGGCGTCGGTGTTGATCGCGATGAATTCGACGCCCTTGAGGCCGGACTCGATCATGCGGTTGACGGCGTTGACACCTCCGCCGCCGACGCCGACGACCTTGATGACTGCGAGTGAGATCTGGGTTCCGGCCACGTGTTGGTCCTTGCTCTTGTCGTTCATCCGAGGAGGGGGCCTGCGTCGCACCTGGTCGTGGACTTCCGAAACCCTATACCTCGAGTTGAGGTTCGGACTTCGGGGCGCTTCTCCTTTCCCTTGACGCTATGGACGCAATCACCTGCACGCAAACACCACGTGCGCGTGTCGGCGTCCGAGGGCGGGCGAGATCACCGCCACGACCCCAAATTACGTCAGCGGGTGACCGGAGCCACCGGGGAAGAGACATCGATGATGGTGCCGGGCTGTCCGAGCAGCGCCTGGACCACCTCGGCCTTGAGCTCCGCGTCGCGGGCATCTCCCCAGACGACCGTCTTGGTGCCGCCGTCCTCAAGGGCGAGCACCACCGTCACGTCGCTCAGGCTGGAGGCGGTGACCTCCTGGACCGCTCCGCGCAGCGGTTCGGGCATCCCTGCCATGACATCGGTCATCGCTGCGGCCGCACCCTCGGGATCCGCGGACCCTCCGGCGACGACGAGTGGAACCAGCGCGGTCCCCTCGCCCGCGGCGGGCGGCAGCTCCTGCCCTCCGGCGTCGACCACGGCGGTGGTGCCGTCGGCCTTCGTGAGCAGTCCGATCGGGACGGCTTCGGTGATGCTGACCCGCACGCCGTCCGGCCAGACCCGTTCGACCTCGACCGAGTCGACACCGGGGATCTCGGAGACGTCCTCGGCGATCGCTCCGGTGGCCAGCAGCAGCATGCTGCCGTCGGCGCGCGCGGAGGCCGCGGCCTGGACATCCTGCTCCTGCACGTAGCCGGTCCCCTCGACCGCGATCTTCTGCACCTGCAGCGCGGGCAGGAAGATCGCGGTGACGCCCGCGGCGACCAGCACCAGCACCGTGATCAGGACGCCGGCGATGATCGCGCGGCGGCGACGCCTCCAGGGCCTTCCCGCCACCAGCTCGCGGAATCGTTCGGAGGCCTGCACCACCCGGCCGCCGCCCTCTGCCCCCGCAGCCGGCGACCCCGCGGCGGGCGCGGAGTGCTCCGGAGGGCGGACCTCCGAGGTCTGGGGGCGGCCGACGGTGCGCCCGCGAGGAGCCGGAGCTGATGCCGGTGACTGTGCCGGCGAGGGGGCAGAGAGAGCAGACCGCGCCGAGGGCGCCGAGGGCGACGGACGCCCCGAGCGTGCCGAGGACGACTGGCGAGCAGCGGACGCGGGGCGTGCAGAGCGGACAGACGGCGCAGACGGGGCCGACGGGGCAGAAGGGCCCGTCGGAGCGGACGACGCTGGGGTCGCGGGCGGCGGGGTGGGCTTCTTCGGTCTCGGGGTCGGCGCGGGGGCGGCGCGCCGGGCGCCCTGCCGTGGCTTCGGGGCGGTGGGGCGGCGCGCCATCAGCTGCCGTCCTCGAGCTCGCGCAGAGCGGCCATCAGCGGGGGCGTCATCTCCACGATGTCGCCGGCACCGAGCATCAGGAGCAGGTCCCCCGGCTGGGCCTCGGCGACCACCTGTTCGATGAGCTCCGTCCCCGCGGCGACCGGCGTCACGGACGCGGCGGCGAGGTCGGTGAGGGTCCGTGCGTCGACCGTGGGGTCCGGGTCCTCGCGGGCCGCGTAGACGGGCAGCACCCAGGCGTGATCGGCGGCAGACAGTGCGGCGGCGAAGTCGATCGCGAAGTCGCGGGTGCGGGAGAACAAGTGGGGCTGGAACACGACGAGCACGCGGCCCGGGGCCGTCTGCGAGGCGACGATGCCGCGGGCGGCGGCGATGGTCGCGGCGACCTCCCGGGGATGGTGGGCGTAGTCGTCCACCACGGTCACTCCCCCGACGGTCCCGGCCACGTCGAAGCGGCGTGAGGCGCCGGTGAAGGTCGCGAGGCCTGCGGCGAGGGCGGCCGCGGAGGAGTCCGGGGCGGCCGCTGCGGTGGCGGCGAGGGCGCCCAGAGCATTGAGCACGTTGTGGTGGCCGGTCACCGACAGCTGGATGGTCAGCGGGCCATGGGGGGTGTCGATCTCGACCTCGGCACCGAGGGGGCCGCTGCGCTCCTCCCTCAGCGACCACTGGGCGTCCGTCTCCGTGCCGTAGTGCACCACGGTGATGCCGCGGGCCCGGGCACGCGCGCCGAGCGCTCGGGCGCCCGGGTCGTCGGCGCACACCACGAGCGTGCCGCCAGGGGCGAGCTGCGCGGTGAGGGCGTCGAAGGCCGCGGTCAGAGTGGCGGCGTCGCCGTGGAAGTCGAGATGGTCGGGCTCGAGGTTCGTGACCACCAGGGAACGCGGGGTGAAGGCGAGGAAGGAGCCGTCGGACTCATCTGCCTCGACGACGGCGAGGCCGGTGCGCGGGGACGACGTGGTCGGGGACGCGCCGAGTCCTGCGTTGCGTCCCAGATCGGGGACCGCGGCTCCGAGCGCCCAGGCCGGGTCGATTCCCGCACCGCGCAGGGCGGACACGGCCATCCCGGTGGTGGTCGTCTTGCCGTGGGTGCCGGCGACGGCGACCAGGTCATGCCCGCGGAGCAGTCCGGCCAGTGCGGCGGCGCGGTGGATGACGGGGATCCCGCGATCGCGGGCGGCCAGCACCTCGGGGTTGTCGGCTCGCACGGCGGTGGAGACGATCACCAGGTCGAGGTCCGCAGCGAGCAGGGAGGCGTCGAAGCCGATGCCGATGCGGGCCCCGGCCTCCCGCAGCGGAGCGATGAACTGGCCGTCCTGGGAGTCGGAGCCGCTGACCTCGAGCCCGGACTCGAGGGCAAGACGGGCGACGGCGCTCATGCCTGCCCCGCCGATGCGCACCACATGCACCGAGCGCACCTCGAGATCGGTGGGCCAGTCCGGCCGGGTGATGACGTCCCCGGCACGCAGGATCGTGCGGGGCGTCGCCTGCGGGGAGGAAGCGTTCTCGAGGCCAGAAGTCATGAGGTCACCGTAATCCGCTCGCCGGGTGTCCCGGGTCAGGCTCGGCGTGCGACCCCGGTCACCACGTCGGCCATCACCTCGGCGGCATCGGTGATGCCGAAGGCGCGGGAGGCCGCCGCCATCGCGGACAGCCGGTCGCGGTCGCGCAGCAGCGGCAGCACCTGGTGGCGGAGGTGGGCCGCATCGAGCTCCCCATCGGCGACCATCAGGGCGCCGCCTGCGGCGACCACCTGCTCGCCGTTCAGCGCCTGCTCACCGTTGCCGATGGGCAGCGGCACCAGCACTGCGGGCAGGCCGACGGCGGTGAGCTCGCAGACCGTCCCGGCACCGGAGCGGGTCAGTGCGAGATCCGCGGCGGCGTAGGCATCCTCCATCGCGCTGACGTACTCGACCACCTCGTAGCCCTCGAGCTCGGGCAGCCCTTCGGCCTTGCCGCGACCGGTGACGTGCAGGATCTGCGCGCCGTCCTCGATGAAAGCGGCAGCAGCGTCGGCCACCGCCGTGTTCAGGCGCAGGGCCCCGAGGGAGCCACCGGTGGCCAGCAGCACCGGGCGGGCGGGGTCCAGCCCGAATCCGCGCACGGCCTGTTCGCGGCGAGCTGCGCGGTCTAGGTGGGCGATCCCCTCTCGCATCGGCATCCCGATGCGGCGCGCACCTGGCAGGCTCGAGCCCTCGAAGGCGGTGAGCACGGCGGCGGCGCGGCGGGCACCGAGCCGGTTGGCCAGGCCCGGCCGACGGTTCGCCTCGTGGACCACCAGGGGGCGTCGCAGCGAGGCCGCGGCGAGGTAGGCGGGCGGGCAGACGTAGCCGCCGAACCCAGCCACCACGTCGATCTCCCGCTCCCGCAGCAGGGTGCGGACGCGGCCCAGGGTCGCGCCGAAGCGGCCAGGGAATCGCAGCGCGTCCCCGTTCGGACGGCGCGGGAAGGGCACCTTGTCGATCGTGACCAGCTCGTAGCCGGCTGCGGGCACCAGATCGGCCTCGAGCCCCTCCCGGGTGCCGAGCACGATCACCTCCGCCTCGGGGCAGCGACGGGTGATCTGAGCGGCGGTGGCCAGCAGCGGGGAGACATGCCCGGCGCTGCCGCCCCCGGCCAGCAGAATGCGGGGCGTGGTGGTGGACATCATGACTTCCGGGAAGAGGGAGCGGAGCCGCGGCCCGAGCGCCGCGAGCGGGAGGAGGATCGCTTGACGGGCTTCGCCGCCGGCGCGCCCTTGGTCGTGGTCGCGCCCTTCGCTGTGGTCGCGCCCTTCGTCGCATTCGAGCTCTTCGTGGCCGACGTCGCGCGCTTCGTCGTCGCTGCGCTCTTCGCCTGCGCGGCGCGCTTCGTCGCCTTCTTCGCGCCCCGGGGGGTGCGGCGGGTCGCGGCGGGTGCACCGGATGCAGCGCGCTCACGCGGCGCCGGCAGCACGCTGATCGAACGGCGCACCGAGCTGAGTCGGGCTCCGATCGCCTCTGCGGCGCCGGGCTCTCGCCGGGCGAAGGAGAGCAGCACGCCCAGTGCGGTCATCGAAGCGAGCAGAGCGGAGCCACCGGCGGAGATGAATGGCAGCGGCACGCCGATCACGGGCAGCAACCCGGTGACCACCATCATGTTCACGAAGGCCTGACCGAGCAGCCAGGCGCTGATGCCGGCCACGGTGATCTGCATGAAGTGGTCATCCAGGCGGGTGATCATGCGGAACATCAGCAGGGCGAGGACCGTGAACAGCAGCAGCACGCCGAGGGTGCCGATCAGCCCGAGCTCCTCGCCGATGATCGCGAAGATGTAGTCGTCCTCGGCGGCGGGCAGGCGTCCCCACTTCTGGCGGGACTGCCCGAGGCCCACGCCCCACCATCCGCCCTCGGCGAGCCCCATCAGGCCCTGTTCCGACTGCAGGCAGGAGTCGCCCGGGCAGGTGCCGTGGAGCCAGTTGTTGATGCGCGCCATGCGGTTCCCGCTGGTGACGGTGAGCGTGATGACTCCGACCAGTCCCGCCGCTCCGGCGGCCATGAACCAGCGGCGCGGTACTCCTGCGACCCAGACGGCGCCGGCGACCAGCATGCACATCACCAGCGTGGTGCCGAGGTCATGGCCGAGCACGACGAGCCCGAGAGCGGCTGCGACGCCCGGGGCCAGCGGGACGATGAGGTGGAAGGGTCGATGCAGGAGCGGGCGCTTCATCGCCAGCAGCGCACCGATCCAGACGGCGAGGGCGAGCTTGAGGAACTCCGAGGGCTGGAGGCGCTGGGAGCCGATCTGGATCCAGTTGCGGTTGCCGTACGCCTCGACGCCGAGGCCCGGGACGTGCACCAGGCACTGCAGCAGGAGGCCGACACCGAACAGGATCCAGGCCGCCTTGCGGTAGAACCCGGGCGGCATCAGAGCCGCGGTGACCAGCGCTACCAGGCCCATCCCGGCGAAGGTGCCCTGGCGCAGCAGGCCGGCGAAGCCGGAGTCGCCGCGGGAGATGTTCCCGACCGAGCTGGAGGACAGCACCATCACCAGGCCCACGCTGATCAGCAGCGCTCCGACCACGATGAGTCCGTAGAAGTCCAGTGCCGGGGACTTCAGCCAACTGCCGATGCCGTCTCGGACGCGGCCACTGATGTTCCCCAGCGGGTGCTCCTCATCAGGGCGCACCACGCCGGCGGAGCGGCGGGCGTCCCCGCGGGGTTCCCGTCGGGTCTCCTCCATCGTCATGCGCGCTCTCCTGGCAGTCGGGCGACGGCCGCCGCGAACAGATCCCCCCGCTCCGCGTAGTCACGGAACTGGTCGATGGAGGCGGCGGCGGGAGCCAGCAGCACCACGTCCCCCGCGGAGGCGAGGGCGCGGGCGGCCTGCACCGCGTCGTCCATCATCCGGGTGCGCCCGGCGACATCGTCAGTGTCGCCCGGATCGATGCGCCGGACGGGGACCTCGGGTGCGTGTCGTGTCAGGGCGGCGGTGAACGGAGCGTCGTCGGCGCCCAGGAGCACCACGCCGACCAGGCGGTCGTGCGCTCCCGCGATCAGCGCGTCGAGATCGGCGCCCTTGGTGTCGCCGCCGGCGAGCCAGACCACCCGCTCGGCGGAGCGCAGTGACGCGGCGGCCGCGGCGGGGTTGGTCGCCTTGGTGTCGTCGACGAAGCTGATGCCGTCGATGGTGGTGAGGTGCTGGGCGCGGTGGCTGCCCATCCGATAGGCGCGCAGACCGTCCCGCACCGCGCGGGGGTCGACGCCGTGCGCGCGGGCGAGAGCCGCGGCGGCGAGGGCGTCGAGCACGAGATGGGGCCCGGCGCCCTGCGGGCCCAGGTGAGCGAGATCGGCCAGGGTGGCGAGCTCCGCGGCGGCGTGGCGTCGTTCGGCGAGGAAGGCCCGGTCCACCAGCACGCCGTCGATCACGCCCAGCTCGGAGACCCCGGGCGGCCCGAGTGTGAGGCCCACGGCGCGTGCCCCGTCGACCACGTCCGCCTCCTCGACCAGGTAGAGGGTGGTCGGATCTGCGGCGTTGTACACGCACGCGGTGCGCACGCCCTCGAAGATCCGTCCCTTGGCCGCGGCGTAGGAGTCCGCGCCGCCGTGCCAGTCGAGGTGATCGGCGCTGACGTTCAGCACCACTGCGGCCTCGCAGTCCAGGTGCTCGGTCCAGTGCAGCTGGAAGCTGGAGAGCTCGAGGGCGAGCACGTCATATCCCTCGGGGTCCAGAGCGGCCTCGATCACCGGCAGTCCTACGTTGCCGCAGGCGACGGCGCGCAGCCCGGCATGCTGCAGGATCGATTCGAGCATGGTGACGGTGGTGGTCTTGCCGTTGGTGCCGGTGATGCCGAGCCAGGCGGGGCCGTCGGCCGTCTGCATGCGACGAGCCAGCTCGATCTCGCTCCACACCGGAATCCCGGCGGCCTGCGCCGCGGCCAGCAGGGGCTGATCAGGGCGCCACCCCGGGGAGGTGACCACCAGGTCGATCTCGGTGTCCTGGGGCAGCTCGAGCGTGTGCTCCCGGCCCAGGCGGAACTTCACCCCGAGCACCTCGAGGATCTGAGCACGCTCGCGCAGCTCGGGGGTGTCGGTGCCGTCGACCACGAGCACGTGGGCGCCGCGCTGCATGGTCTGGTCCGCGATCGCGTATCCGGAGACCCCGAAGCCGGTCACCAGGATCCGCAGTCCGCTGACGTCCAGTCCCGGCCAGGACCGCTCGAGCACGGGGATGCCGGGGGCGCCGGTGGTCATGACGTGAGCCTGGGCAGGGCATCCAGGTAGAAGATGCCCAGACCGATGCCGGCGAGGATCCCGGCCACGATCCAGAAGCGCACCACGATGGTGACCTCGTTCCAGCCCT
The DNA here is from genome assembly GCF_052378395.1 of Brachybacterium sp. AOP29-B2-41. NCBI lineage: Bacteria > Bacillati > Actinomycetota > Actinomycetes > Micrococcales > Dermabacteraceae > Brachybacterium > Brachybacterium sp. AOP29-B2-41. Next base: position 59,038 of record NZ_JBQSXR010000013.1, read on the forward strand.
TGAGCTCGAAGTGGTGCTGCAGAGGTGCCATCCGGAACACCCGCTTCCCGGTGAGCTTGAAGCTGGTGACCTGGATGATGACCGAGAGCGAGATGATCACGAACAGCCCGCCGATGATCGCGCCGAGGACCTCGGTGCGGGAGACGATCGTCAGGCCGGCGATCGCGCCGCCGAGGGCGAGCGAGCCGGTGTCGCCCATGAAGATCTTGGCGGGCGAGGTGTTCCACCACAGGAAGCCGACGCAGGCGCCGATGATCGCCGCGCACAGCACCGCGGTGTCCAGCGGGTCCCGGGCCTCGTAGCAGTGCACCACTCCCCCGGCGTCGAGGTCGATGTTGCAGACCTGACGCCACTGCCAGAAGCTGATGATCAGGTAGGCACCGGTGAAGATGATCGTGGCGCCGCTGGCCAGACCGTCGAGCCCGTCGGTGAGGTTCACGCCGTTGGACCAGGCGGCGACCAGGAAGTTCGCCCAGATAGCGAAGAGCAGGAAGCCGACCACGCTGCCCAGGAAGGCCAGGTCCAGCCAGGGGATGTCGCGCACGAAGGAGATGTGGGATGAGGCCGGGGTGGCGCCGTTCTCGTCCGGGAACAGCAGTGCCAGCACGGCGAAGGCGGTCGCGACCACGAACTGCCCGAGGAGCTTGTACCGCGGCCGCAGCCCGGTGCTGTCCTGCTGGGAGATCTTCAGGTAGTCGTCGAGGAAGCCGACCACCCCCAGGCCCACGGCGAGGAAGAGCACCAGCAGCACCGAGACGCTGGGTGGGGTCCAGAGCACCAGGTGGGTGAGGAAGTAGGCCACGAGAACCGCGAGGATGATCGCGACGCCGCCCATGGTCGGCGTCCCGCGCTTGGTGGCATGCGAGGTGGGGCCGTCGTCGCGGATGAACTGGCCATAGCCGCGCCGCTCGAGCACCTTGATGAACAGCGGGGTCCCCAGGATCGAGAGGGTTCCGGCAATAGCGCCGGAGATGATGATCGCGATCACTGGTCGTCTCCGTTCTGCGTCTGGCCACCGAGGTCGCCGCGCCGGGAGAGGCGTTCGACGAGGGGGGCGGCGATATGCCGCAGTCCTGCATCACGCGAGGACTTCAGCAGCACGGCATCGCCCGGCTGCACCGTACGTTCTAGCACAGCGATCGCCTCGTCGACGGTGTCGAGGTACTCGGACTCCCCGCCGAAGCTGCCTTCGAGGCTCGCCCCGTGGTGGATCGGGGCCGCGCCGTCGCCGATCGAGTACAGCTGCCCGATGTTCAGGCGCACGGCGAGCCGGCCGATCTCGTCGTGCAGCCGCACGGTGTCAGCGCCCAGCTCGAGCATCTCGCCGAGCACGGCGATGGTGCGGTGGCTGCGGCCGAGGTGGGCGAGGGTCTTCAGCGCCTGCCGCATGGAGTCGGGATTGGCGTTGTAGGCGTCGTCGATGATCAGGACGCCGGCCGCTTCGAGCACCTGCATCCGCTGACCGGAGGCGAGGGTGGCACCCTCGAGCGCCTCGGCGGCCGTGGCGGGGGCGACCCCGGCGGACAGTGCGGCGGTGAGCGCTGCGAGGACGTTCGCGCCCTGGTGCTCGCCGAGCAGATCCGGGTGCACCGCGTACCGGCCGGCGGCGATGGGCTCGCCGCGCAGCGTCGTGAGTCCCTCGGGGACCACCAGGTCGAAGCGCACGCGGGCGCGCTGGTCCAGGGAGAGGTCCGCACCGCGGACGTCGCCGGTGGTGAATCCCCAGCTGACGATGGGGGCGGCGGAGCGCTGGGCCATGGCGGCGACCAGTCGGTCCTCGGCGTTGAGGATCGCGCGGCCACTCGGGACGAGCGCCTCGATCAGCTCGCCCTTGGCCTGGGCGATCGCGTCGATGCTGCCGAACTCGCCGATGTGGGCGGAGCCGACGTTGAGGACCAGCGCGATGTCGGGCCGGGCTATCGCGGTGAGCTCGGCGATGTGGCCGATCCCGCGGGCACCCATCTCGAGCACCAGGTAGCGGGTCTCGGATGTCACGCGGAGCACGGTCAGGGGCAGCCCGAGCTCGTTGTTGAAGCTGCCGGCGGGTGCCACGGTGGGCCCGTGCGCGGAGAGGATCGTGCCCAGCAGGTCCTTGGTCCCGGTCTTGCCGGCGCTGCCCGTGACGGCGAGGACCACCAGCTCCGGGTTCTCCTCGCGGGCTCGTTCGAGCTGGACGCGGGCGAGTGCGGTGAGTGCGGACCGCACGTCCTGGACCTGCACCGCGGGCAGGCCGCGGTCCTCGGTGACGAGCGCGAGCGCAGCACCGGCACGCTGGGCGGCGTCGAGATAGTCGTGGCCGTCGACGTGCTCACCGTGGAAGGCGGCGAAGAGGTCACCGGGCGTCACATCCCGGGAGTCGATCTGCGCGGTGCCGGTGACCAGCTCATCACCCGTGGCGCCTCCCACGAGGGTGCCGTCTGTCAATGCGGCGAGGTCCCGTGCCGTGATCTGGAGCATGCTCAGCGTCCTTCATCCATGTGGTCGGCGTCGGCGCCTCCGCGCGTGGTCGGTGCACCTCGCAGTGCATCCCGCAGTCGGAGGCGATCATCGAACGGCTGGACGATACCGCCGATCTGCTGTCCGGTCTCGGCTCCCTTGCCGGCGACGAGGATGGTGTCGGACACGTCCGCCAGCGACGCCGCCAGGAGGATCGCCTCCCCGCGCCCATCTACCTCGTGGACCTGCGCGTTCGTGCCATCAGGGATGCCCTGGAGCACCTCGCGGCGGATCGAGGCCGGGTCCTCGGTACGCGGGTTGTCATCCGTGACGATCACCACGTCCGCGAGGCGTGCAGCGATCTCTCCCATCGCCGGTCGCTTGGTCCGATCGCGATCGCCACCGGCCCCCATCACGACCAGCAGCCGCCTGGTGCCGGGGACCGCGCGCAGCGTGTCGAGGGCCTGTTCGAGGGCGTCAGGGGTGTGGGAGTAGTCCACGACCCCGCGGACAGGGCCCTGGGTCACCGACTCCATCCGGCCGGGAACCGTCCCGGCCTCGCCGAGCGCCCGCACGACGTCAGGGCCGGTGTGCCCCAGCGCCGCCAGCAGCAGTTCAGCCGCCAGGGTGTTGGCGACGTAATGGCGTCCCGGCAGTGCGGCGTGCAGCTGCCTCGTGCCCCCGGGCCCGTCGACGACGAATGTCGAGCCGTAGCCGTCCGCGCGGATGTCCCGCGCGCGGTGGTCCGCGTCGATCTCCGGCCGGGTGGTGTAGGTCCTCACCGGAATCTCGGACTCGCGGGCGAGCCGCTGACCCCAGGCGTCGTCGACGCAGATGATCCCGCGGCGTGCATGGGCCGGGGTGAACAGGGTGCGCTTGGCCTCGTAGTAGTGCTCCATGGTGCCGTGGAAGTCGAGGTGGTCCTGCGTGAGATTGGTGAAGCAGGCGACGTCGTAGACCACCTCGTCGGCACGGTGCAGCACCAGGGCGTGGCTGGAGACCTCCATCGAGACCACCGCGACCTCATCCTCGACCATGCGGGCCAGGAGACCGTGCAGCTCCGGCGCCTCGGGGGTGGTGCGCACGGTCGCGATCTCGTGATCCGTGCGGTGGGCATCGCGATAGCTGGTGCCGCTGGTGCCGATCGCGCCGGCCGGCACCCCGAGCTCGAGCAGGGTGCGGGTGATCGCGGTGGTGATCGAGGTCTTGCCATTGGTCCCGGTCACACCGACGGTGGCGAGCTTCGAGGCGGGACGGCCCTGGACGAGGGCCGCCGCGGTGGCGGTGGCCGCGCGGGGGTCCTCGACCACCAGGGCCGGCAGTCCCGCGGCTTCGCACCGGTCCCGCCCGGCGGCATCGGTGAGCGCCATCGCAGCTCCCCGGAGGGCGGCCTGGTCGGCGAATTCGGCGCCATGCGCGTTGGCGCCGGGCAGGGCGCACCAGAGATCCCCGTCTTCCACAGCGCGCGAGTCGAGGGTGACCCCGCGCAGCGTCAGATCGTGGCCTGGCGCCAGGGTGTGGAGGGCGCGGGCAAGGTCCGCCGCGCTCGCACCGTGAGGGTGGCGCGGGCGGGCGGGTTCGGGGACGGGCTCTGCCGGCACGATCACTGCTCTCCCCACTCGTTCTCGAGCTCACGGCCGGTGACGCCGGTCGGCGCAATGCCCTGGTTCTGCAGGGCGAAGGTGGTCAGCTCCGAGAAGGCGGGTGCGGCGGCCCGACTGCCGGAGATGAAGGTGTTCAGGCCGAAGATGAACACGCCGACCACGATCTCCGGGTCATCGGCGGGGGCGAAGCCGATGAAGGAGGCGGTATAGGTGCTGTCCCCGACCTGCGCGGTACCGGTCTTGCCCGCGACTGCGTAGCCGGGCACCGCCGCGCTGGAGGTCTCGTCATCGACCGAGTTGTCCATCAGCTGCTGCATGGTGTCCGCGGTCTCGCTGGAGACCACGCGAGTGCTCTCCGGCTCGCCGAGCGGGCGTACGGAGCCATCGTCCTCGCGGATCCCAGCGATCAGCGAGGGCTGGACCCGCACCCCGTCATTGGCGAAGGTGCCCACCGCGGAGACCATCTGCAGGGCGTTGACGCTGTATCCCTGGCCGAAGGCGGTCGTATAGCGGGTGCGGCCGGTCCACTCCGCTGCCGGGTGGACGAGGCCTGCGGACTCTCCGGGCAGCTCCACGCCGGTCCGCTCCCCCAGCCCGAAGGCCCTGAGGTAGTCGTGACGGACCTCGGGGGTGAGGGTCTCGGAGATCTGCACGGTGCCGACGTTGGAGCTGTTCTTGAGCACGCCCGCGAGGGTCAGCTGCTGGTCCGGATGGTGGTGCGAATCCTTGATGCGGTGGCCGTCGAACCACTTCTCATAGGGGATGTCGTACTGCGTCTCGGGGGTGACGGTCCCCTCTTCGAGCGCGGCCGCGATCGTGAACAGCTTGCCGGTGGAGCCCGGCTCGAAGACGTTGGAGATGGAGCGGTTGCCCCGGTCCTGCTCCTCCGCGTCTCCCGGCTTGTTGGGGTCGTAGCTGGGGTACTCCGCGAGCGAGAGGACCTCGCCGGTCTTCGCGTTGTAGACCACGGCGCTGCCGCCGGTGGCTCCCCACTGCTGGACAGCTCCGGCCACGATCTGCTGCGCCTTCCACTGCAGGTCGCGGTCGATGGTGAGCACCACGTCGTTGCCGTCGACGGCCGGGGTGGTCTGCTGCTTCCCGGTGGGGATGATCTGCCCCTGGGCGCCGCGCTCGTAGGTGGTCTTGCCGTCGGTGCCCCGCAGCTCCTCATCGAAGGAGAGCTCGGTGCCGGCCAGGGCCGTGCCGTCATCGCCGACAAAGCCCAGGACGTTGCCGCCGACCGATCCGGCCGGGTAGATCCGATCAGCCACCGGGGTGGAGCCGATCCCAGGGATTCGCAGGGACATAGCCGCGTCCCGCACCTCGGGGTCGACGTTCTTCTGCAGGTATGAGAATCCGGCGTCGCCGGTGAGCGCCTCCTCGGTCTCCGAGACCGTCCATCCCAGCACCGGGGCGAGCGCTGCGGCGGCGGCGTCGACTCCGGTCACATCCGCGGTCTTCGAGGTGGCGAGGTACTCGTCCACCTGCATCTGGTTGACCCACAGGTCGTAGCGCTGCACGGAGCTGGCCAGGGCGGTCCCGTTGCGGTCGGTGATCTCGCCGCGAAGGGCGGGGATGGTGCGGGTGACGGTGCGCTGCTGCACCGCCTCCTCGGCGCGTGCGCTCGCATCGAGACCCTGTACCCAGATCAGGCGACCGGACAGGGCGAGCACCGCGACCATGATCAGGCACACCAGCAGGCGGTGCCGGGTGGAGGGCTCGCCCAGACGAGCCTGCGGGAGCCGAGCTCGCGCGGTGCCACCGGATCGGGGACGACGGGAGCCCGCTGCGGAGCGGGGGGTGTTCTTCCTGCCGTTCCTGCGCGGTGACGTCATCCTCAGGCCCCTTCGTTGCCCATGCCGTGGTAGGCGTCGGGCTCGTCGTAGATCTGAGCCGGCGGCACGGCGACCTCTGCGGGTACCGCTGCGAGCTCAGGGTTGGCCTCAGTCTGCGCCGTCGGAGACGTCTCTCCGATGATCTGGCCCGTGTCGAGGTCGATATATGCCGGATCCGACACCGGGACCATGCCGATCTCGCGCGCCTGACGCTCGAGCTCCTGGGGCGTGCCGAGGCGTTCATTGGTCTCCGCGAGCGCCTGGCTCTCCTCGTTGAGTCGCTGGGACTGGCCCTGCAGGCGGTTGATCTCGTAGCTCGCGTCCGACATCTGGATGTTGAGGTAGAGCAGCGCTGCGAGGGTCGCTGCGACGATGAGCGTGCAGAGCATCGTGAACGGCATCGAGCTGCCGGCAGCCTTCGGGGTCGCGACCACCGTGAGGCGCGGGCGCGGGGCGGAGGCCGGCTTCGCTCCGCGGACCGGGCGGATCGCGGGCGCATGAACGGCTGTGGTGCTTGCCATCTCAGTGTGCTCTCTCAGCGGGTCGGGTACGGGTCAGTGCGCGGAGGCGGACGGAGGCGGCACGGGAGTTGCTGCCGCGCTCGGTGTCATCAGCCTGGAGTGCGCCGCGCACGATCGGGACGAAGGACGGCTTGTGCTCCTCGAGCTCCACCGGCAGTCCGGGAGGGGCCGAGGATCGGGTGCGTCGCGCGAAGGCCGTTTTGACCAGACGGTCCTCGCCGGAGTGATAGGACTCCACGACGATGCGGCCGCCGACGTGGAGGCAGTCGAGCGCCGACTCGATGGCGGAGGCGAGGATCTCGAGCTCCTCGTTGACCGCGATCCGCAATGCCTGGAAGGTGCGCTTGGCGGGATGGCCGCCGCTGGCCTTCGAGGAGCCGGGGATCGCCCGGTCCAGCAGCTCGACGAGTTCGCCGCTCCGGGTCAGCGGAGCGATCTGTCGCTGCTCGACGATGCGACGGGCGATCCGCTTGGCGAAGCGCTCGTCGCCGAGGTCGTGGAGGATGCGGGAGATCTCGGCCTCGGGCAGATCGCGCAGCAGATCCGCGGCCGTCGGTCCCTCAGAGGCCGTGTCCATCCGCATGTCCAGCGGGGCATCGACCGAGTAGGAGAAGCCGCGGTCGGTGGTGTCGATCTGAAAGCTCGACAGGCCCAGATCCATCATCACGCCATGCGCGCCGGGGAGGCCCAGCTCCTCGAGCACCCCGGGGATCTCGTCATAGGTGGCGTGGACGAGCGTGGCCCGGTCCCCGACCCCCTCACGGTCCAGCCGGCGCCGTGCGAGCTCGAGAGCCTCGGGGTCGCGATCGATGCCGACGAGTCGTGCGTGGGGAGCAGCGTGGAGGACGGCGGTGGCGTGGCCGGCCATGCCGAGCGTGGCATCGACGTACACCGAGCCGGGCTCCTGGAGAGCCGGGGTGAGGAGCTCGACCGAGGTGGCCAGCAGGACGGGGACGTGCCGTTCTTCTGCCGGCAGGTCGCGCTGTGTCTCGTCCATGTCACCTCTCCCCTGGGTCCTGTACGTGCTGTTCGTGAAGAGCGGACCCCTGCGGGCCCTCCCTGTCTGTCTTTCCTGCCTGCCTGTCGACCCGCATCCTGCTCGCGGTGCCGTCCTGCCAGATTCCTCGTCGTTCCCGACCCGCCACCGGGGAAGTTGCGTCGGGGCGGGAACGACGAGAGGTCTCACAGGACGGAGAACCCTCGGGTCGAGCTCAGAACAGGCCGGGGATCACCTCTTCGGAGGTCTCCGCGAAGCCCTGCTCCTTCTGTTCGAGATAGGCGTCCCAGGCCGGGAGCGACCAGATCTCGAGGCGGTCGAGCGCGCCGATGACGGCGCATTCCCGGTCCAGATCCGCATAGGTGCGCAGATGGCCCGGGATGGTGATGCGGCCCTGCTTGTCCGGGATGACGTCCTCCGCGCCGGACAGCAGCACTCGCAGGTAGTCGCGGGTGCGCTGATCGGTGGTGGGGACCCGACGGGCCTCCTCGAGCTTCTGGCGGAACTCCATGAGCGGGTACACGGCGATGCAGTGCTCCTGTCCACGAGTCATGACCAGCCCCGAAGCGAGCTCGTCCCGGAACTTCGCCGGAAAGATCAGGCGTCCTTTCTCGTCCAGCTTGGGCGTGAAGGTGCCGAGGAACATCAGCGCCCTCCTTCACTCACCGAGCCTCACGATCCAGAACCCATCTCCTTCCAACACGCTCCACTTTACCCCACTACCCCCCACCAGATGCCACATATGCGGGAGATCTCCTCCCCTTCTCCACGAACGCCGCAGGTCACAGCCGTGGGGCGAGGTGGGGGGAATTTCCCGTGCGGCGCGTCTCAGGCGGTCTTCTCGGGGTGCAGTCGCCAAGACTGCGAGCACTCTCAGCAGAGAACTGGCAGGTCAGAGAGCCACGACCGGCCAAGGGGCGTGGTCGTGGGGGCCTGTGGAGGGAGAGGGAGGTGCGCGGTGGAGCGATGTGGGGAATGGGGCGGAGATCATCGTCAGGCGCAGCCCGACCGGCAGGTACGACCAGCCTCAGCGGCGAGACTGGAGGACGCCTCGGCACCGCCGGTGCCGGTGCCGGCAGGACTTCACCCGGCTCCGGACATGACGATGCCCCGGCTCATGAGAGCCGGGGCATCGGAGTCTTTGGGCACATCTGTGGGCACAGCAGTGCCGTGCCGTGGTGGGGAGAGGTCAGAGGCGGGGGTCGTCCCCCGCGCGCTTCTCCCAGCGCTCCTCCAGCTTGCGCATGAAGGTGCCGTCGCCACCGGAGGTGGTCGGGCCGGAGCCTCCACCCCCACCGCCGGGCGAGTCGTTGCCCTCGGAGGAGCCACCGGGAGCGGTGACCGCGTAGACCGCGCCGGTCAGCATGCCGATGAAGGCGATCACGCCGAGCCAGACAGCTGGCAGGCTGACGGCGAGCACCAGCACTCCCAGGCCTACGACGACAGCTCCCAACCCGATGAGGATCCGACGCCCGCTGCGGCGCGGCGGCGGCTTTGGCGCGAAAGCTCGCGCGAGACGCGGATCGTCGGCGAAAAGCTGACGCTCCATCTCGTCGAGCATCTTCTGCTCGTGTTCAGACAGCGGCATGATCCCGCTCCTTGTCCCGTCCTCTCGCGCCGGTCGGCGCACCGTTCACCGTGTGAGAAGGCATTGCCCTCATCGGCGGTCTCCCCAGTTTAGAGCGTGTTCCTGGGTTATGGGAACTTTCCCTCCGTTAGGTCTCAGAACAGACCATCACTGGGCTCTCCCGAGCCGTGCGGAGCGCCCTTCTCCGGCGCCGCGCCCTCAGCTCCTGACGCGGTGCGCTGCGACCCGCCCTCCGCGGGACCGAGGGTCGAGCCGCGGCTGAGGCTGTGGGCGCCGAAGCGCTCCATCGCCTGGTCCATCGCAGCTTCGAGGTCGTGCCATCCGGCGGACCGTGCCGACAGCTCCGCCTGCATCGGGACCCCGGCAGCCGGCTCGAGGTGGGTCGCCCGCACCCCCGCCAGGCGGACCCGCGGCAGAGCATCGCGTTCACGGTCCCACAGGGTGACCACCTGTTCGCGCAGCCGTTCCCCGCTCGCCGTCGGCAGATCGAAGGTCGAGGAGCGTGTGATCGTGGTGCCGTCGGGGGCGCGGAGCTTCAGCACCACCGTGCGGGCGACGAATCCTCCGCGACGCAGTTGCCGCGCGACGTCGTCCGCCATCTGGGTGATGCGCCTGCGCACCTCCTGCGCGTCGGTGAGGTCCGCGTCCCAGGTGCGCTCCGTGCCCAGTGAGCGGTCCCGCGTCCGATGGCCGAGCCCCGTGCGGTCGCTGCCATCAGCCAGGGCCGCGACCTCCCGTGCGCGTGGCCCTAACGCTCGCGTGAGAGTGGTGGACGGGATATCTCGGAGCTGACCCACGGTGCGCACCCCGATCCGCTCGAGCGCGGACTGCGCCTTGGGGCCGATCCCGGAGATCACCGACACCGGAAGCGGGGCGAGAAAGGCTGCGGTGTCATCCGCAGGGACGATGAGCATGCCGTCGGGCTTCGCCTGGGCCGAGGCGATCTTCGCCACCGCTCGGGAGACCGAGCCACCCACCGAGCTGGGCAAACCGAGCTCGTCACGGATCCTCCGCCGCAACAGGTCCGCGATCTGCTCCGGCTCCCCGAAGAGGCGGCGCGCTCCGCGCACATCCAGGAACGCCTCGTCGACGCTGATCTGCTCGACATCCGCGACGACGTTGCCCAGCAGCGCCATCACCTCGGAGGAGATCTCGCGGTACACGTCGATGCGGGGAGGGACGATGACGAGGTCCGGGGCCAGGCGCCGCGCCGAGGCCATCGGCATCGCCGAACGGATCCCCCGGGTGCGTGCGGGATAGCTGGCTGCAGCCACCACGCCTCGGGCCCCGGCGCCGCCGACCACGACGGGCAGGCCCCGCAGGCTCGGGTCGTCCCGCACTTCGACGGAGGCGAAGAAGGCGTCCATGTCCAGGTGCAGGATCCCGGGGATCTCATGTCCGGGATCCTCGTCCGCGCGCAGGTTCATCAGCACCTCCCTCGAGCTCGCACTGTACCGGGGCTGGAGACGACCGCTCGGTCCCTCAGCCCGCAGCCGTGAGATCTGTGATGTGCGCGGGAAGATCCTCGAGCAGTCGCTGGGAGATCTGCGTCAGGTGGCAGGCGGTCTCCTCGAGGTGCCGCTCCAGCAGGTCCGGGTCCGGCTGAGCGGAAGGATCCCGATCCAGCCGTGTTCGCTCCGAGACCAGCGGGGCCAGGCGCTCAGCACGCTCGATGTCCTCCCCGCCGAGCCGCGCGAGCGCGGTCCACACGTTCAGCGGCAGAGGCCGGCGGCGCTCCCGATTGGCTCGCGCCACGAGCACCCCGGCGCCGCGCAGCGCAGCGCGATGGGCGAGCTCGAAGGCCTCTCGCGGATCCTCCTGGACCGCCGCCCGAGCCTGCTGCAGCAGGTCCCGTGCACGTTCGAGATCCGCCTGGTCCTGGTCGAGCCGGGCCAGGCGCAGTCGCAGCGAGGGTGCACTGACGGAGAGGACTGCGGCTCCTCGGCGGCGGGATGTCGTCGGTGTCATCGGGCTCCTCCTCCTGGTGCACGGCGGACGGCGCTTCCTGCATCGCCCTGGTACCGAGAACGCTAGAGGCGGGGTGTGACATTCGACGCCGCGCCGGGGCTGCTGTGGACCACCGGCCACTGGGGAGGAACGGTCGACGATCTCCTAGAGTGGGGCGATGTCCCGACGTGACCGCTCGCGCCGCGCTGCCTTCGAGCAGCTCGGACCGCTCGATGCCCTGATCCCCATCTCCACCGGGAGCGCCCGGTTGACCCTCGAGAACGATGGATCGGTCCTGCTGGATGTCAACGGGGTCCCCTCCTCGCACCTCCACCCGGACCCCGAGCACCTGGTCTTCGAGTACATGCGGTGGATGCTGCTGGTGATCGACCGACATCTCGAGGGCCATGAGAGCGCAGGCACCGGGCCAGCGATCCAGCTCGCGCATCTCGGCGGCGGCGGCTGCTCTCTGCCACGGGCGATCGCCTCCCGGCATCCGCGCTCACGCCAGATCGTGGTGGAGATCGACGAGCTGCTCGCGCAGCACGTGCGGATCTGGTTCGACCTCCCCCGCTCCCCACAGCTTCGAGTGCGCACCGAGGATGCCCTCAGCGCCCTGACCTCCTGGCGCGAGGACCGCTTCGACGTGCTGGTGCGGGATGTGTTCTCCGGCTCGCTCACGCCGCCGGAGCTCATCACGGTCCAGGCCGCAGAGCACGCGGACCGGGTGCTCCGCAATGGCGGCATCTACCTGGCCAACTGCGCCGCCCCGCCCGGGACCGGGCTGATGGCCGACGAGGTCGCCACTCTGTCCGCTGTGTTCCCGCATGTCGGCGTCATCGCCGAGCCGGCGCACCTCTCGGGCAAGCGGCGGGGGAACTGCGTTCTGCTCGCCTCACGTCGGCCGCTTCCTGAGGCCATCGACCGGGATCTGCGCTCCGATGCCGTCTCGGTGCGTCTGGCCCGCTCGACGCAGGTCGACGCCCTCGCCCGGGCCGGACGGGTGCTCGGGGCGGCCTGACGTGGTCTGGGCCGCCTGACGCACGCGGAGCTGCCGGACGTAGGCGCGACTGCCGGACGCGCTCGGAGCTGCGCGACGTACGCGCGACTGCCGGAGGCACTCGGGGCCGATGAGGCGCCCAGGGCCCTGACCTGCCCGCAGGCGTGCGGCCCCGCCCAGATGACAGCGAACCGGGCAGGAGCGCAATGCTCCTGCCCGGTCCGTGAGAGTTTCGCGGGGACGCCGTCGGTCAGACCGGGCGGACCTGCTCGGCCTGCGGGCCCTTATCTCCCTGAGTGACCTCGAACTCCACGCGCTGACCTTCGTCGAGCGCGCGGTAGCCATCCATGTCGATCTTGCTGTGATGAACGAAGACGTCTGCGCCGCCTCCGTCGATCTCGATGAATCCGAAGCCCTTTTCGGCGTTGAACCACTTGACCGAGCCCTGTGCCATACCTGTCACCTTCTGTGTCGTCCTTCATCGATCGCACGACGCGATCGCGGTGCCGCGTGAAGCCGTCCCCCGCCGAAGCGGGTGGCGCATTGGTGCATGCCGTACTGCTGTGCCGAGGCACCGTCGTCGGACTGTCCTGCTGGACCTGCATCACCGCAACGCCGCCATTCTGTCACGACCGTGGCCCGGTTCACACGGACTGAGGCAAGACGTGATCACGAAGACGTAACGAACTGGGTCACGAGGTGGCATCTGCTACGCGCGGGACGCGGCTCTCAGCCGGGGAACGGCTCGTCCGGGGAATTCCCGTCGTGGTCGGCGAGGAAGCGCTCGAAATGCTCGCCGATCTCCTCCGCGGTCGGGAGATCCATCGTGGTCGCGAGCGGCGACTGGTCGCTCTCGCTCATCGCGTCGTACTGCTCCTCGAGGGCGCTGACGATCTGGCGCACCTCCGAGTTCTGGGCGAGGGTCCCCTGCAGCGCGACCGTGGCCGCATCGGTGAGGTCACCGAGGTGCACCAGCGGAAGATCGAGCTCAGCCGCTTCGCTGACACGGCGCAGCAGCGCCAGCGCGCCAGCCGGGAAATCGGTGCGCGTGAGGTAATGCGGCACCTGTGCCGCATAGCCCATCGCCGGATGGCCCGCCCGCCCCAGCCGGTGCTCCAGCAGAGCGCTGAACGCGGCCGGGATGATCAGTTCGCCGGGCTCCTCGTCCCCGCTCTCCGGAGCGGTGCCGGGCGCTGGCGTGGGGCGAGTGTTCGGCCGACCCAACAGCGCGGGGTCGTTCGCATGGGCGAACAGACCGATAGGTCGGGTGTGCGGGACCGCCATCGGCACCGCCTGCATGCCCACCACCCGCTCCACATCGAAGAACTCGACCAGATCGATCAACGCCTCCGACAGCCGGCGCCACTGGAGATCCGGCTCCGGGCCGTCGAGGAAGAGGAAGGGACGATCACGTTCGTCATACATCAGCGACAGCGTCAGCTCAGGCAGCTCGACATCCACGTAGGAAGTGCCGTCGAAGGTCGCGCGGGGGCGGGCACCTCGGTAGTCCAGCAGCTCATCAGTGTCGAAGGACACCAGTCGCAGATGGCGCAGCTCGTCACGCAGATAGGTCGCCGCGATGCGGCAGGCATTGCCCGCATCAACCATCCCCGGCAGGGCGTGGACCAGGGTGAGGCCCGATCGCGGAACGGCCTCGAGCACTTCGGTGGCTTCGAAGCGGTAGAGATCTCGGGGGTCGCGCATCGCGGTCTCCTCCCTCGCGGCCGTCTGGATGCTGGTGACCTGATGGCACGCGCACCCAGGCCCGTCCACCATAATGGACCACCGTGCTTCGCCGACCCGGGGTCCGCCCGGTGAAGGCGCGGCGCGAGGACGCAAAGGTGGAGAGGCAGAGCTGTGGACGACGCTGAGGGACAGATCGCCCGGGAGATCGCGCGCGAGCAGGCGTATGCCGACCGGCTCTACACACGACTCGACGAGCTGATGGTCCAGGTCGAGAGCAACCTGGATCAGATCCAGGGATCTCAGCACGCCTCGACCCACCAGAACCGCTCCGAACGGGACTCGTTCACGGCGCTGTACGAGGACCGTCTGGCGCTGCTGCGCTCGGTCGCCCGCAGCGTGGTCTTCGGACGGTTGGACATGGATGACACCGCCCGTCACTACATCGGCCGCATCGGTCTGTTCACGGCGGAGCGCGAGCAGCTGCTGGTGGACTGGCGCGCCCCGGCTGCGGCCGCGTTCTACCGCGCGACCAGCACCGAGCGGCTTGAGGTGCGGCTGCGCCGTCATCTGATCAATCGTGGTCGCACCGTGATCGGTCTCGAGGACGACGTCCTGGACCAGACCGTCCTGGATGATCCCGACCACGACGTGGTCCTCCAGGGCGAGGGCGCACTGCTGGCCGCGGTCTCCGGCAAGCGCACCGGGCGCATGGGGGACATCGTCGCGACCATCCAGGGCGAGCAGGACCGGATCATCCGCTCCGAGAACCGCGGGGTGATGGTGGTCCAGGGCGGCCCCGGCACCGGCAAGACCGCGGTCGCGCTGCACCGCGCCGCCTACCTGCTCTACACCCATCGTCGCCGCCTGGAGCACACGGGTGTGCTGATCATGGCGCCGACGCCGGGGTTCCTGCGGTACATCGAGCGGGTGCTGCCGAGCCTCGGCGAGTCCGGGGTGGTGATGCTCACCCCCGGCGAGCTGTTCCCCGGGGTGGAGACCTTCCTGCACGATGACGACGAGGTGGCACGTCTCAAGGGCGACAGCGCGATGGCCGAGCTGCTCTCGCGAGCGGTCAAGCAGCGTCAGGTGGTCCCTCAGGAGGACGTCCAGCTGCGCATCGACGGCACCCCCATCACGCTGACCCGAGAGGTGATCCGCGCCGCGCGCAGGGAAGCTCGCGCCACTCACAAGCCGCACAACTCCGCGCGCGCCGTCTTCGTGCGCGCTGCGATGGACCGGCTCGTGGACAAGTACGAGAAATCGCTCCGCAGCCAGGGCCACACTGTGATCCCCGAAGATCGGGCGGACCTGCTCGCAGATCTCCGCAACAACCCCGAGGTCAAGCGTCAGCTGAACCTGGCCTGGCTCCCCTACACCCCGCAGGGATTCCTCCGGATCCTGTTCTCCCGCCCCGAGCGTCTGCGGGCGGTCGCCCCCCACAGCCTCGCAGACCGGGTCGAGCTCCTGGTGCGGCCCAAGGATGCACCCTGGACCGTCGAGGACGTCCCCCTGCTCGACGAGGTCGCGGAGCTCCTCGGAGAGGACTCCGCACCGGCCGAGGCGCGGGCCCGCGACGATGCCGAGCGCCGCAAGGCCGACGTCGACTACGCCCGCAGGGTCATCGAGAACGTCGACACCTCCGGGATGATCCGGGCCGAGGACCTCGCAGACCAGGTCAGTCAGGTCAGAGACGGGCGGACCCTCGCCGAACGCGCCTCCTCGGAGCGCAGCTGGACGTACGGGCATGTCGTGGTCGACGAAGCCCAGGAGCACTCGCCCATGAGCTGGCGCGCGCTCATGAGGCGTGCGCCCACGAAGTCATTCACGGTGGTCGGGGATGTCGCGCAGACTTCCTCCGCCGGCGGCACCGACTCCTGGTCGGCCGCGCTCTCGCCCTATATCCAGGATCGCCTGCAGATCGAGCACCTCACGGTCAACTACCGCACCCCGAGCCGGATCATGGACCGTGCGGTGGCGATGGCCCGCGCGCACAACCTGCCGGTGACAGAGGTGAGCTCGGTGCGCGAGGGAGATCGTGATCCCCGCATCGAGCGCACCGAGGAGTCCTCGCTCACCGCCCGGACCGCTGACGCGGTGGTGACGGTGCACCAGGAGCGACTGGGACGTCTCGCCGTGATCGTGGCCGACGAGCGCATCTCCGCGATCGCCGCCGAGCTCCGCTCCCGCAGTGGGCTGCCGAAGGTGGGCGTGGGATCCGCGGGCGTGGACGACGAGATCGCCGTCATGTCGGCGCAGGACGCCAAAGGGCTCGAGTTCGATGCTGTCGTGCTGGTGGAGCCCGCTGAGCTGATCGACGCCCACGGGGCCGGGGATCTCTACGTGGCGATGAGCCGATCCACCCAGCATCTCGGAGTGGTCCATGCGCGCGCACTTCCTGCCGGCATGGCCGGCTGAGGACCACCCCGTCCGCTCACCCGCTGACCGTCCAGCAGACGAGGATCGGCGGCCGTGGCTTCCCCTCCACGACCGCCGATCAGGTGTGCGCTGCAAGAGCGCACGAGGGATATCTTAAGCACAGGAACAGGTGCTCAAGCGCCAGATCCACAAAATCTACGAAACCCGCACGATCCGGCGGCGGATGCATCCCTGCGATCCCGCTCAGCTCGGCTCAGACGGAGGTCTCCTCGACACCCGCCCCATGCAGGCCCTCGGCACGCAGACGTGCGATGGCGGCCTCGAAATCCTCGAGCGAGTCGAACGCCTGGTACACGCTCGCGAAGCGCAGATAGGCCACGACATCCAGTTCCTGGAGGGGCTGCAGGATCGACAGGCCGACCTGATGGGCATCGATCTCCGCGAGCCCGCTCGAGCGAATGTTCTCCTCGACCCGCTGGGCGAGCATGGCCAGCTGGTCGTCGCTGACCGGACGCCCCTGGCATGCCTTCCGTACTCCGGAGATCACCTTCGCCCGGCTGAACGGTTCGCTGACCCCGGAGCGCTTGAGAACCGACAGCGACGCGGTCTCCGAGGTGGAGAAGCGCCGCGAGCAGTTGGGGCACTGGCGGCGCCGACGGATCGTCGCACCGTCATCGGACGTGCGCGAGTCGACGACACGCGAATCGGAGTGGCGACAGAACGGACAGTGCATCCACTCAGGGTACCGGCATCGGATCCGCTCAGCGGATCGCATCCCCTGAGACGGGCAGCTCGATCTGCTGGCCCGCGGTCACACGGCCGGTGGGCAGGTGGTTGAGGGTACGCACCTCAGCGACGAACTCCTGCTCGCTCATGGCCTCCGGAGCGAACTCCTCGGCATAGCCCCAGAGGGTGTCTCCCGCCTCGACCGTGATGGTGACGGGCTGCTGGGAGTCGGTCCCTGCCAGCGCCGCAGGAAGATCCACCGTCAGCAGCACGGCGGCAGCCACGAGCAGTCCCAGCAGGAAGGCGAGGCCAGCGAGGAGGAAGCGTCCCCGACGGGTGGGGACGAGTCGAACGCGTGCTCGATCTGCACCCTCGACGCGCTGCTCGCGCTGCGCCGGAAGAGAGAGGACCGTGGCGGTTCCAGTATTCATATCCGAACTCCTGTTCGATCGAATGTATGTGCGACTGTAGCCCGACGTTCCGGCGACACGCAAGGGAAACATCGAACACATGTTTGGCTTCTGCCTCACGCCGCCCTACGCTGGGTCACACCACATACGGAACCGCGAGGGTCCGACAGACGACGCCAGGAGGCCTCACGATGACGCCGAGCACCCCCAAGCCGATCCGGTCCCGCGGCGAGGCTCCCGCCGATGAGCGCACCGAGGGGCTCAGCCGGCGGCAGAGGCTGATCCTGGAGACGATCAACGCTGCGGTCGCCTCACACGGCTATCCGCCCACCATGCGCGAGATCGGCGATGCCGTGGGGCTGACCTCCTCCTCGTCGGTGGCCCATCAGCTGCAGTCGCTCGAACGCAAGGGCTTCCTGCGCCGCGATCCCAAGCGCCCGCGGGCGATGGAGGTCGTGATGCCAGAGGCGGATGACGCCCCCGCGCCCCTGCCGGTGACCGAGCTCAGCCCGAACTCCGTGACGGTGCCACTGCTGGGGAGGATCGCCGCCGGTGTACCGATCACCGCCGAGGAGCAGATCGAGGATGTCTTCACCCTTCCCCAGCGTCTGGTGGGCGACGGCGACCTCTTCCTGCTCCAGGTGGTCGGGGATTCGATGATCGACGCCGCCATCTGTGACGGCGACTGGGTGGTCGTCCGCTCGCAGAACACCGCGGAGAAGGGCGAGATCGTCGCGGCGATGATCGATGGCGAGGCCACCGTCAAGACGTTCGTGCAGCGCGACGATCACGTCTGGCTGATGCCGCACAACCCTGCCTTCGCACCGATCCTGGGCGACCATGCCGAGATCCTCGGGAAGATCGTGGCGGTGCTGCGCGCGATCTGAGCCCCCGCTCGATCCGGCGCCGGGGCTGCAGCGACGCCCTGCGTCAGCTCTCGGAGAGGCGTCGCAGCGCGCTGATCGCGACCTCCGGGTCCGTGGTCGGCCACAGCGGGGGCATCGACTCCCGCAGATAGCCGCCGTAGCGAGCGGTCGAGAGACGCGGATCCAGCACCGCGACCATCCCGCGGTCCGCCGTGGAGCGGATGAGCCGCCCGGCCCCCTGGGCCAGCAGCAGGGCCGCATGCTGGGCCGAGATCGACATGAAGCCGTTGCCGCCCCGCTGTCCGATCCGCTCCTGGCGGGCTGCGGTGAGCGGATCATCAGGCCGGGGGAAGGGGATCCGGTCGATGGTGACCAGGCGCAGCGAACGTCCGGACACGTCCACGCCCTGCCACAGGGTGAGGGTTCCGAACAGGCTCGCATCCTCCTCGTCACGGAAGGTGCGCACCAGGTTCGCCATCGAGTCCTCTCCCTGCACCGCGATCGTCAGGTCGAGCCGAGCTCGCACATGCTCGGCGGCGAGCTCAGCTCCCCGCCGCGAGGAGAACAGGCACAGCGCACCGCCCTGAGAAGCCTCGACCAGCTCCGTGAGGTGGTCGAGCATTGCCGCGGAGGGCCCCTCACGCCCCGGCTGCGGAAGATGACGAGCGGTGTAGAGGATCCCCTGCCGGCGATACTCGAAAGGACTGCCCACATCGAGTGCCGCCCAGGCGTTGGCATCCTCCCGCGGCGGCAGCTCCGCCGGGTCCATCCGCGCGGCGCGAGCCAGCCCGACCTCCCCGGCAGCGGGTTCGAAGCGGCCCCCGAGGGCCAGGGTGGCGGAGGTGAGCACGGCAGTGCGGTCCTCGAGGATCGCACCGCGCATCGCACCCGCGACGCTCAGCGGAGCCACCTGGATGCTCGAGCGCCCGGTGGCCTGGGAATGCGAGATCGAGACCACGTCATCCTCATCGGGAGCGGCGAGCCGTTCGCAGACGTCGATGATCTCCTGGAGGTTGGCGCGAACCGTCTTGCGCGCGCCGGCGGAGGATTCGTCCCCCGCATCCTTCGCGTCCGAGTGGGCGGTGCGGGCCTCGACCCGGAGCTGGGTGACGGCGTCCCCGAGCCGCGCCGGGAGATCACCGATCACGCGCCCGTCGGGAGACAGCTCGAGGGCTTCGCGCAGCTCTTCGGAGGCGTCGTCCAGCGCCGTCCCGGCCACCCCGAGGCCACGCAGGTCCCGCACCGTGCCTCGGAGCATGCCGGGGGTGAGCACATCGGTGACGGCGCTGGTCACCCGGGCGGAGAGATCGTGCGCCTCGTCGAAGACGACCACATCGTGGTCGGGGATGATCCCGTGGTTGTCGAAAGCATCGATCGCGAGCAGGGCATGGTTGGTGACCACGATGTCGACCTCGCGCGCGAGCTCTCGGCTGCGCTCGGCGAAGCAGTCCTCCACCATCGGGCAGCTGCTGCCGATGCACTGATTGCCGGTCACGGAGACCTGGCGCCAGGCGCGGTCCGAGACGGCATCCTGGAGCGAGTCTCGGTCCCCGCTGTCCGTCTCCTCCGACCACTCGCGCAGGCGCCGCACCTGGTCTCCCAGGCGCTCGCTCCCGGTGCGGGCAGGATCGGTGGAGGCCTCGGCGAACAACGCCCCCGGATCCACGTCGACCGGATAGCCGCCGGCGATCTTGTGCTTGCACAGGTAGTTGGCCCGCCCCTTGAGCAGCGCATAGGTGGGCGTGCGCGGCAGATGCGGGGCCACCGCCTCGACCAGGCGCGGGAGGTCCTTGCGGACGATCTGGGTCTGCAGCGCGATGGTCGCGGTGGAGATCACGACCGGACGCCCGCTGACCAGTGCGTGACGCAGGGCCGGCACCAGATAGGCGAGCGACTTGCCGGTGCCTGTGCCTGCCTGCACCAGCAGATGGCGGCCGCCGGACATCGCCAGATCCACGGACTCCGCCATTGCCTGCTGGCCCGGACGGGGCGCTCCGCCGATCGCTGTCACGGCGGCGTCCATCAAGGTGGACAGGGGGATCTCACCAGCCGCGGGGGACGCGGGATGGTCGGTGGCGGCGGTCATCCGGTCAGGGTATCCGCGTCCGGTCCCGCGCCGTCTCAGGCTCTGCCCGACAGGCCGCTCTGCTGCGGCTCAGGCCACACCCCGGAGCTCGGCGGCGAGTGCCTCCTCCACGCGGGCATGGAGCCTGGTGCCCTCCATCAGGTGCTCCTCGGCGAGAACCTCGCCGGTGGAGTGGACCCGGGAGATGAGATCTCCGCGGGAATAGGGCACCACCAGGTCGATCTCCACGGCAGGACGGGGCAGGCGCTCAGCGATCAGCTCGCGCAGCTCCTCCATGCCCATCCCGGTGCGGGCAGAGACGACGATGCTCGTGCCGACCTGGCTGCGCAGCCGCGCGATGGTCTCCGGCTCCGCGACATCGGCCTTGTTCAGCACCACGATCTCGGGGACGTCGAAGCCCTCCAGCTCACCGAGCACAGCACGCACCGCGGTGATCTGCCCCTCGGGGTCCGGATGCGAGGCGTCGACCACATGCAGCAGCAGGTCCGAGCCTCCGACCTCCTCGAGGGTGGAGCGGAAGGCCTCGATCAGCTGCGTGGGCAGATGCCGCACGAAGCCGACCGTGTCCGCGTAGGTGAACTCGCGACCGTCCGGGGTGGTCGCTCGCCGCACCGTCGGGTCCAGCGTTGCGAACAGCGCGTTCTCGACCAGCACACCTGCGCCGGTGAGGCGGTTCAGCAGGGAGGACTTGCCTGCATTGGTATAGCCGGCGATGGCGACCGCCGGCACTCGGTGGCGCGCGCGATCCGCTCGCTGGGCAGCCCGTCCCGGCGCCATCGCCTTGATCTCGCGGCGCAGCTTGGCCATGCGGTCGCGGATGCGTCGCCGGTCCAGCTCGATCTTCGTCTCACCCGGACCGCGCGAGCCCATGCCCGCTCCGGCACCGCCCACCTGGCCGCCGGCCTGCCGGGACATCGACTCGCCCCAGCCACGCAGTCGCGGCAGCAGGTACTCGAGTTGCGCCAGCTCGACCTGCGCCTTGCCCTCGCGGGACTTGGCATGCTGGGCGAAGATGTCCAGGATCAGGGCGGTGCGGTCGATGACCTTCACCTTGACGATGTCCTCGAGCGCGCGGCGCTGGCCCGGCCCGAGCTCACCGTCAGCGATCACGGTGTCGGCTCCGTTCGCGGCGACCAGGTCGGCGAGCTCTGCGGCCTTGCCCTTGCCCAGGAAGGTCGCCGGGTCGGGGTGTGCACGGCGCTGCAGGACGCCGTCGAGCACCTCGGAGCCGGCGGTCTCGGCGAGCGCCGCCAGTTCCTGCAGGCTGACCTCCGCGTCCTCAGCGTTGCCCGAGGTGTAGAGGCCAGCGAGGACCACCCGCTCGAGGCGCAGCTGGCGGTACTCGACCTCGGTGACGTCCTCGAGCTCGGTGGACAGGCCCGCGACGCGTCGAAGAGCCTGCCGGTCGGCGAGGTCGTACTGCTCACCGTCGGCGTCAGAGCTGAAGGTCACGGAGGAGACCGAGGCGTCCGCGCGCGAGAGGATCCGCTCGGTGAGGGCGTCACGGGGACGGGACGAGGCCGTCGGGGCGGACTCTGCGGGGCCATCCGCGCTGTTCGAGTGCTCCGCGGCCCCGGTCCTCCCCGTGCTGGTCCCGTCGACGTCGGAGTCGGAGTCGGGTTCGGGATGGAAGGCGATGGGCACGGTCGGGGTACTCCTTGGCGTCGGGGAACTGCAGTGATCCCAGAGTCCCACGTCCGCACCCGCCGGTCGAGTGATTTTGCGCAGGGCGGAGCAGGCGTGAGCGTGGGCCATGACGCTTCTGCTCGGCACTCCTCCTCTGCCTCCGTATCCTGCAGGGGTGGACGAGCACTACTTCACCCCCTCCCCTGCGGCCGCAGATCGCCGCTTCCCCTTGCCGGTGCGCCTGGCGGGTCGTGAGCTGGACCTGGTCTCGAGCACCGCGGTCTTCAGCGGGCACGGCCTGGACAAGGCCACCGCAGTGCTGCTGGGCCGACTCGACGAGGTGACCCAGCCGCCTCCTGCCGCGACGATCCTCGACCTCGGCTGCGGCTGGGGCCCGATCGCTTTGACCGCCGCCATGCGACACCCGGACGCGCAGGTGTGGGCGGTCGACGTCAGCGAGCGAGCGCGTGAGCTGACCATCGAGAACGCACGCCGCGCGGGACTGAGCAATGTGCAGGTGATCTCCCCGGACGAGATTCCAGAGGATCTCGCTGTGGATGCGATCTGGTCGAATCCGCCGATCCGCATCGGCAAGCCGGCGCTGCGAACCCTGCTGCTGGAGTGGACAGGCCGGCTGCGTCCCCAGGGCACGGCGGCGCTCGTGGTCGGCAAGAACCTGGGAGCAGATCCGCTGGCGCGCTGGCTCGGCGAGCAGCTGCCGAACCGGACGGTCGCGAAGGTGGCAAGCGCGAAGGGCTTCCGGATCCTGGAGATCGGCCCGACGAACACCTGAGCCCGGCCGCGCCGTTCTTCCGGAGTGTGGCGCGGACCGGTCAGATCAGCGTGTTCCCGTCGGCCACCAGCTGGGCGGGGCCGGTGAGCGTGATCTCGCCGGTCGCGGTCCAGCCCACCTGCAGGCGCCCGCCGGGGACGTCCACGGTCCAGGGCTCCCGGGAATCATCGCCGGCGCGGTGGGCGGCAGCGACTGCTGCCGCGGCGACTCCGGTCCCGCAGGAACGGGTCTCCCCCACTCCGCGCTCGTGGACCCGCATCGCGATATGCCGTGGACCGCGCGCGCTGACCAGCTCGATGTTGGCGCCGCCGGCCGGTTCGGGGTCGAGGGCAGGTCGGTGGCCGAGGTCGAGCTGCTCGAGCACGACGTCGGCAGGGAGGAAGGCGACCGCGTGCGGGTTTCCCATATCGACGTCGGTCACCTCGAGGCGTCGGCCTGCGATCTCGACGGCGCGGTTCCCGGAGCTGATGCGCGAGGTGCCCATGCCCACCTGGACGCTCCAGGGCGCGCCCGGGGTGGTGGGGCGGTGGAGGATCTCCACCGAACGCACCCCGGCGCGGGTGAGGATCGCGAAGCTGTCCTCGCGGACATGCCCGGCGCGCTGCAGATGCGCGGCCAGCACTCGGACTCCGTTGCCGCACATTTCGGCGATCGAGCCGTCGGCGTTGCGGTAGTCCATGAACCACTCGGGGGCATCGGCCGGGATCTCGAGACCGGCGCTGCGGGAGCGGACGGCGCGGATCACGCCGTCGCCACCGATGCCGGCGCGGCGATCGGCGAGCGCGGCGACCGCGGCGGCGTCCAGGTCCAGCGCGCCCTCGGGATCATCCAGCACCACGAAGTCGTTCTCGGTCGCGTGCCCCTTGGTGAAGTCGATGCGCTCGTCCATGCCCCGAGCCTACGACCATGGCCCGTGCCGATGACGCCCCGACCCTACGACTGCGAGCGCTGCGGCGCGATGATGGACGATTCGATCTGCCGCAGCGCATGCTCGACCAGGTCTGCCCCGAGCGCGGCATCGAGCCAATGCACCCGCGGGTCACGACGGAACCAGGTGTCCTGCTTGCGCACCAGACGCCGGGTGCCCGTGATCGTCGCTTCGATCGCGTCGGGGCAGCTCATGGTGCCGGCGAGCACGGCGAGCCCCTGCTCATAGCCGATCGCCCGGCGTGCGGTGAGACCCTGGTCCAGCCCTCGGTCGCGCAGCGCGCGGATCTCCTCCATGAGCCCCTGGTCGACCATCCGCTGCACTCGGGCGGCGATCCGTGCATGCAGCAGCGGACGCTCCAGGCGCAGGCCCAGCTGGATGGTGCCGGGGTCGAGGTAGCGGGGCTGCGGGAGGAACGCGGCGAAGGGACGTCCGGTCAGCTCCCCGACCTCGAGCGCCCTGACGATCCGCCGGGTGTCGTGGTGGCCGATCGTGCGCGCCGCCTCCGGGTCCGTTCCGGCCAGCTCGCGGTGCAGGGCCTCGGGCCCCTCCTGGGCCGCACGCTCCTCGAGACGGGAGCGGACCGCTGGGTCCGTGGGCGGGAACTCGATGTCATCGAGGGCGGCGCGCACGTACAGCCCGGAGCCGCCCACCAGGATCGGCACCCTCCCCCGGTCGCGGATCTCTGCGGCAGCCGCGCGCGCATCGCGCTGGTAGGCGGACACGCTCGCCTCCTGGGTGACCTCCAGGACGTCCAGCAGGTGGTGCCGGACCCCGCGGCGCTCCTGCGCGGTGACCTTCGCCGTGCCGATGTCCATCCCCCGGTACAGCTGCAGCGCGTCGGCGTTGATGACCTCGCCGTCCAACTGCTCTGCGAGCGCGATCGCGAGATCGGACTTGCCGGTGGCGGTGGCGCCGACCACCGCGATCAAGGGGCTGCGGGAGGCCGCTGCAGCGGTCCCGGGCTGAGCGGCGTGGGCATCCATGGGAGGCACCCTATCGGCGCCCTGCATCGATGGTCAGCGGGATCACCACCGCGAGGCGGGACCTTCCCACGAGGAGGGAGTAGGGTGATCCGCGATCCGAGACCTCGGATCGCTCTGATCCCTACGTCGAACGCCTGAGGTTGGAAGTGACTGCACCGAACGAGTCCCCTGTTCACATGGACACGGACTCTGCCGAAGGTCTGGCGCCCCTGTCCCTGTCACGGGTCGAGGACAGCCTCACCCGCTATGGCTACGCCTACGTCGAGGATGATGAGCATCCCGATATCGTGCGTGCCCGGTTCGACGACTACAGATTCCAGTTCATGATCTCCGGGGACGAGCACGGCGTGCTGCAGACCCGAGGCCGGTGGAGCCATTCCGTGGATGTCTCCCGCAAAGTGGAGATGATCAAGCTCTGCAACGAGTGGAACATGAACCGGATCTGGCCCAAGGTCTACGTCCGCCGCGAATCGGAGGGCCTGCTCGGCGTCTACGGCGAGCTCGCCGCGGATTTCCGTGCCGGTGCCCTGGATTCTCAGATCGACAACGCGATCAAGTGCGGGCTGAGCACCGTGATCGCGTTCTTCCACAGCCTTGAGGAGCGTCTCGGCCCCGAGCTCGACGAGCTCGACAGCTGACGCGCCGCCGGTTCACTGCCGGCCATCGTCATCTGGTCACAGTGCTCGATCCGGTCGCGATGCTCGATCTGGTCGCGGTGCTCGCTCTGATCCCTCGCACCGGCCGCAGTGCTCAGGCGCGCCGCAGCCCCGGAATTCCGAGGGTGACCGGGCCATTCGCCGTCGTGCCGCCACCGGTCCCGCAGGAGCCTCCGGCATCGAGCCCCTGCACGCCGGCCTCCCAGGCGTCTCCCGAACGGGTGCGTCGCACGGAGAACCGCTCCGGACCGAGCGCAGCTTGCTCCGCCGTGCCGTCGACCAGCGCGCTGTCCGCGATGAGGTAGAAGGGCGCGGCATGGGTCACGGTCGCCGTGACCAGATCCCCGGGGCGGGGACGCTCCGCGTCCGTGATCCCCTCGGGCAGCGAGAAGTGGACCAGCCGGTGATCGCGGGCCCGGCCTGAGAGCCGCCGGGTCTGTGCATCGCGGCCGCCCTCCCCTTCGGCCACCAGGATCTCGACCGTGCTCCCTCCGAGCTTCTGGTTCTCCTCGTGGGCGAGCCGGTCCTGGAGCGCGGTCAGGCGCTCGAACCGCTCCTGGACGATCTCCTTGGGGATCTGGTCGTCCATGGTCGCCGCAGGGGTGCCGGGGCGGATGGAGTACTGGAAGGTGAAGGCGCTCGAGAAGCGGGAGGCCTCCACGACGTCGAGGGTGCGCTGGAAGTCGTCTTCGGTCTCCCCCGGGAAGCCGACGATGATGTCGGTGGTGATCGCCGCCTCCGGGATACGTCCCCTGACCTTCTCCAGGATGCCGAGGAACTTCTTGCTGCGGTAGGACCGCTTCATCCGGCGCAGCACATCATCGCTGCCGGACTGCAGCGGCATGTGCAGCTGCGGCATCACGTTCGGGGTCTCTGCCATCGCGTCGATCACGTCGTCGGTGAACATCGCCGGGTGCGGGGAGGTGAAGCGCACCCGCTCCAGCCCGTCGATCTCACCGCACGCGCGCAGCAGCTTCGCGAAGGCGCCGCGGTCACCGAACTCGACGCCATAGGAGTTCACGTTCTGCCCCAGCAGGGTGACCTCGATGGCACCGGAGTCGACCACATCGCGCACCTCCGCGAGGATCTCCCCTGGGCGGCGGTCCTTCTCCTTGCCCCGCAGCGAGGGCACGATGCAGAAGGTGCAGGTGTTGTTGCAGCCCACGGAGATCGAGACCCAGGCGGCGTAGGCGGATTCGCGTCGGGTGGGAAGGGTGGAGGGGAACACCTCGAGCGACTCGAGGATCTCCACCTGCGCCTCGGCGTTGTGTCGGGAGCGGTCCAGCAGCACCGGCAGCGAGCCGATGTTGTGGGTGCCGAAGACGACGTCGACCCAAGGCGCCCGCTCGACGATCGTCTGGCGGTCCTTCTGGGCGAGGCAGCCGCCGACGGCGATCTGCATGCCCGGGTTGGCGTCCTTGCCGGGGCGCAGCGCACCGAGGGTGCCGTAGAGCTTCTTGTCCGCGTTCTCGCGGACGGCACAGGTGTTGAACACGATCACATCGACTTCGCCGCGGCGGGCGTCGGCGCTCTCCGGTGCGGCGACGTAGCCGGACTCCTCGAGCATGCCGGTGAGGCGCTCGGAGTCGTGGACGTTCATCTGGCAGCCGAAGGTGCGCACCTGATAGGTGCCTCGCGCGGTCGCAGGACCGTCGAGCGCGGAGGAGTGCAGGTCGAGTGTCGGGGTGTGGGAGCTGAGGGACATAGTGGTGCCAGAGTACGTCTCCCACTCCTCAGTCGGCATCCCCGCGGCACCTCGATGCGGGCAGCGACCTGGAGGTTCGTCGCTGCTGGAGGAAGGTCACAATGCCATGACAGACCCCGACACCGCTGTCGGCTCCTCGGGAGGCGAGGAGGTCGGCGGGCGACGCGGTCCCCCCTCGGGTCGCCAGGCTCAGTCCGCCGGCTCCTGCGCGGCAGCACGGAGCTCTGCGGAGATCACGTGGATCGCGAGGCTGCCCGGGTACCCCTTGCGGGTGAGCAGGGCATCCAGCCGCCGTGAGAGCCGTCGGCGGTGGGCGCCGTCGCGTTCGGTGCGCAGCTGCTCACGGTCCCGATGGCCGATCCTGGACTGCACCAGGTCCCGGCAGCGCTGCTCCTCATCACCGGAGTCCTGGACGGAGGACAGTGCCTCCTCGATAAGCTCGGTCGCGACGCGCTTCTTCTCGAGCTCGCGGCGCAGCGCCTCATCCCCCAGGGCCCGCAATACCCGCCTCTGCTGGACCCACTCGTGGGCGAAAACGGCATCGTCGATCAGGCCGGCCCGGTCGATGCGGGCCATCGCCTCATGGGCGATCGCCCCCGGGACTTCCCGCTGGGTGAGGCGCTCCCGCATTTCGCCAGCTGACCGGCGGCGTGTGGACAGCAGTCGCATCAGGTACCGGCATTCGTGGACCACGGCCCGTTCACGCTCGGCGTGCTCGGGGTCCACGACGGGGCGGGGACGGTCCAGAATCTCCTGGGTGCGTTCGGTCAGCCGGGTACGGGTCCGCGCCTCCCGGGACGGGGCGGGCGGTGAGGACTTCTGGTCAACAGCGGCGGCGCCGGCGACCGGGTGGTCGTCGGCGCCGCCGCGTGCGTGCTGAGGTGCCATCGATCAGATCGTGGCGGGGACATCCTCGTCGAGGAACTCGTCCTCGCCGAGGGGAGCCTCGGTCGCCGGCGCCTCGGGCTCGGCGGCGTACTTGCCCACTCCGAGGGTGCGGAGGATCTTCTCCTCGATCTCCGCGGCCAGGTCCGGATTGTCCTTGAGGAACTGTCGGGAGTTCTCCTTGCCCTGCCCCAGCTGATCCCCCTCATAGGTGAACCAGGCACCGGACTTGCGGACCAGGCCGTGCTCGACGCCGAGGTCGATCAGGCCGCCTTCGCGGGAGATCCCCTCGCCGTAGAGGATGTCGAACTCGGCCTGCTTGAAGGGCGGAGCCATCTTGTTCTTCACGACCTTGACCCGGGTGCGGTTGCCCACGGCGTCGGTGCCGGTCTTGAGAGTCTCGATGCGGCGGATGTCCATACGCACCGAGGCATAGAACTTCAGCGCCTTGCCACCGGTGGTGGTCTCCGGGCTGCCGAAGAACACGCCGATCTTCTCGCGCAGCTGGTTGATGAAGATCGCGGTGGTGCCCGAGGCGGAGAGCGCACCGGTGAGCTTGCGCAGCGCCTGCGACATCAGGCGAGCCTGCAGGCCGACGTGCGAGTCGCCCATCTCGCCTTCGATCTCTGCCTTGGGCACCAGTGCGGCGACCGAGTCGATGACGACGATGTCCAGTGCGCCGGAGCGGATCAGCATGTCGGTGATCTCCAGGGCCTGCTCACCGGTGTCCGGCTGGGAGACCAGCAGTGCGTCGGTGTCGACGCCGAGCTTCTTCGCGTACTCCGGATCCATCGCATGCTCGGCATCGATGAAAGCCGCGATGCCGCCGTTGCGCTGCGCGTTGGCCACGGCGTGGAGGGCGAGCGTGGTCTTGCCGGAGGACTCCGGGCCGTAGATCTCCACGATGCGCCCGCGGGGCAGACCGCCGATACCCAATGCTGCGTCCAGCGCCACCGAGCCGGTGGGGATGACCTCGACCGGCGGGCGGGTGTCGTCGCCCAGGCGCATGATCGAGCCCTTGCCGAACTGCCGATCGATCTGCGCGAGTGCGCTGTCGAGCGAGGAGCTGCGGTCCTTTGCGGACGACTTCGTGACCGGGGGCTTGGATGACTTCGGTGCAGCCATGTGCTTGTTCCTTCCTGAGGGCCGGGAGTACCGACGCGGTGACCAGTGCGGCCACACTAGGCGCCGACCCCGACATTCGACCGCTGTCCGTGACCCCTGTGGATGGAGGGGCGCTGGGGAGGAGAGGTCGGTGTGTGGAGCGGGTGCTGGGAGGACCGTCGAGGAACAGACTACCGAACAGACGTTCGAACGCGAACCAGATCGCGGCGTGTCGTGCGGTGTGTCGTGAACGGATCTGCTCGAGAGCTCGGGCCTGCTCAGCGCCGCCGCTGCGCGAGCGGGATCTCCCACCGCGCGGAGTCGGGGACGTCCATGGCATCGCACAGGGCTGTCCACACCGAACGCACGGGGACCCCGTGCTCGAGAGCCTGCTCGGCGGTCAGTCCGCCGATCTCCTCGAGCACGAGGTCCTGGGTGTATATGCGTGCGAGTGCCGGCCCGAAGACATGGTCGGCCAGCTCGGTGAACTCGCTGCGTCGCACCTCAGCGAGCGCCGACCAGCGGCTTCGTGCCGTCGACCAGACCCTCGGGGACGGTATCGGGGATCGTCACCTGCTCAGCGATCGCGATCCTCTCGGACACCTCGCGCAGCACGAAGGACAACGGGAGACCGAGCGCATCGGTCACGGAGACCAGCAGCTCGCTGGAGGCCTCCTTCTGGCCGCGCTCGATCTCACTGAGATAGCCCAGTGACACACGGGCGTCGGAGGATACCTGCCGAAGCGTGCGGCCCTGGGTACGGCGCGCGTCGCGCAGCACGTCTCCCAGCTCCTGGCGGAACAGAATCATGGACCTGCCTCCTTTCCTCTGACTGTGGGTGAACTGATGGTGCACCTCGGGAATGCGGTACGTCGATGTCATCACAGAAGGCACAACGCCCGCACCCGAGAAACTGTTCCCCAGAGTGTAGTGGGCCACGCCCGATCATTCCCTGGAGGGTGTGCATGGCGGGACGATGGGGAGGAGCGATCAGCGCTGACTGGCTGAGCTGGGCGGCTGCTGCTCCGCGAGCGCCTCGTCCAGCAGCACGAGTGCGGCATCGACGGTCCGGGACCGGATCTGGGCTCTCCCCCCGCTGAGACGGAGTTCACGGGTCACGGTTCTCGCGCCGCGCTGGGCGAGGCCCAGGAACACCGTGCCCTGGGCGACCCCCCTCTCGTCAGGGCCGGGGCCCGCCACCCCGGTGGTGGACACGGCGATATCGGCGCCGTACAGGCTGAGCGCTCCTTCCGCCATCGCGGTCGCGACCTCTGCAGTCACCGCACCGGTGGCGGAGAGCAGGTCAGGGTCGATCCCGAGCACACGGGTCTTGGCCTCGTAGGAATAGCAGGCCGCTCCCCCGGCGATCGCCGCACTGGCCCCGGGCGCGTCCACCAGGCGGGCCACCAGTCCGCCGGCCGTCAGCGACTCGGCGGTCGCGATCCACCATCCCCGTGCGGAGGCGCGGGCGATGAGGGAGGCAGGATCGACGGGTCGTTCACCCTTGCTGCCGGACCCGGTCCCGTTCCCGTTCCGGCCAGCGGTTCCAGCGCCGCTCCCGGTGTCTCCCCCTTGGACGGCTGCGTCGTGCGACGACGAGCCCGGCGACGTGCTCATGCGTTCCCGGCCAGGGCCTCACGACGCAGCCGCAGGCCGTCCTTGAGGTTGACGACTCCGGACCAGACGGTCAGCACCACGGCCAGGAGCACCAGCGCGAGGCCGATCCAGCGGGCCGGGGTCCACCACAATTCGAAGGGGATCAGGCAGAAGGTGATGGCGATGGTCTGGACCATCGTCTTGGCCTTGCCGGCCATGTTCGCCGGCAGCGCCCCGTACTTGAGGATCGTGAAGCGCATGATCGTGATGCCGAACTCGCGCACCAGGATCAGGATTGTCATCCACCACGGCACGTACTCCCACACCGAGAGCATGATCAGCGCTGCCCCGGTCATCGCCTTGTCTGCGATCGGGTCCATGATCTTGCCGAAGTCGGTGATCAGGTTCCGGCTGCGCGCGAGATAGCCGTCCGCGAAGTCCGTGATCATCGCGAGCACGAACACTCCGGCGACCAGCAATCTGCCGGGCACCGAGTCTGCGTACAGGATCGCGAGCACCACCAGCAGCGGGACCATCGCACACCTCACCATGGTGAGGATGTTGGCGATGTTCCAGAGCGGGACCTCTTCGGTGCGCGGGGTGGTCATCGGGGCTCCTGGCTGTGGGGCGGGGTCCGCATCGGTGATGCGGGCTGAAGGTGGAGGTGGGCGGTCGAGGCTGAACGATCGCTGGTGAGGTGGGCGGACGGCGGGGTGGGTGGACGGCGGGGCGAGTGAACGGAGTGGCTTGCGGGGTCGCTCGCCGGCTCAGCGGCCGGTGAGGCTCCAGACGTCCTCGCTCTGCTCCTCGTCCCCGTCATCGTGATAGTCGATCGCGGGCTCGGAGCCGTCATCGGCCAGCGGATCGTTCGCGTAGCGATCATCCCCGCCGTGACCCTCGGCGACCGGCTCCGGATCCTCCTGTTCGAGGTCGACGGCCTGATCGGCGGCATAGGGCTCATCCTCGCCATCCGCCGGGACGTCCTCGCCGCGGATGCGGGCGATGGCGGTGCCGAGCTCGTCGGGATGGACCAGCACGTCGCGGGCCTTGGATCCCTCGGAGGGGCCCACGATCTCGCGGGACTCGAGCAGATCCATCAGGCGACCAGCCTTCGCGAAGCCCACCCGGAGCTTGCGCTGCAGCATCGAGGTGGAGCCGAACTGGGTGGTGACCACGAGCTCCGCTGCCTGCAGCAGGACGTCGAGATCGTCGCCGATGTCGTCGTCGATCTGCTTCTTGGCCGCGACGACCTGGACGTCCTCGCGATAGTTGGGCTTCATCTGGGTCTTGACGTGGTCGACGACCTTGTGGATCTCGGACTCGTTGACCCAGGCGCCCTGAACACGCATCGGCTTGGCCTTGCCCATCGGGTGGAACAGGGCGTCGCCCTGACCGATCAGCTTCTCGGCGCCGACGGAGTCGAGGATGACCCGGGAGTCCTGCAGCGACGAGGTCGCGAAGGCGAGACGGCTGGGCACATTGGCTTTGATGATGCCGGTGACGACGTCGACCGAGGGGCGCTGGGTGGCCAGGATCAGGTGGATCCCGGCAGCTCGTGCGAGCTGCGTGATGCGCTGGATCGACGCCTCGACGTCGCGCGGGGCGACCATCATCAGGTCCGCGAGCTCGTCGACCACGACCAGCAGGTAGGGGTACGGGGCGAGGCGGCGCTCGCTGCCGGCGGGCAGCTTCACCTCTCCGGCCCGGACGGCCTTGTTGAAGTCGTCGAGGTGCTTGAACCCGAAGGCGGCGAGGTCGTCGTAGCGGGCGTCCATCTCCTTGACGACCCACTCGAGGGCTTCGGCGGCCTTCTTCGGGTTGGTGATGATCGGAGTGATCAGGTGCGGGATGCCCTCGTAGATGGTGAGTTCGACGCGCTTGGGGTCCACCAGCACCATCCGCACCTCCTCCGGCGTGGAACGCATCAGGATGGAGGTGATCATGGAGTTCACGAAGCTGGACTTGCCGGCTCCGGTGGCACCGGCGACGAGCAGGTGGGGCATCTTGGCGAGGTTCGCGACGACGTAGCCGCCCTCGACGTCCTTGCCCACGCCCATCACCAGCGGGTGCTCGTTGCGGCGCGCCACGGAGCTGCGCAGCACGTCGCCCAGCGCGACCGTCTCGCGGTCGGTGTTGGGGATCTCGATGCCGATGGCCTTCTTGCCGGGGATCGGCGAGAGGATCCGCACGTCGGCGCTGGCCACGGCGTAGGAGATGTTCTTGTCCAGGGCCGTGACCTTCTCGACCTTGGTGCCCGGAGCGAGCTCGACCTCGTAGCGGGTCACCGTGGGACCACGGGAGAAGCCGACCACCTCGGCATTGACGTTGAACTGCTCGAAGACCTCGCCGAGTGCGGCGACCACATGGTCGTTGGCCTCGGAGCGGGTCTTGTGGGGCGGACCCTCCAGCAGGAAGGAGGAGTCCGGCAGCGTGTAGACGATGTCTCCGGCGAGCTCCAGCTGTTCGCCGGCGCGGGGAAGGTCGCCCATCGGTGGCGGGACCAGCTCCGCCTTCTCCTCCTGTGCCGGCTTGGTCGGCACAGCCTTGGTCGGGGTGGTCCTGGCGGCGGCGGACTTCGCGGCCGAAGGCAGCGGCGTCGTGGCATCGGGGCCCGCCGCGCCCTTGCCCGGGAAGGTCTTGGCGCGGTGGTTCTCGTCCTCGACCACGTCGTAGACATCCGCGGCGTCGGCGGGGGCGCTGCGGCGCTGGGCGGTGCGGCGGCTCTTCTTCTTCGCCGTCGCCGCCGTCGCGGCGTCCTCGTCCACGCCCTGTTCGAAGGCCTCGTCGCCGACGTAGCCGAAGTTCTCGTGATCGCGCTCGGCCGCTTCGGCCTTCTCCCGACGGCTGCGACGGCGGGGCCTGCCGGTGGTCTGGGCCTCGGTCGCCTGCTCGTGCATCGCGGGGTCCACCCGGCGGGGGCGCAGCCCGAAGGCGACCCGCTCCGCGTCCTCCTCCTCGCTGCGGCCCACGGCGACGTCGTAGACGTCGCGCAGGCGCGAGGGGATCGACTCGACCGGGGTGGCGGTGAGCACGAGGATCCCGAAGGCGATCAGGAGTGAGTGGATGACGACCACCGCGACCGGCGGGAGGAGCGCCTCGAGCGGGGCGGCGGCCAGGAAGCCCAGCACCCCTCCCCCGCGGGCAAGCGCGTCGATTCCGTCCGCCGGAGCGGGCAGCCGTGCCGAGACCGAGGCGATCGCCGAGATCGCGGTGAGCAGGATCGCGATGCCGATCGCGATGCGGGAGTTGGCGCGCACCTGATCCGGGCGTCGGAACATGCGCAGGGACCAGCCGGCGGCCAGCAGCGGGATCACCATCGAGGAGATCCCGAAGGTGCCGGCCACCGCGGTGTGCACGGCACCGAGCACCGGTCCCGTGGACTGCCACCATTCGACGACGGCGACCAGGATCGCGATGAGCAGGAGGAACAGCGCATAGCCGTCACGTCGCTGCTCAGGGGCGACCTCCCATCGCTGCACGCCGATCGAGCGGATCATTCCGCCGACCATGCGAGCGATCGCCAGATAGCCGGAGCGCACAGCGCGCACCGGCAGAGGGAGCGTCGAGGGGTCGTTCGCCCCGGAGCCGGTGGTGCGCGAGGTGCCGGCAGCAGCGGTCCGAGAGGAGCCTTTCGACGCACGTGCGGGGGAAGACGTACGTGTCGCCATGAGCCCGATGCTACATTCCGCGCCACCCCGCACTCGGGAGGCGGGGCCCCCGGCCTCGTCACACGGGCGGTCTCAGAGCCGGCTCGCCCCGGACGGGAGGGTCAGGACTCGATGACGACGGGGACGATCATCGGTCGTCGCCGCAATCGCCGGGAGACATAGCGTCCCACCACCCGACGCATCACCTGCTGCAGCCGATAGGTGTCCCTGCGCTCGGACTGCTCTGCGATCGCGTTCTCCAGCGCCGCGACGATCTCCGGCCGGATCTCCTCGAAGACGCCGTGGTCCTCGGCCATCCCACGGATGTGGATCTCCGGCCCGACGATCAGCGCTCCAGTCTCGGCACTGACCACGGCGAACAGAGAGATGAAGCCCTCACCCCCGAGCGTGCGACGGTCTTGGAGGTCGGCCTCGGAGATCTCGCCGACGCTCGAGCCGTCCACATACACATAGCTGTTCGGCACCGCGCCGACCGTGGCGGCGATGCCGTTCTTCAGATCGATGACATGTCCGTCCTGGGCCAGCACGATCCGCTCGCGCGGGACCCCGGTGAACTCGGCGAGCTTCCCGTTCGCGATGAGATGGCGCACCTCGCCATGGATCGGCATCACGTTGCGGGGCCGCACGATGTTGTAGCAGTACAGCAGCTCCCCGGCGCTGGCGTGCCCTGAGGTGTGGACCGTGGCGGAGCCCTTGTGGATCACCTCGGCGCCGAGCGCCATCAGCCCGTTGATCACCCGGAACACGGAGTTCTCGTTGCCCGGGATGAGGGACGAGGCGAGGATGACGACGTCACCCGGGCCCACGCTCACCTGGTGGTCGCCCTTCGCGATGCGTCCCAGCGCCGCCATCGGCTCGCCCTGGCTGCCGGTGCACATCAGCACGACCTGTTCCTCGGGGAGGCTGCCGATCTGTTTCGCGTCGATGATCGTGTCCGGCGGGACGTGGAGGTAGCCGAGCTCGGCGGCGATGCCCATGTTCCGCACCATCGAACGGCCGACGAAGGCGACTCTGCGGCCATGGCGCGCGGCGGCGTCCAGCACCTGCTGAACACGGTGGACGTGGCTGGAGAAGGACGCGACCACGATCTTCTGCCGGGCGCGGGCGAAGATCGCCTCGAGGGTGGGGCCGATCTCCTGCTCCCCGACGGTGAACCCCGGGACCTCCGCATTGGTGGAGTCCGTCATGAACAGGTCCACGCCGGCCTCGCCGAGCCGGGCGAAGGCGCGCAGATCGGTGATCCTGCCATCGAGCGGCAGCTGGTCCATCTTGAAGTCGCCTGTGTGGAGCACCGTGCCGGCCGGGGTGGCCACGTGCACCGCGAGGGCGTCGGGGATCGAGTGGTTGACCGCTACGAACTCGCAGTCGAAGGGCCCGAAGTCCAGCTGCTGTCCTTCCGCCACCACGGTGGTGACGGGACGGATCCTGTGCTCCTTCAGCTTCGCCTCGAGGAAGGCGAGCGTGAGCCTGCTGCCCACCAGGGGGATGTCGGGCCGCCGCCGCAGCAGGTAGGGCACCGCCCCGATGTGGTCCTCATGGCCGTGGGTCAGGATGATCGCCTCGACGTCGGCCAGGCGATCGGCGATGAGATCGAAGTCGGGGAGGATCAGGTCGACGCCGGGCTGGGAGTCCTCGGGGAAGAGCACTCCGCAGTCGACGATCAGCAGACGCCCGTCGAACTCGAGGACGGTCATATTGCGGCCGACGTCTCCGAGCCCGCCGAGCGGCGTGATCCGCAGAGTGCCGGGCTCGAGCTCCGGCGGCAGGTCGGGACGCTGGGAGAAGGCAGTGGACATCGGCAGCTCCGCGCTGGTCAGAGGGGTGATTCTGCTCAGAGCAGGCCAGCGGCGTCCAGTGCGTCCGAGAGCATGCGCAGCTGGTCGGTGTCGGCCGGGACGTGCGGGCCGCGCATCGCAGCATGCGGCAGCACGCCCTGCAGGTGGAGTGCGGCCTTCGCGGCCACGGCACCGGGCATGTGGTTCATGATCGCTTCGACCACCGGGACCAGCGCGCGGTGCGCGGCGAGCGCGGCGGGCAGATCGTCCCGATCCACGGCCTCGACCATCTCCCGCTCGAGATCGCCGGCGACCTGGCCGACCACGGACACCATCCCGGCAGCGCCGATGGACATCCAGGGCAGGTTCAGCCCGTCCTCGCCGGAGTAGTAGACGAGGTCCGTCTGCGCCATGACCCGGCTCGCCTGCTGCAGATCAGCCTTGGCGTCCTTCACTGCGAGGATCCGCGGGTTCTCGCCGAGGCGCAGCAGGGTTTCGAAGCTCAGCGGGGTGCCGGTGCGGCCCGGGATGTCATAGAGCATCACCGGCAGGTCCGTGGAATCCGCGATCGCGGTGGTGTGCGCGATGATCCCGGCCTGGCTGGGCTTGGAGTAGTACGGGGTGACCACCAGCAGCCCGTCGATCCCGAGCTTGGCGTGCTCCCGCGCGAGGTCGATCGAGTGGGCGGTGTCGTAGGTGCCGACCCCTGCGACCACGGTGACCTCGGGGCCGACGGCATCCCTCACCGCGCGAGCCAGCTCGAGCTTCTCGACGTCAGTGAGGGTGGGCGCCTCCCCGGTGGTGCCGGAGACCACGATCATGTCGTTGCCGTGCCGGGCCACATGGTCGGCCAGCTTCTGCGCGGACTCCAGGTCCACGCCATGGCCGTCCTCGGTGAGCGGGGTGACCATCGCGGTCCCCACCGCGCCGAACGGTCGCGCAGAGCGCGTTTCGGTGCTGGTCATGGTCTCCTCCCGAGAATGTTCTGCTGCCCGGAGCCTAGACCAGGCCCGCGGCTGCTCACTGCTGTGACGCGATGCCGAGATCGACGAGGATCGCCAGCGGGGTGCGCTGACGGCCCTGGCCGAGCGGGTTGTCCGCGAAGGTCGCCTCGAGGTGCTCGTGCGGCGTCGACACGTCGGAGCCCAGGACATTGCGGCCGATGTCGTTGGCATCCATCACCACGGTTCCCACGAAGCTCTCGCGCAGCTCGGCGGGGATGTCCGCGCTGCGGATCGCCGCGGAGATCCGTGCGGAGACCGCATCCGGATCCTTCGGCGGCAGCTTGGCGGAGACGTTCGAGGGGAACGCCGAGTACGGGGTCGGTCCGTCGATCGCCCGCACGTTCGCGCCGACGACCTCGTAGAACAGACCCTTCCGACCGATCACCTTGCCCGCGGCGCCGGCCGCGGAGGCCGCGAGCACCCGGGGCAGTCCGACCTCGCGGATCGCGAGCTCCATCGTGGTGGGGTCGCCCAGGCCGATACCGGCCGGGGTGCGCGTGACGAAGCGGCTGAGCACCTTCGCCGAGCGGCGGGGCTTGACCTCCCAGGTGAACCAGGAGCGGCCCTGCGCGATCGCGATGATCTTCTCGCTGATCACGAAGTACCAGGGCGCTCCGGCGGGCACGGTCCCGGCGGGGAGTCCGGCGGCGAAACGTTCGACGCGCTCACGGGCGAGCTTCTCGATGTCGTCGCCGCGAGCCACCAGCTCGGTCTGCAGAGGCAGTCGACGCCAGCTGCGGCGGTCTGTCGTGGAGACGAGATCGAGCTGCTTGTCCGGGTTGGCGACGTAGTCGCTCTTGGGCGCCTCGGTCTCCTCTGCCTGGTCAGCCTCGCCGGGACCTGCCGTCGGGGCGGGCACGGTCGGGGCGGCCTGGGCACCGGTCTGCGCGGAGCCGCCGAGCGCGAGGGTGGCGCCCTCGGCATCGTCGAAGAAGGTGCGCATCCACAGCTCGACGTTCAGCAGGCGCCAGAACATCAGCGTGCCGTGGTTCTCGGGGTGGGCGATGTAGTCGTCGAACAGCGCCAGCACGCTGGGGGCGTCGAAGTAGGGACGCGAGGCGAAGGATGCCGAGGCGAACACGTCTCGAAGCTCCGGCGCGATCGTGCGGAACCACTCCCCCTCGGGGGTGGTGAAGCCGATCTTGTTGCGGCGCTTGGAGATCATGTCGGGGAGGATCCCGTCCATCGACTCGCGCAGGATCCGCTTGTTCCAGCCATCATGGATGATCGCGGATTCGTCGAGGGAGAACAGGAACTTCAGCAGCTCCTTGTCCACGAAGGGGACGCGACCCTCGATGCTGAAGCGCATCGTGTTCTTGTCCTCGTAGCGCAGCAGCGACGGCAGGGAGGCTTTGAAGGTGTCCTCGAGCAGTCGCTCCTTGAGGTCGTCCTGGATCGAGGTGACCTTCTCGTGGCTGTGCTCGGCGACGAAGCCGGAGTTCAGCAGCGCCTCGATCGGCACGGAGGTGCGGCCGGAGAACTTGGTGCGGGCGAGCTTGCGGAGGATGTCGCGGGAGCCGACGACCTCGCTCGCAAGCTCCTTGAAGCGCTTCTGGCGGCGCAGCTGGCGCAGGTAGACATAGAAGTACGGGTTGTACCCGGCCATCATCTCGTCGGCGCCCTGGCCGTCCAGCAGCACGGTGACGTGCTTGCTGGCCTCGCGCATCACCGCGTACTGCGCGTACGGGCCGGTGGAGATGATCGGCTCCTCCTGGGTGCGCACGAAGTCGTGCAGGTCCTCGAGGAAGGCCGCGGGCTGGGGCAGGATCTTGTGGGCGGTGATCTGCCCGCGGTTCTCCTCCAGCAGCGCGTCGACATAGCGCTCCTCATCGTTCGAGGAGTTCGGGAAGACGGCCGAGAAGGTGTTCTGCCGGGTGCCGACGGCGCTGTAGCGCTCGTCCTCGGGCTGCTCGCGCAGCTGGCGGGCGATCACGGCGGCGACCGCGGAGGAGTCCAGGCCACCGGAGAGCGAGGTGCCCACGGGCACCTCGGACTGCAGGCGCAGGCGCACCGACTCCTGGAAGCGCTCGCGGTACTCGTCCACGACCTGCTGGTCGTACGGGCGGCTGGGACGCGCGGCGATCTCGCGCAGCTCGTCCTTGAGCCGGGTGAAGGAGGAGGTCGCGGTGCCGTCGGCGCTGATCTCCAGCACCTCACCGGCCATCAGCCGGTTCACGCCCGCGAAGAAGGTCTGGGAGTCGTCGTCCTGGACGCGGAACTTCAGGTAGCGGTAGACCGCGCGGTCATCCGGCGCGGCCTCGAACACGCGGGCTGCCAGGAGCGAGCGGATCTCGGAGCCGAAGACGACTCTGGGGGTGCCAGCATCTGTGCCTGTGCCGGTGGCGGGGTCGACCCAGTAGTAGAGGGGCTTGATGCCGAAGTGGTCGCGAGCGACCGTGACGGTGCCGGTGTGCGCGTCATGGATCGCGAAGGCGAACATGCCGTTGAAGCGGTCGTAGGCGGAAGTGCCCCACTCCGCGTGTGCCTCGAGCAGCACCTCGGTGTCGGAGTCGGTCCGGAAGACGTGGCCGAGGCCCTCGAGCTCGGAGCGCAGGTCGAGGTAGTTGTAGGTCTCACCGTTGTAGATGATCGTGTAGCGGCCATCCGCCGTGGTCATCGGCTGAGCGCCGTGCTCACGGTCGATGATGGCCAGTCGGCGATGGGCCAGCCCGGTCTGGTCGTCGACGAAGAGTCCTTCGCCGTCGGGACCGCGATGGGCCAGCGCGCCGCTCATCCGGCGGGCGATGTCCTCGGTGTCAGCACCGAATCCGTAGGTACCGGCGATTCCGCACATGGGACGAGTCCTTTCGAGGGGGACGGCTGCCGCCCGCAGTCAGGGCGCTCGGCACAGAGAGGGAGGGGCATCAGGGACGCACCCGAGGACTCCAGGCGCGCGGACGGACCGGGTTCGGCCGCCCGAGCTTATCAACGGGTCAAGACCCGCCGAGGCAGGCGCGACGTGAAATTCAGCTGCCGCGGCGTGAGAGGACCAGCTCGGCCCCATCGACCCGGAGCTCGAGGTCGTCCAACGACGTGACCAGCGCATCTGCCAGCGGAGCGAGGTCGCTGGCCGGCGTGGTGCTGGTCACCGCGATGGTGCGGGATCCGGCCGCAGCACCGGAGTGCAGGCCTCCGATCGAGTCCTCGATCACGGTGGTGTCGGCGGGATCGATGCCGAGCCGCTCAGCACCCAGCAGGTAAGGCTCGGGATCCGGCTTGCCCTTGCTGACCTGGTCGGCGGTGACGAGACCCGCGGGGACCGGCAGGCCGGTGCGGGCCCAGCGCGCCTCGAACAGCGGCCTGGTGCAGGAGGTGACGATGGTCCAGGTGGCGCGACCGATCTGTGCCGCGGCCTCATCGAGCTCGCGCAGCAGCCTTTCGGTGCCCGGCAGCACGACGATCTCCGCGACATCGGCGATCTCGAGCTCTTCGATCCGGCGGTGAGCGGCGTCCAGCGCCGCCTCATCGAGCTCCGGCAGCAGCTCGCCGAGGACCTGACGGGCTGGCTTGCCATGCTGCTCCGCGCCGAAGGTGAGATCTGTGCCGAGCTCGCGCAGCAGCTGGTTCCAGGAGCGTTCGACCGACGGGCCCGAATCGATGAGGGTCCCATCCATGTCCAGCAGCAGCGCAGAGGTGCGCATCGGCAGTGCCTGCCCTTCCGAAGGGACAGCATGGGAGGGGACAGAAGAAGACGTCATGCCTCCAGAATCTCATACCGATCACGGGACAGGACGGCAGCATCCGCGCAGGTGACCGTAGAGTGTCGAGCATCATGACCACCGCTTCAC
This sequence comes from Brachybacterium sp. AOP29-B2-41, assembly GCF_052378395.1. Classification (NCBI taxonomy): domain Bacteria; kingdom Bacillati; phylum Actinomycetota; class Actinomycetes; order Micrococcales; family Dermabacteraceae; genus Brachybacterium; species Brachybacterium sp. AOP29-B2-41. The sequence continues at coordinate 99,630 of NZ_JBQSXR010000013.1, forward strand.
CGACCTCGATGAGCCCCGGCCCCGCCATCGCCGAGCGTCTGCGCACCATCCGCCGGACCGGGCTGTCGATCGGGGTGGCCACCGGCCTGTACGGCATCTCCTTCGGAGCCCTGGCCACCGCATCCGGATTGGATGTCTGGCAGGCGATGGTGCTCTCGGCGGTGATGTTCACCGGCGGCAGCCAGTTCGCCTTCATCGGGGTGGTGGGCGGTGGGGGCTCGGCGATCGGGGCGGCGCTGGCCGCCGTGCTGCTCGGGATCCGCAACACCCTGTACGGACTGATCCTGGCTCCGTCCCTGCCCCAGGGCGGCTTCCGAGGCCTCGCCCGGGCGCACCTGACGATCGACGAGTCCGCCGCACTGGCGGCAGGCGGCACCACGACCACGGAGAAGCGGGCCGGGTTCTGGGCCGCAGGTGTGTGGGTGTACGTCTTCTGGAATCTGTTCTCGCTGGTGGGTGCACTGGCCGGACAGCATGTCGCGGATCCGGGGGCGTGGGGGCTGGATGCAGCCGCAGCGGGAGCGTTCATCGCGCTGCTGTGGCCGCGCCTGCGCAGTGGCGAGGCGGTCGCAGTCGCCGTGGCCGCGGCCTTCGTGGCGCTGGTGACCACCCCCGCGCTCCCCTCCGGGCTGCCTGTGCTGGCCGCGGCGCTGGTGGCGGTGGTCGCGGGGCTGCTGCCCTCGCGTCGGCGCCTGGTGCACCACGAGATCGAGGTCGACACCGCGCCGGATGCTGAGCCCGCAGAACACACTGAGCCCGCTGAGCCCGCTGAGCCCGCTGAGCCCGCTGAGCCCGCTGAGGAGCCTGCGAGCGACGAGGAACGATCGGAAGGTGGATCACGATGAGCATGCTGTGGATCGCGGTGATCGCCGCCTCGGTGCTCTCGTTCGCACAGAAATGGGTGGGCTATCAGGCTCCCCCGGACGTGCTCGAGCGCCCGCAGGTCTCCCGGATCACGACGCTGCTGCCGATCGCGCTGCTGGGGGCTCTGGTCGCCACGCAGACCGCGACCAGCGGCAGCGACATCGTGCTCGATGCGCGACTGGCGGGCCTCGGCGCGGCGGTGGTGCTGCTGTGCCTGCGAGCACCGTTCCTGGTGGTCGTGGTCGGGGCTGCGGCGGTCGCGGCCGGTCTGCGGGCGCTCGGCTGGGGCTAGACCTCGATCGCTCGAGCCCCGGCCAGCCGCGGTGCTCACGACCCCAGACAGCGTCGTTGCTCAGCGGTCAGCGGTCAGCGATCAGCGATCAGCGATCAGCGATCAGCGATCAGCGATCAGCGATCAGCGATAGTGCTCTGCGGTCGGCGTCGGTGCTCGTCGATGGCGCGACGGGTGGCCATCCGGGCACCCTTGCGGTCCCGCATCGCGTCATAGGCCAGCGCGAGGCGGAACCAGGCGCGCCAGTCCTGCTCGTCCCCGTCCTGGAGCGCGGTGCGGGCGGCCTCGAACTCGGCACGCGGGTCGTCGCCGTCGGCCTCCGCCGGCGGCTCGTAGCTCCGGGCCAGGCGCCCGGCGCCCATCCCGAACAGCATCTCCCGCCAGGTCACCCAGATGGTGAGCAGCAGCAGGATGCCGATGCCGAGGGCCAGGCCGTAGCCCACGGCGCTCCCGGCGCGCACGAAGCCCCAGGCGATCCAGCCCAGACCCCAGGCATAGGCCGCGGTGATCAGCACCAGCACGGCGACGAAGATCTTCTCTCTCATCGGCGGGGCCTGCTCAGCCGAGATCCATGTAGCCGTCCAGGCCCACGGTGAGCCCCGGATGTGCGGCGACCTCGCGCACGCCCAGCAGCACCCCGGGCATGAAGCTGACGCGGTCGAAGGAATCGTGACGCAGCACGAACTGCTCTCCCACCCCACCGAACTGCACTACCTCGTGGGCGACCAGGCCGCGCTGGCGCACGGCGTGCACGTGGATCCCATCGATCACCGCGCCGCGTGCGCCGTCCGGATCCTTCTCGGTGGCATCCGGCACCGCGCCCAGGCCGGCGGCGGCGCGGCCCCGGGCGATCGCGGCCGCAGTGTGACGGGCGGTGCCCGATGGGGCGTCGAGCTTGTTCTCGTGATGCATCTCGATGATCTCGGCGCTGTCGTAGTAGCGCGCGGCGACCTCCGCGAAGCGCATGGCGAGCACGGCACCGATCGCGAAGTTCGGGGCGATCAGCACCCCGACCTCGGAGTGCTCGGCGAGCTGGTCCCGCAGCGCAGCGAGCGACTGCTCGGTCCAGCCAGTGGTGCCGACCACCGCGTGGATGCCGTGGTCCACCAGCCAGCGCACGTTCTCCGCGGTGACCGACGGGACGGTCAGGTCGATCGCGACCTCTGCCTTCGCCTCGCTGATCGCTGCGAGGTCATCGCCACGGCCGATGCGCGCCACCAGCTCGAGATCGGAGGCGTCCTCGACGGCCTGACAGGCGGCGGCACCCATCCGGCCGGAGGCTCCCAGCACGGCGACCCGAGTGGGACGCTGCGAGGACGAAGCAGGGGACGGGGAGGCAGTCATGGGGTTCTCTCCTGAGTAAGCGGCGGAACGGGCGGCGAAGGTGGCGACGGGCGACGTAGGACGGAACGGGCGGCGAGGGACGGAACGGTCCGGGCGTTCGAGGACCGGGCTGCGGGGTACGGGGCTGTGCCGGCGCTCAGCTCTCGGGACCGACCTCGACGCGGGTGCTGAAGGAGTCGGAGAACCGGGCGGCGAGGGCACGGACATCCTCCACCCCGACCCGGCCGATCCGCTCGAGCGTCTCGTCGACGCCGGTGTAGCGGCCATGGACCAGCTCAATGGTGCCCAGGCGTCCCATCCTCGAGCTGGTGTCCTCGAGGCCGAGGGCGAAGGACCCGGTGATCTGCCCCTTCGCCCGAGCGAGCTCCTGCTCGTCGATGCCCGCGCTCCCCATCCGGGCCAGCTCCTCCGCGAGCAGCTCGACCACCTGGGTGGTGCGCGAAGGCCGGCAGGCGGCGTACAACCCGAACAGTCCGGCGTCCCGGTACCCGGCGCTGAAGGAGTACACCGAGTACGCGAGTCCGTGACGCTCGCGAACGTTCTGGAACAGGCGGGAGGACATCCCTCCGCCGAGGATCGACATCAGCACCGAGAGCGCATGGCGGTCCTCGCTGAGGGCGGTGAGGCCGTGTCCCCCGAGGTAGATGTGGTTCTGCTCGGTGGGGCGGTGCAGGCGGTGGGGCTGCAGGGCGGAGACATCAGTGAGAATGCCCGGATCGCTCTCGACCGAGTATTCAGGGCGGCTGCGCCACGTCGGCGCCACGCCCTCCTCGAGGTTCCAGCCGCCGCGTCGCAGCCCGGCCTGCAGGAGACCGGCCAGCTCCTCGTGCTCGATGTCGCCGACGGCGGTGACCACCAGGTTGTCCGGCCGGTAGTGCTCACGGAAGTGGGCGCGCACATCCTCGATGCCGAGCGCGGAGACGGTGTCCACGGTCCCGCCGACGGGGCGGCCGAGGGCTGTGTCCGGTCCCAGCACGTCGGCGAGGAACGTCTCGTACCCGACGTCGTTCGGGTCGTCCTCGGCCATCGCGAGCTCCTCGAGAATGACCTCGCGCTCGGTCACGAGCGCATCCTCCTCGAGCGTGCTCGCGGTGATCATGTCGGTGAGGACGTCCACGGCCATCGGCACGTCGGAGGAGCGGACCCGTCCGTAGTAGAGGGTGTGCTCCTTCGCGGTGACCGCGTTGGAGTCTCCGCCCACCTCGTCGAAGGCGGCCGCGATGTCCATCGCGCTGCGCCGACGGGTGCCCTTGAACAGCAGATGCTCGAGCACGTGGGTCGACCCGGCGTGGGCAGGGGTCTCATCACGGGAGCCCACCGGCAGCCACAGACCGATAGTCGCGCTGCGCACGCTCCGATCCGTCTGGGTCAGCAGCCGGACTCCTCCGGGCAGGATGCTGCGCCGCACGCCGGTGGCGGGATCGAGCAGCACATCGGAGGAGGGATCGTCATAAGCGAGGTCAACAGGCATCGATCGATTGTTCCACGCTCGGAGGGGTCGGTGGACCCAGCGGTCCCCCGGCCGCCGCCTCAGCCCTCCTCGGCCTCCTGGCGAGCGGCATCGATGTTCTCCTCGGTGCCGTACAGGGTGGGGGTGGCGAGATACACCGGATGGTCGTCATCCTGCACGGTGTACACGATGTCCAGCCGCAGCTTGTCCTTCACCGGGAGGTCGACCTCGAGGTACTCCTTGAAGGTGACCGAGCCTGACCACACCTTGACCTGGTCGAGGTAGATCTCCACGGTGCGCGAGGCGTCGGGATACTTGTCGGTGTCCGACAGCCCGAGGGTGAACGTGAGCCGGTCGAACTTCCGGCCCAGGTTGTAGGAGCTGCGGTGGACGTCCTCCCAGCTGTTGACCTGGGCTGTGATCGAGTTCGGGTGCACGGGTCCATCCATCGGCACCGGACCGGACTCGGTGGAGACCCCCTCCTCCCCGATGAAGGAGATCTGGGTGAGCGGGATCGAGGACGCCGCGCGCCCCACCTGCAGCGTCACCGAATCTCCGACAGGCTTCCCGGGCTCGGGGGTGGTGGCGATGACGTATCCGTCCTGACCGGGATCCTCGACCTCCACCTCCTCGATGGTGACCTCGACATCCTCCGGAAGGCCCCGCTCGGCCGCCTGGGACGTCTCCCCGATCACATCCGGCATCGTGGGCGCTTCGGTGGTCGGCGAGGCCGATTCCACCGGCTCCTCGGTGTCCTCGTCCTCGGTGGGCAGCTCCTGCGGGGTGCTCTCCGACGCGGCCGACGGCTCCGCCTCGGTGGTGGCCGCGCCTGCTTCCGCTTCTGCGCCGCCGTCGAGCATCCGATAGACGCCGACGCCGCCGATGCCGAGCACCAGCGCCACCAGCACCACGGCGACCAGCGCGGGGAGCACCCAGCGTCGCTTGCGTCGTGGCGGCTGTTCGGCCGCGGCCTGCGGGATGGTCGGCGCGGTGACCGGCGAGCTGTAGCTGGGCGAGCTGTAGCTCGGCGAGCCGTAGCCCGGGGACCCCGGCCCCGGCCCCGGTGAGGCCGCGTAGGCCGCCGGTGCCTGCTGCGCAGAGGGGCCGGACTGCGGGTTCACACGGGTGGCGTCATCGATGACCCCGGTAGGCGGCAGGGCGATCGGGGCTGGGGGCGCACTGACGCGCGGAGCTGCCGGAAGCTGCTCGAGGTGGGGCTGGAGGCTGGTGAGCTCCTCGCTCACCTGCGCCATGGCCGGGCGTCGCGCAGCCTCCTTCAACATCATCCGCATCACCAGGTCCCACAGTGCATCCGGGATCCCCTCGGGGCGGCCCGGCAGCGCCTCCTGGTGCAGGCGGAAGACCTCCATCAGGCTGCCGCGGAACGGGGTGACCCCGCACAGCAGCTCGTAGAGCAGCACGCCGAGGGAGTAGACGTCGGAGCTGGGCTCGAGGTCCCGGGCACGGATCTGCTCCGGCGACATGTAGGCGCCGGTCCCCGCCTGCACGGTGACGGAGTTGTCCTCCCCGTCCTCGCAGATGCGGGCCACCCCGAAGTCGGCGACCTTCGGTGCTGGCGGGCTCTGCATCTCGTCGAGCAGGATGTTCGCGGGCTTGAGATCCCGATGCACGATCCCCTTCGCATGCACCTCTCGCATGCCCTCGGCGATCGCAGCCCCGAGACGAGCCACCTCGGCAGGTCGGAAGGTCCCCAGCTCACGCTTCACGACCGCGAGATCGCGGCCGCGCACGAGATCCATGACGATCGCGAGCGTCTCCCCCTCGACCACCATGTCCCGCACCGCCACGACATGCGGGCTGCGCACCTGGAGCATCACCGAGCGCTCCTGGATGAAGCGGCTGAGGATCTCCGGCTCACCCGCCAGCTGCGCCCGGAGGATCTTGACGGCGACCTCGTCGCCCTCACGGGTCCGGGCCCGGAAGACCTCGCCCATCCCCCCGGATCCCAGGCGCTCACCGAGCGTGTAACGGCTGCCCAGCGGCATATCGGTCATGGAATGGAGTCCTCACACGGGTGGCCCGGCAGTTCGGAAAGTTCGCCGCGGGCCGGCCTGCGCATCGCCGCCGCCATTGGACGACGCCCCCTGAGACATGCACCCGCGAACATCGGCAGTATACCGAGCAACGGGCCGCCGCCTCCCGGTGTCGAAGTGAACTCCACGAGAGCCGGACGCCCTGCCGGAGAGGGAGAAGGAGAGGGAGAGCCTGCCAGGCCGCGCGACCCTGTCGCAGGGAAGAGGGGCGACGCCGTCCCGGAGTAGAGGTGCGGCCCCGCCACAGAAAGTAGGAGGGGAGGCATCCAGTTGGATGCCTCCCCTCCCGGTGCCGTCAGCCGAGGCCGACGGGCGGATCACTCCGCGGTGTTCTCCTCAGCGGCCGGGGCGGAGTCGGTGGACTCCGCCTCGTCCTCGATCACACCGAGGGAGATCTTGCCGCGGGAGTCGATCTCGCGGATCTCCACTTCGATCTTCTGACCGACCTTGGCGACGTCCTCGACGTTGTCGACCCGCTTGCCGCCGTTCAGCTTGCGCAGCTGGGTGACGTGAAGCAGTCCGTCCTTGCCCGGGGTGAGCGAGACGAACGCGCCGAAGTCGACGACGCGCACGACGGTGCCGAGATAGCGCTCGCCGATCTCGGGAACCATCGGGTTGGCGATCGCGTTGACCGCGGAGCGCGCGGCCTCAGCGGAGGGGCCATCGGTGGCGCCGATGTAGACGGTGCCGTCGTCCTCGATGGTGATGTCCGCGCCGGTGTCGTCCTGGATCTGGTTGATCATCGCGCCCTTCGGGCCGATGACCGCGCCGATCTTGTCGACGGGGATGGTGACCGCGAGGACGCGCGGGGCGTACGGGCTCATCTCGTCGGGAGCATCGATCGCCTCGTTCAGGACACCGAGGATCGCCAAGCGAGCCTCATGGGCCTGCGAGAGCGCACCGGTCAGCACGGAGGTCGGAAGACCGTCGAGCTTGGTGTCGAGCTGGATGGCGGTGATGAACTCGCTGGTCCCTGCGACCTTGAAGTCCATGTCGCCGAAGGCGTCCTCTGCACCGAGGATGTCGGTGAGCGCCGCGTAGCGGGTCTCTCCCTCCACGGTGTCCGAGATCAGGCCCATGGCGATGCCGGCGACGGCGGCGCGCAGCGGCACACCGGCGTTCAGCAGCGACAGGGTCGAGGCGCAGACCGAGCCCATAGAGGTGGAGCCGTTGGAGCCGAGAGCCTCGGACACCTGACGGATCGCGTAGGGGAACTCCTCGCGTGTGGGCAGCACCGGCACCAGGGCGCGCTCGGCGAGCATGCCGTGACCGATCTCGCGACGCTTCGGGGAGCCGACGCGGCCGGTCTCGCCGGTGGAGTACGGCGGGAAGTTGTAGTGGTGCACGTAGCGCTTGCGCGTGACCGGCCCGAGGGAGTCGATCTGCTGCTCCATCTTGAGCATGTTCAGCGTGGAGACACCCATGATCTGGGTCTCGCCGCGCTGGAACAGGGCAGAGCCGTGGACCCGCGGGAGGACCTCGACCTCAGCGGAGAGCGCACGGATGTCGCGCAGGCCGCGGCCGTCGATGCGGACGCCGTCGGTGAGGACCTTCTTGCGCACGACCTGCTTGGTCAGCGCACGGTACGCACCGCTGACCTCCTTCTCGCGGCCTTCGAGCTGCTGGCCCTCGCCGGCGAGCTCTGCGACGACCTCATCGAGCAGCTGCTCGGTGCGCTCCTCGCGCTCGGTCTTCGCAGCGATCGACATGATCTCCGCGAGACGCCCGGTGGCAGCGGCCTCGACGATGTCGTAGGCGTCGTCCTGGAAGTCCAGGAAGAGCGGGAACTCGCGCACCGGCTTGGCGGCGGTGGCGGCCAGCTCCTGCTGGGCGATGCAGAGGCTGCGGATGAAGACCTTGGAGGCCTCGATGCCCTCGGCCACGACGGCCTCGGTGGGAGCGATCGCGCCCTGCTCCTTGATGAGCGTCCAGGCGTTGTCGGTGGCCTCGGCCTCGACCATCATGATCGCGACATCGTCCTCGACCATGCGGCCGGCGACGACCATGGAGAACACGGCCTCGTCCAGCTGCGAGAAGGTCGGGAAGGCGACCCACTGGCCGCCGCCCTGGGCGTTCGGCATGAGCGCGATGCGCGCGGCGCCGATCGGACCGTTGAAGGGCAGACCGGAGATCTGGGTGGAGGCAGAGGCGCCGTTGATGCCGACGACGTCATAGGCGTCGTCGGGACCGTTGGACATCACGGTGAGGACGACCTGGACCTCGTTGCGCAGGCCCTTGACGAAAGCCGGACGCAGCGGGCGGTCGGTGAGGCGGCAGGCGAGGATCGCGTCGGTGCCGGGACGGCCTTCACGACGGAAGAACGAGCCGGGGATGCGACCCGCGGCGTACATCCGCTCCTCGACGTCGATGGTGAGCGGGAAGAAGTCGAAGTGATCCTTCGGCTTGTTCGACACGGAGGTCGCCGAGAACACCATGGTGTCGTCGTCGAGGTAGACGGCGACGGCGCCGGCTGCCTGCTGGGCGAGACGGCCGGTCTCGAAACGGATCTCGCGGCGCCCGTAGGAGCCGTTGTCGATGACTGCGGTGGTTGCGGTGATTTCAGGGCCTTCCATGGCCATGTGGATCTCCTCTGGTAGGGGGTTGCCCTGCCGGTGCGGCCTTCGTCAGTCACGCGCGGTGCGCTGGTGGGGCTCCTCAGAGCCGTGCTCCAGCGGTCCGCAGGCCACTGCCGAGGACCGAACCTGGTCGGGGCGGGGTTCTCAGGGTGCCCGCAAGTGCGGGCAGATGAAACCGCCGCCCGCCCTGTGGGCGAGCGGCGGAGATGATCAGCGGCGGATGCCGAGGCGCTGGATCAGCGCACGGTACCGCGTGATGTCAGTGGCCTGCAGGTACTTCAGCAGGCGCTTGCGCTGACCGACCATCAGCATCAGACCACGACGCGTGTGGTGATCGTGCTTGTGGGTCTTCAGGTGCTCGGTCAGGTACTTGATGCGGTGCGTCAGGAGCGCGGCCTGGACCTCGGGCGAACCGGTGTCGCCCTCGCCGGTCGCGTACTCCGTGATGATCGCCTGCTTGGTGGCGGTATCGAAGGCCATATGGTTCTCCTCTGGTCGCTGCGCGGCGCCTTGGGACCGTCTGTCCCAGGCTCTCTGGACGAGCGTCCCCCGGTCGCAGCTGCCCGCAGAACGGGTGGTGCGCAGTGGGGGCGGATCGCTCTCCGCGGCCGAATTCACGGCCCGAGCAGGATATCAGTCGTCGACGGCAGGATGGGGGCGCTCCGCGGCGAGAGTGTGGCGGGTCACCTCGACATCCTTCGCCATCTGCTCGACCAGCGCCTCCGCGGAGTCGAACTTGAGCGTCGGGCGCTGGAAGTCGACGAACTCGAACCGCACGGTGTCCCCGTAGAGATCCAAGTCATGGGCTCCGTGAACGTACGCCTCGACCGCCCGCTGCGGAACACCGTCAGGCTCGAAGGTGGGGTTGGTGCCGATGGAGATCGTGGCGGGGGCTCCGGCGAGCGGCTCGACGCCCAGATGCGAGGGGTCCTGCTCGGTAACGGTGAGATACCCGGCGTAGACGCCATCCGCGGGGATCAGGCCCGCGGGCGCCGGCCCGAGATTGGCCGTGGGGAATCCCAGCTCCCGACCGCGCTGGAATCCGTGGTGGACCACGTCGGTGACGGTGTGCAGCCTGCCCAGCGCGAGGTTCGCGGCCCGCACCTCTCCCTCGAGCAGATCGCGCCTGACCGCCGAGGAGGAGATGCGTCCGCTGCCCGCCCCCTGCGGCCCGAGGTCTTCGACGGTCACGACCTCGAAGCCGTACCGCTCGCCGAGCTCGCGCATGGTGCTGATATCGCCTGCGTTGGCACGTCCGAAGAGCGCGTCCTCTCCCAGGACGACGCATTTCGCTCCCAGCCCCTCGACGAGGAAGCGCCGCACGAAGTCCTCAGGGGAATGCTGCGCGAACGGGAGCGTGAACTCGAGGTCGAGGACCCCGTGCATGCCCGCCAGCAGCAGCAGCCGGTCGCGGTCCTCGTGGCCGGTGAGGAGCGGGGTCTGCGCAGGGTCCCCCATGACATGCCGGGGATGGGGCCAGAAGGTGACGGCGACGGGGGCGAGCGAACGCGCCTCAGCATGCCTGCGGAGCTGGTCCAGCACGAAGCGATGACCGCGATGGACGCCGTCGTAGTTGCCGATCGACACTGCTGTCGCGCCGAGAGCGGCCGGCACCTCCTCGACGGAGTGCCAGATGGGGACGCGGGTCACGGCGCGGTCATGTCCTTCCAGGGCCGGGTGCGCTGTCGCACCCTGGGGCAGGGGGCGCCGGGGATCGGCGCTGCGGCGAAGAACGCCGGTGCACACTGTAGCGCCCGAGCACCGGCCCGCCGCCGAGTGCGCGACCCAGCGCACGACCCAGCGCACGAGCCAGCGCGCGACAGAGTGCCACCGACACCCATTTTCCGACAGCCATTCCGAAAGCGTCACGAAACTGCCTGTGACTGGCACACAAAGATGCCGAGCTGTGACGAACCTCAGCCTCGCCCCCTCGCGCGCAGAGGCGCACCCTCCGTTACCCTGAGGAACGAGGCGGCGCCGGGGACGGACCCCTGTGCTTTTCCGGGCTCGCGCGCGGAAGCAGTCACGACGGCCGCCGAGATCGGATCTGGATCCATGATGAACGTGACCGAGACGGCCGCGCTGGGCGGCCCGTCCCGACCCACTGGCCGCCAGGGCCGTCGGCGGGTCACCCTCATCCTGGTGGCCATCATCGCCACCCTAGCCGTGGTGCTCACCGGCGGTGCGCTCGCCTACGCCAAGCAGTTCGACGGCCGCGCTCTGCCCGGCACCACGGTGCTCGGCCAGGATGTCGCGGGGAAGACTCCGGAGGAGATCGCCGCACTGGTGACCGAGCGCGGAGAATCCGTCTCCGTCGCAGTGACCGCAGGCGAGCAGCAGCTCGACGTGCCGCTGGCCGATCTCGGGGTGACCGTGGACGCCGCCGCAACGGCCAAGGCCGCCGTCTCCCGCGACGATTCCTTCACCGGCGTGATCTCCTCGACCTGGTCGGGCGAGCACACCGTGGAACCGGTCGTCACCGTGGATGGGGCGAAGGTCGAGGAGTTCGCGAACACCCTGGTGCCCGCGGACATGACCACCCCGGTCGATGCCCAGGTGAGCTTCGATGAGGACCAGCAGACCTGGAACGCTGTCCCCGGCCGCAACGGCCAGGGCCTGGATCCTCAGACCCTCGTGGACGCGGTCACCCAGAACGCTCCCGCTCTGAAGGACTTCACCGTCGAGCAGCCGATCGAGGAGATCGCCCCGGCGATCACCACCGAGGAGGCCGAGGAAGTCGTCGGCACGATCGCGACTCTGCTCGAGCAGCCGATGTCGATCACCGGTGCCGATGACAAGGTCCATGAGGTCTCCGCGGAGCGCCGCAACGGCTGGATCTCCGTGGTCCCCGACGAGTCCGGCCAGGCACTGACGATCGCGGTCGACGAAGAGGCTGTGCGTGAGTGGGTCGTCGCCCGCGCCGACAAGGATGCGGTGAAGCCGGAGAACGGCATCGAGCAGATCGACGAGGAAGGCGAGGTCGTCAAGGTCATCTCCGAGAAGAAGGACGGTCTCGAGATCACCAACACCGACGCGGTGGTCGGGGAGCTGGTCACCGCGCTGCGGGGCACCACGCCGCTCGAGGCGGCCTTCGAGACCAAGAAGATCGAGTCCGAGGTCGAGCAGGTCGATGCCCCGAAGCCGGAGAAGGACGAGGAGAAGAAGGACGGCACCGATGACGAGGCCGCCACTCCCGCCAATCCCACCGGCGAGAAGTGGATCGACGTCGACCTCAGCAACAAGACGGTCACCGCCTACGTGGGTGATACCGCGGTGTGGGGACCGCGGTCGATGGTGGACGGCAAGGAAGGCAATGAGACCGTCACCGGCACCTTCGAGATCTACCTGCGCTACGACCGTCAGGACATGACCAACGCCGCCTACTACCCCGAGGGGCACGAGAAGTACTACCTCACGCCTGACGTCCCCTGGGTGCAGTACTTCCACCGCGGGTTCGGCTTCCACGGTGCGCCGTGGCGCTCGTCCTTCGGGTACTCCGGCTCCCACGGCTGCATCAACATGCCGGTCTCGGATGCCAAGTGGCTGTACGACTGGGCGAGCATCGGCACCAAGACCGTGGTCCACTACTGACCCGTCTGCACTGACCCGCCTGCCGCCGCGCGCAGCGAAGAAGGGCCCTTCCCGAGAAGATCGGGAAGGGCCCTTCTCGTAATCGGAACCTGTTACGCACGGTGCCTCGGAGCACCTCGCAGCCTCAGCAGCGAGCATCCTCCGGCACCACCAGGATGGGTCGCCAGCGCTCCTGCTCCCGCTCGAGGATCGCCACCAGGTGTCCGGAGCCGTCGAGCGCCGCGACCGGCCGCTCCTCCTCCGCCGGTGCAGCGGCCCCGGGCTGCTGCCAGCGAGGGGGCGTGGGACGCGCCGCGGCGGTGATCCGCTGGCCTGTGCCGAGCGCCGCGGACTGCTCCGCATCGACGCGGAGCGTGCCGAGCACCAGGGACGCGATCTCCCCGAGCCCGCGCAACGGGAGCTCCACGTCATCGCCCTCACCTCGCGCCGGCACCTGCACTGCATCCGCCACCGTGAACGGGCCCACGGCGGTGCGGCGGAGCGCGGTCAGATGCCCTCCGACGTCGAGCGCGGAGCCGAGATCGCGGGCCAGAGCCCGCACATAGGTGCCTGAGGAGCAGTCGATCACCGCGTCCAGGTCGAGGTGCACTCCGTCCTGGCGGCGGGCGGTCAGCTCGAAGCGGGAGACCCTCACCGGCCGGGCGGCGAGCTGCACATCCTCCCCGGCACGGGCACGGGCGTAGGCGCGCTTGCCATCGATCTTGATCGCGCTGACCGTGGAGGGCACCTGCTCGATGTCTCCGCGGAGCGCGTCCAGATGCTGCTCGATCAGCGGCTGCGGCAGGGTGGACGCTTCGCGCTGCTCTCCGAGCGGCTCGCCCTCCCTGTCATCCGTGGTGGTCGCGCGGCCCAGCCGGAGCGTTGCCTCGTAGGTCTTGCCGAGTCCCACCAGGTAGGTCAGCAGCCGGGTGCCCTGGCCCACGCCGAGCACCAGCAGTCCGGTGGCCATCGGGTCCAGGGTGCCGGCGTGCCCGACCTTCTTCGTGCCCAGCAGCCAGCGCACTCGGGCGACCACGTCGTGGCTGGTCCGCTCCGGCGCCTTGTCGACGACCAGAATCCCTTGCGGGCCGGGGGTCACGCCTGCTCGCGGCTGGTCTCGTCGGCAGTCTCGTCGTCGGTGCCCGGCAGGTCGTCCTGGTCGGCACTGTCGAGATCGTCCGCATCCTCGTCCTCGCGAGGCTTGCGGTAGGGGTCCTCTTCCCCGGCGTAGCTCGCTCCGACCTTGGTCTTCTCGAGCTCGGCATCACGGCCGCGCGCCTCGCTGAGCAGGTCCTCGATGACGCGTGCGTTCTCGGGGATCGCATCGGCGATGAACTCGAGGGTCGGGGTGAGCCGCACGCCGGTCTGGCGACCGACCTCGCGGCGCAGCATGCCAGTGGCGCTGACCAGTGCGGCGGCGGTGCCCTCGCGCTCCTCGTCAGTGCCGAAGACGGTGTAGAAGAGGGTGGCGTGCTGGAGGTCGCCGGTCACGCGCACGTCGGTGATCGTCACGAAGCCGAGGCGCGGGTCCTTGACCCGGTTGTCGAGCATGGTGGCCACGATGACCTTGATGCGATCAGCGAGCTTGAGGGCGCGGGGGTGGTCTGTCATGGGATGTCGTTCTCCTGGTCTGGGGCGAGGGCTGCGAGGTCCTCGAGGTGGGGGCTGTCGTAGGGGGCCGGGCACAGATCCACCCCGTGGACGGCGAGACGCCCCGCGGCCTGCGCAGAGATGCAGGAGGCCGACGGGGCGCACAGCAGGAAGGACACCTCGGACATCGTGGTCTCCTCCCTCGCGGGTCACGGTCGGGCACCGCTTGGGCGCCCGACCGTCCCGGCATCAGATGCGGGGCTTCTCCTGCATCTCATAGGTGGTGATGAGGTCCTCGAGCTGGAGGTCGTTGTACGAGCCCAGGTTGATACCGCACTCATACCCGTCGCGGACCTCGGTGACATCATCCTTGAACCGACGCAGGCCGGCCACTTCGATGTTCTCGGAGATGACCACACCCTTGCGGGTGATGCGAGCCTTCGCACCGCGCTTGATGATGCCGCTGCGCACGATCGAACCGGCGATGTTGCCGAACTTGGAGGAGCGGAAGATCTCGCGGATCTCCGCCGAGCCGAGCTCGACCTCCTCGTACTCCGGCTTGAGCATGCCCTTGAGAGCAGCTTCGACCTCGTCGATGGCGTTGTAGATCACGCTGTAGTACTTGATCTCCACGCCCTCACGATCGGCGTAGTCAGCGTTCAGGCCCTCGGCCCGCACGTTGTAGCCGATGATGACCGCGTTGGAGGCCACCGCGAGGTTGATGTTGTTCATCGTGATCGCGCCGACGCCGCGGTCGATGATGCGCAAGTCCACGCCGTCACCGATCTCGATGCCCAGCAGCGACTCCTCGAGGGCCTCGACGGCACCCGCCGCGTCACCCTTGAGGATGAGGTTGAGGGTCTCGACCTTGCCATCAGCCATGTGCTGGTTGATGTCCTCGAGGCTGATGCGCTTGCGCACCTTCGAGAGCGATGCGGCACGCTTGGCGGCCTCGCGCTTCTCGGCGATCTGGCGGGCGGTGCGCTCGTCCTGGGCGACCAGGAAGGAGTCACCGGCGCCGGGCACCGAGGTCAGGCCGAGCACCTGGACCGGACGGGACGGGCCCGCCTCGGTGACGGTCTCGCCGTTCTCGTCGATCATCGCGCGGACACGGCCGTGGCCGGAACCGCAGACGATCGCGTCGCCGACCCGCAGGGTGCCCTGCTGGACCAGCACCGTGGCGACCGGACCGCGGCCCTTGTCGAGGTTCGCCTCGATGGACACGCCGCGCGCGTCCTTATCGGCGATCGCGGTGAGCTCGAGAGCGGCCTCCGCCGTGAGCAGGACCGCCTCCAGCAGCGCCTCGATGTTGAGGTTCTCGCGGGCGGAGACGTCGACGAACATGGTGTCGCCGCCGTACTCCTCTGCGATCAGGTTGAACTCCGTCAGCTGCTGACGGATCTTCTCCGGGTTGGCCTCGGGCTTGTCGACCTTGTTGACCGCGACCACGATCGGGACGTTCGCCGCCTGGGCGTGGTTGAGCGCCTCGATGGTCTGGGGCATCACGCCGTCATCCGCAGCGACCACCAGGATCGCGATGTCGGTGACGTCCGCGCCACGGGCACGCATGGCGGTGAACGCCTCGTGGCCCGGGGTGTCGATGAACGTGATGGCGCGCTCTGCGCCGTCGTGCTCGACCTCCACCTGGTAGGCACCGATGTGCTGGGTGATGCCGCCGGCCTCGCCCGCGCCGACCGTCGCCTTGCGGATCGTGTCGAGCAGGCGGGTCTTGCCGTGGTCGACGTGACCCATGACGGTGACCACCGGCGGACGCGGGAGGCGATCCTCGGAGTCCTCGCCAGCGAGCTCGGCATCGAGGTCGATGTCGAACTGTCCGAGCAGCTCGCGCTCCTCGTCCTCCGGGGAGACGATCTCGATCTTGTACCCCAGCTCGGTGCCGAGCAGGTCGAAGGTCTCCTCGTCGAGGGACTGGGTGGCGGTGGCCATCTCGCCCATCGCGAAGAGCACCGTGATCAGCGATGCGGGATTGACGTCGATGAGGTCGGCGAAGTCGGAGAGCGAGGCACCGCGACGCAGGCGGATCGGCGTGCTGCCATCACCGCGCGGGATCGAGACGCCGCCCGGTGCGGGCGCCGACATCTGCTCGAATTCTGCGCGCTTCGCACGCTTCGACTTGCGGGAGCGGGCAGGCTTGCCGCCGCGTCCGAAGGCACCCTGGGTGCTGCCGCGACCTCCGCGACCGCGAGGACCGCCGCCGGGACGTGCGGGACCGCCACCGGCAGGAGCGCCGCCGGGACCGGGACGGCCACCACGGCCGCGGCCGGGGGCGCCGCCCTGGTTGGCATCGGCGAGACCGCCGGAGGAGTGCTGACGCATGATCCCCGGGGTGGGCATCCCGGGACGGCTCGCCGGACGCGGTGCGCCAGCGGTACGGGGAGCGCCTCCCTCACGCGGCGGACGTGCACCGGCCTGGCCTGCCTGGTCCGCGCCGGGGCGCGGCGGGCGCTGGCCCGGGCGGGGCATGCCCTGCGAGCTGGCGAAGGGATTGTTCCCGGGACGGGGCGCGCCGGGACGGCCGCCTCCCTCACGGGGCGGACGAGCGCCGCCGGGGCTCGGCTTGCGAGCACCCGGACGCGGCATGCCCTGCGAGCTGGCGAAGGGATTGTTGCCGGGACGTCCGTTGCCGGGACGAGGAGCGGGACGCTCTCCACCGGGCTTGGGAGCGGCAGCAGCGGGCTTCGCAGCACCGGGCTTGGGGGCGTCCGCAGCCGGCGTCGGAGCCTGCTCTTCTGCGGCAGGGGTCTCCGGAGCGGGCTGCGCAGCAGGGGCCTCGGCAACCGGCGTCGGCGCAGCTGCCTCTGCCGGCGCGGCAGGTGCAGAAGGTGCCGGCGCGGGCTCAGGCTCGGCAGGCTTCTGCGGAGCGGGCTTGGCGCCGGGCTTGGGTGCAGCACCGGGCTTGGGAGCGCCGGAGGGCTTGGGGGATGCACCGGAGTCGCTCTTCGTCGCGGAGGCGTCTGCCCCGTTCTGGACGGGGAGCTCCTCACGCAGACGGCGTGCTACCGGCGCTTCGATGGTGGAGGAGGCGGAACGAACGAATTCGCCCATGTCCTGCAGCTTCTGCAGAACGACCTTGCTCGGGTGTCCGAGCTCTTTAGCGAGCTCGTGGACGCGGACCTTAGCCACATTTCTCCTGTCTCGGTCCGGCCGACAAGAGGGCGCGGACCATTAATTCCTGAGGGTGCTCATTTGCGAGTACTCATCGGATGTCCATGGTTCTTCTACCTGTTCCACGTGCGGTTGGGATCGAAGGTCTCGAGGTCCCGGGCTAGGTGCCCGGTGTCGACAGCGCCGCGGAAGGACCGGGCGAAGCCGCCTCGCCGCAGGGCGAGGTCGAGACATGCTGCATCGGGGTGGAGCCACGACCCGCGGCCCGAAGCCGATCCGGGAGGATCGACGCGGACGCGTGGGGTGACGCCGTCGGGAGAGGACTCCCGGACCAGACGCACCAGCTGCTCGCGCGGGGCCACCTGACGGCAGCCGACACACGTGCGCTCGGGGACGTGAGCGGCAGAGCGACTGATCACTCCACCTCCTGAGTTCCGAGCACGTCCGCTCGGGCGGATGCTCGATCGTCGGACGATCTGCGGCACCACTCGGCGAACAGCCTCCCCAGTGTAGCGGAACAGGTCCGACTCATCGTCAGTGGGGAGGCGTGGGACACACCTCAGGCCGCAGGCGGCGGTTCGGGCGCGTTCTCCGGGCGGATGTCGATCTTCCAGCCGGTGAGCTTCGCGGCCAGGCGGGCGTTCTGCCCATCCTTGCCGATCGCGAGGGAGAGCTGCGTCTCGGGGACCACCGCACGGGCGGCCCGGCCCACCTCATCGATCACGGTCACGCTGGTGACCCGCGCCGGCGAGAGCGCGTTGGCGACATAGCGGGCGGGGTCCTCGTTGAAGTCGACGATGTCGATCTTCTCGCCGCCGAGCTCGTTCATCACCGCGCGTACGCGAGCGCCCATCGGGCCGATGCAGGCGCCCTTGGCGTTGATGTCCGGTGCCGTCGCATAGACCGCCATCTTGGTGCGGTGCCCGGCCTCGCGGGCCAGGCCGGCGATCTCGACCGAGCCGTCGGCGACCTCCGGGACCTCGAGCGCGAACAGCCGCCGCACCAGGTTCGGATGGGAGCGCGAGAGGGTGATCTGAGGGCCCTTGGGACCGCGACGGGCCTCGGTGACGTAGGCACGCAGGCGCCGACCGTGGGAGTAGTCCTCCCCCGGCACGCGCTCATGCGGAGGCAGCACGGCCTCGACCTCACCGAGGTCCACCAGCACCATCCGCGGGTCACGTCCCTGCTGAATGATGCCGGAGACGATGTCATCGGCGCGGTCGGCGTACTCGCCGAGCACCGCCTCGTCCTCGAGATCGCGGATGCGCTGGAAGATCACCTGGCGGGCCGTGGAGGCCGCGACGCGCCCGAAGTTCTCGGGAGTGTCGTCCCACTGCTCGACCACGTTCCCCTCGGCGTCCCGCTCCCGGGCGATGACTGCGACCTCACCGGTGCTCTCATCGATCTGCACCTCCGAGTCCCGCACCGGGTGGTCGGTGTGGAGATATGCCGCGTGGAGCGCGGAACGGATCGCGTCCAGCAGCACCGGCAGGCGGATCTCGCGCTCGCGCTCAAGGGCCCTCAGGGCACCCATGTCGATGTCCATCTCAGCTCTCCTTCATTTCGGCAGTGTGGTCCGTGGCAGCGGTGTCTGCGGCAGCGGTATCCGTGGCAGCGGTCTCGGCGTCGGCGATCAGCTGCGCGAGGTCTGCGGGCGGGTCGAACTCGATCTCCACCTTCGCGGTGGTGACCTCGGAGAGCGGGATGCGCAATCTCTCGACGGTGCCCTCGGGCAGCTTCAGGGGCCTTCCGCGGTCGTCGCGGCCGGGCTCCTGCCGCAGGAGCAGCAGGTCCCCCTCGAGCGCCAGCATCCGCGCACGGTAGGTCGTCCCGTCGGCAGTGGACAGGGACACGATGCGTCCGCGCGAACGGCGGAAGTGCCGTGGCGCGGAGAGGACGCGTTCCACGCCCGGGGTGGTGACCTCGAGCAGGACGGGGGCGCTGCCCAGCAGTGCATCGTCGGCATCCACCAGCTCGGACAGCTCGCGGGAGGCCTCGGCGACGGTCTCGAGGTCGACGCTGCCGAGCTGGTCCTCGGGGAGGTCCACGATCAGCCGCACCTGCGGCATCGCACCGCCCCCGCGGATCTCGACGTCCTCGAGCACGAGCCCGTGGGTGTCCAGCACCCGGGTGGCGGTCTTCCGCAGGATGGTCTGGTCGTCGAGTGCGCTCATGGCCCTCGCCTCCTCCTGCTATGGGTGTCTGTGGTGCCCGGGACGATGCCCGGAGCGTTGGCACCAGGATAGTGGCCGCGCATCGCCCGCGCCCACCTCAGCCGCTGCGATGCGAGAATCCTCCTGTGTCGCTCATCGCTCGTTCCCGCTCCGCCGCCCCCTCTCCCGCGCGCCGCACGGTGCTGCGGGCCGCGGTCGGTGCGCTGGCGATGCTGCCCCTGGCGAGCTGCGGCCGGGTCACGCTCGGCGGTCCCCAGGAGTACACCCCGCCCCCGCCGGGGATCGACGACCTCTACCGCATCGATCTGCTGACGCTCCTGGACCGGGTGATGGCTGGCACCGATCACGTCGTGCAGGCGTTCGAGACCGAGCCCGGGGAGCCGGCGCTGTCTGCGGCGCTCACCACGCTCAGCGCCGCCCTTCCCATCCAGCGCACCGCCCTGCTCACCGGCGCTCAGCTCGAGCGCGAGCGCGAGGCTCAGGAGGATCCTGCGCCGGGGCAGACAGCTCCTCCCCCGCCCGCGGACGCTCCCACCGACGTCGCCGGTCTGCTGGCCGCGCTGGAGGAGCTCCGGGACCTGGCCGCAGCCGCAGCCCGACAGGTCTCGGGCTCGCTGGCCCGCCCGGTGGTCGCGATCGCGGCGCACACGGTCTGGATCACCCTGCGGCTGCGCGCCGCCACGGGCACCGGAGAGGCGACCCCCGCCCCGACTGCGGAGGAACTCACGCCGAGCCGCGAGGTGCCCTCCACGGACCCGCCGTCCGTCGGTGCACAAGCCGACTACCACGCCGTGATCGAGCAGACCCAGCAGGAGGAGTGGTTCGCGGGCTACCTCCACGAGGTGCTGGCCGCACGGGTCGAGGACGAGGCCCGGCAGCAGCACCTCGACCAGGCCGAGCTCCATCGCACCCGCGCCGAGGAGCTGGGGCGCATCGCGGAGGAGGACGGCGCCCCGGTGGTGGCACGGCAGGCGGTCTACGCGATCCCCGGAGGGACGCTCGATGCAGAGCTCACCGGTGAGCTGCCGACACTGCTCTCGGAAGGCCTGCTGCTCAATTACATCGCGCTGGTCGGGGCGGCGCCCTTCGAGCGCCGGCCGCTGCCCATCGCGGCCGCCCTCACCGAGGCAGGGCGATTAGCCGCGCTGGTGGACCGGATGGAACCGCTGCCGAGCCTGACGGTCGAGGACCAGCCGGTCAGCGACTGAGCCCAGGCGCCGACCGACGTTCCCTCACGCTCCGCGCACCTCGGCGACCACGGCGCCGACGACCTCCTGCGGGGAGACCTCGCGGATCTCGCCGCTCGCGCGATCACGCACTTCGACCACTCCGTTGGCCAGGCTCCTGCCGACCACCACGGAGGTGGGCACGCCCAGCAGCTCGGCATCCTTGAACTTCACGCCCGGGGAC
Source organism: Brachybacterium sp. AOP29-B2-41 (assembly GCF_052378395.1). Lineage (NCBI taxonomy): Bacteria > Bacillati > Actinomycetota > Actinomycetes > Micrococcales > Dermabacteraceae > Brachybacterium > Brachybacterium sp. AOP29-B2-41. Next base: position 120,080 of record NZ_JBQSXR010000013.1, read on the forward strand.
ACCTTGGGACGGTCGTCGTAGAGGACCTCGAGGCCGCGGGCCTCGAGCTCCGAGGCGATGCGCTCCGCCTCCTCGAAGATCTCCTGGCCCTTGCCGGTGGCGACGATGTGCACATCCGCCGGGGCGAGCTGCCGGGGCCAGACCAGGCCCTTCTCATCGTGGAACAGCTCGGCCACAGCAGCGACGGCGCGGGTGACCCCGATGCCGTAGGAGCCCATCGTCACCACGACGGTCTTGCCGTTCTCGTTGAGCACGGTCAGGTCCAGCGCCTCCGCGTACTTGCGGCCGAGCTGGAAGATGTGCCCCATCTCCATGCCACGGGTCAGTCGCAGCGGGCCGGAGCCGTCGGGTGCCGGGTCCCCGTCGCGCACCTCGGCGACCTCGATGGTGCCGTCGGCGGTGAAGTCACGGCCGAAGACGAGGTCGTAGACGTGCTTGTCCTTCTCGCCGGCGCCGGCGACCCACGAGGTGCCGGGCACCACGCGCGGGTCGACCAGGTAGCGGATCCCGGACTCGGACTCGAGGCCCAGGCCCTCAGGGCCGATGTAGCCCTTCTTCAGGACGGGGTGCTTCTCGAAATCGGCCTCGGTGAAGGGTGCGGCGAGCGCGGGTGCGACCGCGGTCTCGAGCCGCTTGGGGTCGACCTCGCGGTCACCGGGCAGGGCGATCACGAGCGGCTCGGTGGTCCCGTCGGGGAAAGTCAGCAGGTAGACGAGGTGCTTGAGCATCTCGTAGCGGGTCCACTCCCCCGACTCCGCAATCGGGCCCTTCCCGGGGAAGGCCTGGTTGGAGTACTCGGTGAGCGCGGCGATGGTGCTCGCTCCAGGGGTGTCCTCGATGTGCATCGCCGGCAGCGCGGCGATCGCGGCGTCGTCCAGGGCGGGTGGTGCCACGGTGGTGACCGCCTCGACGTTCGCGGCGTAGCCGCCCTCGGAGACGACGAAGGTGTCCTCACCGACGGGCGTGGGGTGGAGGAACTCCTCGGAGCGGGAGCCGCCCATGGCGCCGGCGTCGGCCTTGCAGATCACCGTCGGCAGGCCCAGCCGCTCGAAGGTGCGCTGGTAGGCACCGCGCTGCTTCTCGTAGGAAGCGTCCAGGCCCGCATCGTCGATGTCGAAGGAGTAGGCGTCCTTCATGATGAACTCGCGGGTGCGCAGCAGCCCGGCGCGGGGCCGGGCCTCGTCACGGAACTTCGTCTGGATCTGATAGAGCATCGTGGGCAGGTCCTTGTACGAGGAGTACAGGTCCTTCACCGTGAGGGTGAACATCTCCTCGTGCGTGGGTGCGAGGAGGTAGTCGTCCTGCTTGCGATCCTGGAGTCGGAACAGGGTGGGGCCGTATTCGTCCCACCGTCCGCTGCGCTCATAGGGCTCACGGGCCTGCAGTGCCGAGAACAGCACCTCCTGCCCGCCGATCGCGTCCTGCTCCTCGCGCACGATCTGCTCGACCTTGCGCAGCACCTTCAGTCCGAGCGGGAGCCAGGTGTACACCCCCGCCGCGCCACGACGGATGTAGCCCGCGCGCACCAGGAGCTTGTGGCTCGCGACCTCGGCGTCGGCCGGGTCCTCCCGCAGGGTGCGGACGAAGGACGAGGACAGACGGATCATGGGCAGGCCTTTCACACAGGGCGGTTCGGGGCGGGGCCACCAAGGGCTCACGCGCGCCCATCGTACTGGGCGGGACGGGCCGTCCGACGCCTCGTGCTGGTCACGGTGGTCCGTGCCGCCGGCTCCAGGGACGCTCGGTACCCTGACGGGATGCACCGGCGAGGACAGCGGGTCCCGGGCGCCCCCGGGACCCCGGGCACAGAGCCCAGGAATGCGGACGCGGAGACTCTTGCCCTCGGGCCCCGTTCCTCCCGTCGGCAGCTCCTGCGCGGGACAGGCGCAGCGGCCGCGCTCGGCGCGGTGGCCGCTGTCGGTGCTGTCGGCGCCGGGTCCCTCGCAGTGCTGCGTCAGGCACGCGCCGACGCCGATCCCCGCACGGTGATCCCGCTGTGGTCCGAGACCGTCGCCTATGACAGCGATGCCCGGCGGATGCTGGTGGGAGGGCGCGGCCTGAGGCTCGACATGGCCCCGGGCACACGGCTCGCCGCGAACCTGCCAGGTTCCTCCCCGATACGGGAACGGGCGATGGCGTTCGAGGTCGGCACCGCCGGCTGGCGTGCCGGTCTCGCAGAGCGCCTCGGCGCGCAGCCGCTCCTGCTCGACCTTGCCACGACGTCGCTGCAGGATCTCTGGATCCTCAGCGATGCCCTGCCGGCGCCGGTCGCGGGATGGAGCCGGTCGTGGCGCTTCATCTGGCCACGGGATGCTGCCTTCTGCGCGGTGGCGCTGGCACGGATCGGCCAGCTCGACCGGGCGGAGGATGTACTGGCTCACCTGCAGTCCCTGCAGGCGACCGATGGCTGGTTCGAGGCCCGGTACGAGCCGGGCACCGGGCGGGCACCGGATGGCCGACGGCGGCAGTTCGATGGCACCGGGCTGCTGCTGTGGGCGACCGCCGAGGTCGCCGACGCCGCAGACGCCGCTGACGCCACTGATGCCGCTGACGAGTCCCGTCGCGATGCGTTGCTCGAGCGGCTGTCCCCGATGATCGTCCGGTCCCTCAGTGCGCTGCGCTCGGCCACTCGCGAGGGCACCGGGCTGCCACCGGTCTCCCCCGACTACTGGGAGCGGCGCGAGCGGTCGGTGACGCTCGGCATCATGACGGCGACCTTGACCGGCCTGCAGGCGGGGGCCCGCCTCACCGACGAACCGGGAGCTCACCGCGCCGCCGAGACCTTCACCCTCCTGCTGGAGGAGACCTTCGGCCGCAGTGGCTATCAGCGCTATCGCCTGGGCGGCGGCGCTGATTCGGCGCTGGCCTTCCTCGATGCGACCGGCGTCCACGACGTCGCATCCCGGGTGCACCTGCTGGGGTTGCGGAGCGAGCTCTCCCGCCCCGGTGGTGGAATCGCGCCGGGGGCGTCGTGGCGCGAGGACGGCGTGAGCTGGACGCCCTCGACGAGCCTGCTGGCCCTCGCCCTCGCCCGCGCCGGGGAGCCCGACACGGCGATCGAGATCCTCCGCTGGCTCGCTGAGCATCGCACCGCAGCCGGGTCGCTGCCGGAGAAGGTGCTCTTCGACGGACGCCCCGCGGAGGTGGCGCCACTGGCCTGGACTGCGGCGAACGTGCTGCTCACGCTGGATGCGCTCGCTCTGCGCTGAGGCCTGGACAACAGGTCTTGGACGGCGGGGGCCGGCCGAGGGCATGTGATCGACGGACACCGGCCCCCGCGTGCCGGCTAGCCGATCTCAGCTGGAGGTGTCCCCTCTCTCGGGCCGCTCTGCCATCGAGCCCAGGCTGTGAGAGCTCAGGCTGTCGAGAATCTGCCCCGCTGCGTCTGCGGGAGCTGCGGTGGAGAGCTCCAGGCACAGCGCGTCCGCAGGCGGGGGCAGCATCGGCAGCTCGAGCAGCCCGCTGAGAATCTGCCAGTCGGTGAGTTTGTGCCGCTCGGCGCGTCCCGGGGCATCGACACGTGACTGAAGCACCTCGGGGGACGCGGCCATCCAGACCGGGACGAACCTCGCCCCACGTCGCTCAGCAAGGCTCCGCAACCGCTCCACATGCGCCGCGCCCTCCTCATTGTCGAGCAGCCAGACGGTGAACACGTGGCTGAGCTGGGCGGGAGCCGCCTCGGTGGCATCGAGGACGACCTCCCATACCCGCTCGCGCAAGGCGTCGGTCTGGGCGAGCTCCACCCCAGCCTCGCGGTGCATCCCCATCGGGACGAAGACCGCGTTGTTCACCAGGTGGTTGTCCACGACAATCGCCCCGCTGCGGCGCTCGAGCTCACGGGCGAGGGTCAGCTTGCCGACGGCCGGTGGGCCGACAAGCAGGAACAGCCGTGGCGCCGGGGCCTCCGGACCGTCGTCATTGCCGCTCGCAGGTGCAGATGCAGGTGCAGGTGCAGGTGCAGGTGCAGGTGCAGGTGCAGAGTCTGCGCTGGGGCCGGGTGCGGTGCTCATCGAAAAATCGTACGCCGCGATACCCCGCATCTGTCACCAGCGCACGACGGCCCGGGCGCGCGCAAGCGGAGCGCGGGCGCGGGCGGCAGCGCAGGCGGTCAGGCGGTCAGGCGGTCAGGCGGTCAGGCGGTCAGAACAGGATGGTGGTGAGCTCGCCGACCTGGTGGAAGCCGGAGGCGGCGTAGGCACGCCGGGCGGGCTCGTTGAAGTCGTTGACATAGAGCGAGACCTGCGGGGCGTGGTCACGGCGCACCTGGCGCACCAGCTCCGCCATCCCAGCCCGTCCGAGGCCTCTGCCCCGCTGGTCACGCCGCACCCACACCCCGTGGATCTGGGCGGTCGGGCCGAACAGCGAGCCGACGTCCGCTTTGAACAGCACCTCGCCGTCCTCGATGACGACATAGGTGCGGCGATTGCGGATCAGCTCCCCGATCCGGGCCCGGTAGGAGCGGCCGCCGTCACCGGCGAGCGGATCCACCCCCACTTCCTCGCGGAACATCGCGACCGCGGCGGGGAACACGATCTGCTCCTCGCCGGGGACTGCGGGACGCAGGCCGACCGGCGCGAGCTGCGGTGCGTCGACCGGATCGCCGGCGAGCAGCAGCGGCTGGCTCCAGCGGTATTCGCGGACGTCGGCCCCCCAGGTCGGAGCGAGCGGCTCCCAGAGACGCTGGACCGCCGCCCGGTCTCCGACCACGGAGCTCGCCCGTCTCGCCCGCGCGGCCATATGCCGTCCGAAGTCGTCCAAGGCGCGGTCGGTCGCGGACAACGGCGAGAGATTCACGCCGTGCCACAGCAGTCCTTCGGGCTGCTGTTCCTCCCCGGCCAGGGAGAACTCCTGGGACAGTGCAGCGGAACGTGCGGATTCCTGCAGCCGCGCACCCGCGAGCGCGTTGATGACGGGCTCGGTGAGCGCGAGCGCGAGCGCGGCGTCGAAGCTGCCGGAACGGACCGCGCGGACCCGTCCACCGCGCCAGAACACGGGTCAGCCCACGGAGATGGACGGGGCGCCGGTGGAGGATTCGTCCTCTTCCATCTCGGCGGCGATCCGGTTGGCCTCGGCGAGCAGGGTCGGCACGATGTCCGCCTCGGGGACGGTCTTGATGACCTTGCCCTTGACGAAGATCTGGCCCTTGCCGTTGCCGGAGGCGACACCGAGATCGGCCTCACGGGCCTCCCCCGGACCGTTCACGACGCAGCCCATCACCGCGACGCGCAGCGGGACCTCGAGGTGCTTGAGCCCCTCGGTGACCTCGTCCGCGAGCTTGTAGACGTCCACCTGGGCGCGGCCACAGGAGGGGCAGGAGACGATGTCCAGCTTGCGCGCCTTGAGGTTCAGCGACTGCAGGATCTGGATGCCGACCTTGACCTCCTCGACCGGAGGTGCGGAGAGCGAGACGCGGATGGTGTCGCCGATGCCCTCGCCCAGCAGGATGCCGAAGGCGACGGAGGACTTGATGGTGCCCTGGAAGGCGGGCCCCGCCTCGGTGACGCCGAGGTGCAGCGGCCAGTCACCCTCTTCGGAGAGCTGACGGTAGGCGTCGACCATGATCACGGGGTCGTTGTGCTTCACGGAGATCCCGAAGTCGTGGAAGTCGTGCTCCTCGAACAGGGAGGCCTCCCACTTCGCGGAGGCCACCAGCGCCTCGGGCGTGACCCGGTCGCCCTTCATCATGCGCTGGTCGATGCTGCCGGCGTTCACGCCGATGCGCAACGCGGTGCCGTGATCGTTCGCCGCCTTCGCGATGTCCTTGATCTGGTCGTCGAACCGGCGGATGTTGCCCGGGTTCACGCGCACCCCGGCGCAGCCGGCCTCGATCGCGGCGAAGACGTACTTGGGCTGGAAGTGGATATCGGCGATCACTGGGATCGGGGACTTCGCAGCGATCGCGACCAGCGCGTCGGCGTCCTCCTGGCGGGGACATGCCACACGCACGATGTCGCAGCCCGCCGCGGTGAGCTCGGCGATCTGCTGGAGGGTCGCGTTGATGTCATGGGTCGGGGTGGTGGTCATCGACTGCACCGTGATCGGTGCGTCGCCACCCACATAGAGGCTGCCGAGCTTGACCTTGCGGGTCTTCCGCCGGGGGGCGAGCACCGGCGGCGGCTGCTTGACGGACGGGATACCGAGGCTCACAGAAGTCACCCCTCCATTATGGACTCGTCAGCACGGCCGCGCGAGGCGAGGTGCGACACCTCCACCGCTCCTGCACTCCCGCCGTGGCACGGCGCACACCCCGCCCCCGGCTCCGCAGTGCCCCTTTACGGGAACAGCGTGATGGGCTTGACGATGTCCGCATACAGCAGCAGCACCGTCATCAGGATGAAGACGATCGCCACCGCGTTGGTCAGCGGGAGCATGCGGGACATGTCCACCGGCCCCGGATCGGGGAGCCCCCGCAGCCGGGCCAGCAGCCGCCGCGCCCCCTCGATCAGCGCCCCGGCCACGTGACCGCCGTCGAGCGGCAGCAGCGGGATCAGGTTGAACACGAACAGAGCCATGTTCAGCGAGGCGAGCATCGAGATCATGGTGCCGGTCTTCTCGCGCAGCTCGAAGCCGGGCTGATCGGCGGAGGCGACCTCGCCGGCAAGACGGGAGACGCCCACCACACCGAGGGGGCCGTTGGGGTCGCGCTCGGCGCTGCCGAAGGCCGCCTGGCCCACCTCCCACAGTCGCACCGGCAGGGTGATGACCAGCTTCCCGGTCTGGGTGAAGGCGGACCAGGCCATCTCGGGCACCGCTGCCGGGGACTGCGGCACCAGGTCCGGGGTGCCGGAGACACCGAGGAATCCGACCTGCTCGGTGACCAGGCCGCCGTCGGCATCCAGGACCACGGCGCCGTCCTCGTCCAGCACCGGGCGGGCGTCCACGATCATCGTCGCCTCGAGGTGCAGGGCTTCGCCGTCGCGCTCGACGACGACGTCGACGGTGCGGTCCTGCGCGCCCCTCACTGCGGTGGTGACATCGGACCAACGCGTGATCTCGTGCCCGTCGATCACCTGCAGGGTGTCGCCGGGACGGATCCCGGCCGCCAGCGCGGGGGCCGGCTCCCGGCCCTCGCAGGAGACGTCGGCCGGAGCGTCGGCGGGGACCACGCATTCGGAGACGGACTGGACCGTCGGGGTCACCGCCGGCAGTCCGATCCCACTGACCAGCACGACCATCAGCGCGACGGAGATCAGCAGGTTCATCGTGGGACCGCCGAGCATCACCACCAGCTTCTTCGGCACCGAGAGGGCGACGAAGGTGCGATGGGCGTCCTCCGGGCCGTACTGCGAGGACTCGTACTGCTTCGCCTCCTCGGACAGCTCGGTGATCTGCTGGAGCAGTCCGGTGGAGTCCTCGCGGATGGTGCCCTCGGGCTCCCCCTTGTGCGGCGGGTACATCCCGATCATGCGGATGTAGCCGCCCAGCGGGATCGCCTTGAGACCGTATTCGGTCTCCCCGCGGGTGCGGGAGAACACGGTGGGCCCGAACCCGATCATGTACTGGGTGACTCGGACGCCGAACAGCTTGGCGGGAACCAGGTGCCCGACCTCGTGCAGGGCGATGGAGAGGGCGAGCCCGGCGGCGATCACCAGGATGCCGAGCAGGAACAGCAGCACGCTCAGCGCTCCTGCGAGGAGATCAGCGTCTGGGCGGTCCCACGTGCCCAGGACTCGACGGCCAGCAGTCCTGCGACCCCGTCGGCGTGCGCGGCACGCGGACGCTCCGGGCGCTCGAGCACCTCGCGGATCAGCGCGGTGATGCCGAGGAAATCGAGGTGCCCCTCGAAGAAGGCGTCCACCGCCTCTTCGTTGACGGCGTTGTAGACGGCCATCGCGCCACCGCCCTCCCGGTGCGCAGCGCGGGCCAGAGCGATCGCGTCGAAGGTGTCCTCGTCGACCGGTTCGAAGGTCCAGGACTGGGCTGCGGAGAAGTCCAGCGCCGTGGCGAGGCCGGGGAGCTTCTCCGGGTGCGCGAGCGCCCAGCCGATGGCGTGGCGCATGTCCGGCGGGCTGGCCTGAGCGATCGTCGCTCCGTCGATGAGCGTGACCATCGAGTGCACGATCGACTGCGGGTGGACGACCACCTGCACCCGATCCTCCGGCAGGTCGAACTGGAAGCAGGCCTCGATCACCTCGAGCGCCTTGTTGACCAGGGTGGCGGAGTTGGTCGTGATCACGCGGCCCATCGACCAGGTGGGGTGGTTCAGTGCCTGCTCCGGGGTGACGCCGGCGAGCTGCTCGCGAGTCCACCCGCGGAACGGGCCTCCGGAGGCGGTGACCACCAGATGGTCGATCTGGTCATGGCGCACCCCGGCCAGGGCCTGCGCGATCGCGGTGTGTTCGGAATCGACGGGAAGGATCTGTCCGGGCGCCACGGCCTCGGTCACCAGGTGACCGCCCACGACGAGCGATTCCTTGTTGGCCAGAGCGAGCCGGGCACCGGAGGCGAGCACGGCGAGGGTGGGCAGCAGACCGACGGAGCCGGTGATGGCGTTGAGCACCACGTCCCCGTCACCGAGGGATCCCGCGAGGTCGATGACGGCGTCCTGCCCGGCTGCGATCCGCGGCGCGGGGAGGCCAGCGTCGCGGCAGGCGCGTTGCACAGCACTGTCGACCTGAGCGGCGTGGGCAGGGTCGGAGACCACCAGATGCTCTGGCCGGTGGGCGAGGACCTGCTCGGCCACCAGCTCTGGACGGGTGCCACCGACGGCGAGGCCGTGGACATGTGCGATGTCCGGGAAGCGGTGCAGCACGTCGAGCGCCTGGGTGCCGATGGATCCGGTGGACCCCAGCAGGACCAGCCTCCGCACGGGGGTGCTGGTCACGGAACGGAAGCCATCACGTCCGCGACATGGTCGAGGTAGACGTCCACCACGGCCTCGCGATAGCCGTCGGGACCCCGACGACGACCGAAGGCGGCGCGCCGCACGTCATCGACGCTCATCGGATGGCCGTCGGTGAAATAGGCGACGAGCTGGTCGCACAGGGCGTCGACATCTGCCTTGTCATAGGCGGCCTCCCCCTGTGCGGCCGGAGCGAAGCGATCCCCTGCAGGGCGTTCGAGGCGCTCCTTGAGCACCTCGGCCCGCTCGGTGAGCTGTGCGACCCAGGAGTCCTCGCCATGCTGGGTGATCGCGTCATCGCGGGCCTGCAGCGCGAAGGCATCCGAGAGCCGGTCCAGGGCCTCGTCCACCACGCGCATGTCGTAGCCGCCCCGCTCGGTGCCGAAGCTGGCCGCGGTGATGTCGCCCCCGCTGAACGAGGGGTCACGACCCTCATAGGCGGTGCGCGCGCGGGAGAGGAACTCGTCGACCTCGCGCATGTCGTATCCGACGCTGAAGCGCGAGACACGCTCGAACGATGTGCTCACCAGGTAGGTCCTTCCTCGGTGCTGACGGGGTCCCACTGTAACGGCGTGGGAGGGATGGGTCGGGGAGGCGTGCGGGGCAGTTGCCGCTGCGCCGCGCTCAGCGGCCGCGCAGGAGGCGGGAGAGGAAGCCCCTCTTCTCGGCGGGATGCGGGACGGGGTGTCCCGCTCCCCGCGCGGGCCCGGACTGAGCGGGAGCAGACTGTGCCGGAACAGACTGCGCGAGCCCGGACTGTGCAGGGTCCCTTAGTGCGGGGTTCCCCGCGGGCATGGCGTCCTGTGCAGGCGCGGCCTGCGCTGCGGCGCCGTCGGCAGCGAGCGCAACGAAGCGCGGTGCGAGCACATCGTCGAGGAAGGCGTCGACCTCGGCCATCTCGTAGGCCTCACAGAACCGGGTCGGGGTGAAGCGCATGTCCAGCACGCTCTCTGCGTTGACCGAGCCGTCGCCGGTCTTGAGCGCCTGCTCGCAGCGATCGAGGAAGTCATCGACCTCGGCCATGTCGTAGCCATCACGGAATCGGGTCGGGGTGAAGCGGACGTCCATCAGCTGTGCTCCTGGGAATCAGTCGGTGGCGGCCGCGATGGCCTCGACGCGGGCGACCCGCGCCTCACGATCCTCGCGGCGGGTGTCGGACTCGATCACTTCGGCCGCCAGCTGGCCGCAGGCACCATCGATGTCGGAACCGCGGGTGTCTCGGATGGTGGCGGAGATGCCGTTGTCCCGCAGGATCTCCACGAAGCGCTTCTCCACCAGCGGGTCCGACGCTGTCCACTTCGAGCCCTTGACCGGGTTCAACGGGATCGGGTTGACGTGCACCCAGTGGGCGCCGCCCTTGGCGATCAGCCGATCGGCGAGCAGCTGCGCCCGGTGCGCCTGGTCGTTGATGTCGCGAATCAGGGCGTACTCGATGCTGACCCGGCGTCCGGTGGTCTCGAAGTACTCCCAGGCGGCGTCGAGGATCTCGTCGATATCGAAACGGGTGTTGATCGGCACCAGCTCATTGCGCAGCGCATCGTCCGGCGCGTGGAGGGACACCGCGAGCGTGACCGGGAGCTTCTCCGCGGTGAGCTTGCGGACCGCGGGAGCCAGACCCACCGTGGAGACGGTGATGTGGCGAGCTCCCATGCCGAAGCCCTCCGGGGCGGGAGAGTTCAGACGCCGGCAGACGGTCGCCACGGGGCGGTAGTTCGCCAGCGGCTCCCCCATCCCCATGAACACGATGTTGTTCACGCGGCCGGTCCCGCCGGGCAGCTCGCCGCGGGCCAGCATCCGGTTGGCGATGCGCACCTGCTCGAGGATCTCGGCGGTCGAGAGGTTGCGCGTCAGGCCCATCTGGCCGGTGGCGCAGAAGGGGCAGTTCATGCCGCAGCCTGCCTCCGAGGAGATGCACAGCGTGTTCCGATCGCTGTAGCGCATCAGCACCGATTCGACCATGGGCCCGTCGAACAGCTGCCAGAGGAACTTCTGGGTCGCGCCGTGGTCGGCGGACTGCCGGGAGACCTGCGTCAGCAGCGGGGGGAAGAAGTGGTCGACAAGCTCCTGGCGCCCCTCCTTGGGCAGATCCGTGAGGTCCTCCGGATCGGTGGTGAAGTGCTCGAAGTAGTGCACGGAGAGCTGCTTGGCCCGGAAGCCGGGCAGGCCCATCGCCTTGACTGCCTCGACGCGCTCGGCGAGCGTGAGGTCGGCGAGGTGCACCGGCGGCTTGCCCCGGCGGGCGGGCTTCATCTGCAGCTGGCCAGGAGCCAGAGCGATCTTCTGCCCGGGGATCGCCTCACGGGAGAGGTCGGGATTGCGGGACAGCGCAACCGGCTCCGGGGCGGGCTTCCCTCCAGCACCGTTCTCGGTGGTTTTCTCCGGCGAATTCTCGGTGTTCTTCATGGCAGCAGTACCTCCAGCATGACGTAGGTGGTGGGGGCGGCGAGCAGGATCGAGTCGACCCGGTCCAGCACTCCCCCGTGGCCGGGCAGCAGATGGCCCATGTCCTTGATGCCCAGGTCGCGCTTCAGAAGCGACTGGGCAAGATCTCCGCAGGTGGAGACGACCACCAGCACGGCGCCGATGATGAGTCCGACCTCCACGGGGAGATCCAGGGCGAGGGTCCCGACGGCGGTGACCGCGGCGGTGCCCAGCAGAAGGGATCCGACGAATCCCTCCCAGCTCTTCTTCGGGCTGATCCTCGGTGCCATCGGATGCTTTCCGAACAGCACCCCGGCGATATAGCCGCCCACGTCGTTGCCGACCGGTCCGAGCACTGCGAGGAGCACCAGCATCGGACCCTGCTCACGGGCGAAGAGCAGCAGCAGGAAGCAGCCCAGGAAGGGAACCCAGGCCAGGGCGAAGACGCCGCCGGCCACGTCGCGCAATGCACTCAGGCCCATCGACTCGCTGACCCGCCACAGGATCAGCACGCAGACCGCGGCAGCGGTCGCCACCAGCAGCCCCTCGGCACCGAACACCACGGTGGAGACCACCATCCCGATCACGCCCACCAGGAGCGGGGTCGGTGGGAGCCGCAGCCCGCCCTCGGCGAGGGCACGGGTGAGCTCGAGAACGGCGAGGACCATCGCCACTGCGGCGACCACCGGGAAAGCCTGGGGCAGCACGAACACCGCCACGATCAGGATCGCTCCCAGACCCACCCCGACCGCGATCGCTGCGGGGAGGTTGCGTCCCGGCCCGCGCCGTTTCGCGTGCTCCTCGGAAGGTACGGCGATGACCGCCTCGTCCGGGGACGAGGCGGTCATCGCCGGGGCTGGCGCAGGTTCAGTGCTCACGGGCTGCATTCACCAGTTCTGAGATCGCGAGACGCGACTCAGACGGTCTCGAGCTCGGTCTCCTTGAGGCTGAGCGCCTCATCGATCAGTTCGATGTACTTCTTGGTGAGCGACTCGAGCTCCTTCTCAGCGCGGCTGCCCTCGTCCTCGCCGATCTCCTTGTCCTTGACCAGCTTCTCGATCGCCTTCTTGGCGTTCCCGCGGGATCCGCGCACCGAGACCTTGCCGTCCTCGGCCTTGTTCCGGGCGAGCTTGACGTAGTCCTTGCGACGCTCCTCGGTGAGGGCCGGCAGGACCACGCGCAGGTTGTCGCCGTTGTTGGTGGGGTTCACGCCGAGGTCCGACTCGCGCAGCGCCGACTCGATGGCGGTCGTGGCGGTCTTGTCGAACGGGGTGACGATGACGGTGCGGGCTTCCGGGAACTGGAGCGAGGCCAGCTGGTTCAACGGGGTCGGCGCGCCGTAGTAATCGGCGGTGATCCCCTGGAACATCGCGGCGTTCGCCCGACCGGTGCGGATCGCGGTGAACTCGTCCTTGGTGACCTCCACGGACTTCTTCATCTTGGCCTCGGCGTCCTTCAGGATGCTCGGGGTGTCGTCGCTCACGGGGTGCTCCTCAGTTCTGAGTGGGTTTGCCTTGTCCATTGTCCCGCACCGTCAAGGGCCTGGGCGAGGCCCGCGGGGTGCGGAGCTCCCGGCGTGTCGGTGCCTCGAAGCACCGGGTCGCGCCGGGCCGATGTCACTTGGTGACGACCGTGCCGATCCGGTCGCCGCGCATTGCACGGGTGATGTTCCCGGGCGTGTCCAGTCCGAAGACCATCATCTGCTGACCGTTGTCCATGCACAGGCTGAACGCGGTGGAGTCCACGACCTTCAACCCGCGCTGGAGAGCATCGTTGTAGGTGACGTGATCGAGCTTCTTCGCGTCGGGGTTCGTGCGGGGGTCGGAGTCGTACACCCCGTCGACGCCGTTCTTCGCCATCAGCACCTCTTCGCAGCCGATCTCCAGCGCCCGCTGGACGGCGACCGTGTCGGTGGAGAAGTACGGCATCCCGGCACCAGCGCCGAAGATGACGACGCGGCCCTTCTGGAGGTGGCGGACTGCGCGCAGCGGGATGTACGGCTCGGCGACCTGGCCCATCTCGATCGCGGTCTGCACCCGGGTGGAGACTCCTCGCTGCTCCAGGAAGTCCTGCAGGGCGAGGCAGTTCATCACGGTGCCGAGCATGCCCATGTAGTCGGCACGACGCCGGTCCATGCCGCGCTGGGAGAGCTCCGCACCGCGGAAGAAGTTGCCGCCTCCGACGACGATGGCGCACTCGATGCCCTGGGCGACGCCCTCGGCGATCTCGCCCGCGACTCGGGCGACGACGTCGGGATCGACGCCGACGGCTCCTCCGCCGAATGCTTCTCCGGAGAGCTTCAGGAGGACGCGACGCCCATCCTCTCTCTTCGGGAGAACGGGTATCGGTGACGTGAACGTCTGGGTCATGTCGGTCCTTCCGCGCTGGGTCCTCGGTGATGATACCGGCGCGGGGCCCCCGCGGTGGGTGGG